>DAIRES010000001.1:32266-64893 GCA_036795465.1 Hyphomonadaceae bacterium
CTGTATCACGAAGCCCGGCCTCCAGCCGGTTGCGTAATCGCGTGAGGGGAGATCGGAGATCGTGGGCGATTGAATCTCCTGCGGAGCGGGATGAAATTACCAATCGCTCAAGTTTCGCCAACATGGCGTTCAACTGCTCCGACAGCCGGTCGAACTCGTCTCCGGACCCGAAGACAGGAGCGCGACGCGTGAGGTCGCCGCCCATCACGCCTTCGGTTGTTTTCGCCAGCTGTTCAGCGCGTTGTGCAGCCGATCGCGAGATCACGACGCCACCAATCAGCGAAAGCACAAAGCCCACCGCCGCAGAGCGCCAAACCACCTCGGTGATCCTGCGATTCATTTCGCCCAGATCGCCGACATCGTAGGCAACCATGAGCACGCCACCTTCGGACAAACGCGAGATGCGCCCTTCCGCAGACCGCCTGCTCGGCTGCCCCTGAATTGTCCTGGCGTCGTAGGCAAACTCCACATTGACGACCTGGCCAAGAGGGGCCGGCGCCGGCAGCACATCGAAGTCGCCTTCGATTTTCTGTCCGCTGCCATCCTGCAGCAGATAGAAAAACTTGCCGCGCGCTTCGCGCCGCTCTGTCACTGCCTGCTTAAGTCGATCAAGACCACCGCCACGATAGGCAGCCGACAGCTCACCGAACTCGGCGTTAAGCTCCGCCTCCGCCTGCCGGCCCAGATGTCCGGCAGTTTCGTAATACAGGTAGGCAAGCAGCGAAGCCGAAAACAGGATGAAGATCGACGCGTGCAGCAGCGCGAGCCGGAACGTTGTCGTCCGGACCAGCGCCGGCAGGCGGCCGATTTTCATCGCTTAAGCTTCGAGCCGGTATCCCGCGCCCCGCACGGTATGGAGCAAGGGCCGCTCGAAATCCTTGTCGATCTTTCCGCGCAAACGCGAGACGTGAACGTCGATCACGTTGGTCTGGGGATCGAAGTGATAATCCCACACCTTTTCCAGCAGCATGGTGCGTGTGACGACCTGCCCGGCATGGCGCATCAGAAACTCAAGAAGGCGGAACTCCCGCGGCTGCAGATCGATTTTCTGCCCGTCACGGTGAACGGTGCGCGCCAGAAGATCCATCTCCAGTCCGCCAACCGACAGCTTGGTTGTCGGAATATCGCCAGTTGCACGGCGACCAAGCGCTTCGACGCGCGCCACAAGCTCGCTCGGCGCGTATGGCTTCACGAGATAGTCGTCACCGCCGGCTTGCAGGCCTTCCACACGATGATCCACCTCGCCCAGCGCCGACAGGAACAACGCAGGTGCACGCCCGCCGGCATCTCGGTAGCTCTTGAGCAGCTTCAGGCCATCCATGCCCGGAAGCATCCGGTCCACCACAAGCGCGTCGTATTCGCCGGTGCGCGCCTTGTTCAGGCCAGACTCGCCATCACCGCACACATCGACGGCGTGGCCAGCTTCGCTAAGAACACCTTTTACGAACGCTGCCGCGTCGGCGTCGTCCTCAATGACAATAACTCGCATGTTTTCCGCTTCTATTCCGCCGGAGCGATTTCAATAGGCCGCAAAACGGTAAGATCGAAGCAGCGCTCCTGATTGCCGCATCCAACCCGCGCGATGACGTCTTTCTTGCCAGCCGACTTTGCAGCAGCGATAGCGTCTTCATAGTCCTTCGGCGCCTTCACGACCTTGTTGTTGATCTCAAGGATCACATCCCCCGGGAAGATGTCAGCCTTCGAAAAAGCGCCTCGCGCTTCCACGGTCACCACGATGAGACCCGTGCCCGCCGCTCCAACATCGAACTTCGTCGCTTCTTCCGCTGTCAGCGTCCGGATCGTACCGCCCAGAACTTTCGCGTCGGAATCGCTCGGGGTCGGGGGCTTCATGCCGGCGCGGGCAGGATCGAGCTCTGAACTGGCCAACGCCTTGTCGTCGCGCGCGCGCACCGTGACGCGGATAATCTGTTCCTTGCCGTCCCGGATAACCTTGAAGCTATTGGTGGAGCCAGCAAGCAGGCTGCCAACGCGTTGCGTTAGCTGCCGGTTGTCTTTCACTTCTTCGCCGTTCACCGATACGATAATGTCACCACGCTTGATGCCACCGGCTTCTGCCGGGCCGCCGGACGTCACAGTGCGGACGATCGCGCCTTTGGCGCTCTTCAGACTCCACGCGTCGGCATAACGCTGGCTCATGCTCTGGATTTCAACACCCAGCCAGCCGCGCACGACCTTCCCGTTCTTGATCAATGTGTCAGCGATGGTCTTCACCGCATTGGCCTCAATCGCGAATCCGATGCCGACGCTGCCGCCGCCCGTGTCTGAGAAGATCGCCGTATTCACACCGATCACTTCGCCATTCAGATTGAACGTCGGGCCACCTGAGTTGCCGCGGTTGATCGGCGCGTCGATCTGGATGAAGTCGTTGTAGTTGCCGCCGAGCAATTCGCGCCCATCAGCCGATACGATCCCGGCCGTTGCCGTGCCGCCCAGTCCGAACGGGTTGCCAACGGCTACGACCCAGTCGCCGACACGTGGCTTGGCCCGCGTCGCGAACTCGACGAACGGATAAGAACCACTCTTCTTCACCTTGAGAACGGCAAGGTCCGTTTGCTCGTCGGTGCCGACAATCTCCGCCTCAAGCTGGTCTCCGTTCTTCAGCGTGACGGTGACCTCGCGAGCGTTCTCGACCACATGATTATTGGTGACGATGTAACCCTGCGGACTGATGAAAAAGCCCGAGCCGAGGGCATTGCCTTCCTGATCGGTTTCAGGCGCGCCTTTCTTCTCTTCCTCACCCTCGCCAAAACGATCTTCGTACTCGTCAAACCCAGGCAGGCCGCGGAAGGGATTGAAGGCGCTGTTACGATCGGCAACCTTGATCTCTGTTGTGACCTGAACGCTGACCACGGCAGGGCTCACCCGCTCGATCAGATCCGCGAAACTCATGGGCGCGCCAGCGGGAGGCGTGACGGCAAGTGGCTTCTGCGCGGCGGCGAGCGGCGTCATAGCCGACCCCATCGCAAGCGCGGCCATGAGACCAGCCGCAAGGCCAAGCCGGCGCGTGCGGACAGTTTCAACCTTCATCATTCGCGTTTCTCTCACTGCATTCGCCCGGGCGATGCCCCGGATGCGACCCTAGACGCGGAACAGGCTCCACCTCTGCAAATCCTGCCCAGCTTCCGGTAGTTGCCGTGCGCTGGATGGAATCCATGTGCCGCGATCAACCACCGATAATCTGTTAGTTTAAGGCAATCATGCGGCGGCGCCAGAGCCTGCGCAGTGGGAATCCGGCAAGTTATGCCCTGAATTTCGTCGCTTAGGCGTCTGGCCCGCCGCCCCGGTCATCCGGAAGGGGCGTCAGGTCACGCTTCCTGGCGCGCAGCGTACGAAACCCGACAAGTCCGCCGACGCCCGCCAACAACAGGAAAGGGAAGGCCCAGAGAGCCATCCCCCACCCATCAGTGGGCGGACGGAAGGATACGAACTGACCGTATCGATCGACGAAATACTGACGAACTTCGGTATCGCTGGCCCCCTTGTCGATCTGGGTGCGGACGACCCGACGCATGTCCACGGCTATATCTGCCGTTGATTGGGAGATGGGTTCGTTTTCACAGACCACGCAGCGAAGCTCGCGCATCAACGTCTGCGCCCGCGCCTCTTTGCCAGCATCCGGCAGCGGTGCCTCTGCGGCGGCGCCCTGAAGTAGAAACGCGACAAGGATCGCGATCTTCACGCCACCACCCCCGCCGGCGCCTTTTCATCAGACGGTTCGACCGTTGGGGCTTCAGAAGCCGCAACCGGAGCTCGCCGTCGAACACGCGCCGCAAGAGACATGAATCCGCCCAGCGCGATAAGAGCAGCGCCTCCGAACACCCAGTCGATCAGCGGATGATGCGCAATCCGCAGCCGCCACACACCCGGCTGATCGCGTATTGTATCGCCCAGCGCCACATAGACGTCGCCGCCCAGTGTTTTGCGGATGGCGACCTCGGTCGTGCTCGTATCAGCCACCGGGTAGAACCGCTTCTCGGGGTTGATGATCTCGGTTGTGCCGTCGTGGGTAACCCTCACATCCGCCAGTGTGGAATAGTAGTTCGGCCCCTCGACCGGACGCACGCCGAGGAACTCGAATTTCCAGCCCGCCATCTCAGCTGACTGACCGGCAGCTAGCGGAAATGTTCGCTCCGTTCGCGTCGCCGTCTCGACGGTCGCTCCGATGACAAAAATCCCGACGCCGATGTGGGCGATCGCCATACCCCATACTGTCAGGGGGAGACGGAAGACGCGCCCGACGCCACCGCCGCCGACACGCCGCCACAAATCAAAGCCGACGCCGACAACAACCCAAGTCCCGACCAGCACACCGAAGCCCAGCCAGATACCCCAGCCTCCCAGCGCCAGCGCGACAAGCCCTGCAATCACGGCCACAACCATCGCAGGGGTCAACCATTTCACCAGCGGAGACAGGTCCGCTTTGCGCCAGGGGGCCGCCTGCGCCAACGGCAGGAACAGCAACAGCACCGCGATCATCGGCGCCAGCGTCAGCTGGAAGTAGGGTTCACCGATGGAGAGGGATGCGCTTTCAGGCGGTATCGCCTTGATCTCACCAAGCCATTGCACAACCATAGGCGTCACTGTGCCGAGCAGCACGAGAGCCGCTCCCACCGACAAAAACAGATTGTTGAGGACAAGCGCGCCCTCGCGGCTCACCGGATCGAATTCTGGGCCCGCAGGAAGTTTTGGCGCGCGCCAGGCGAACAACGCCAGCGCCGCGCCGCCGGCAACGCCTAGCCCTGCAAGCAGCACCAATCCGCGCGTCGGGTCCGTCGCAAACGCATGTACCGACGTCATAACGCCTGAACGCACGAGGAAGGTCCCTAGAAGGGCAAGACAGAACGACAACACCGCCAGGAACACCGTCCAAGACGCCATTCCGCCGCGCTTCTCGGTCACGATCAACGAATGAACCAGCGCCGCACCAACAAGCCATGGCATGAACGACGCGTTCTCGACCGGGTCCCAGAACCACCATCCGCCCCAGCCAAGCTCGTAGTAAGCCCAGATGGCGCCGAGCGCGATACCGATCGTGAGCGAGCTCCACGCAGTCAGGGCCCATGGCCGGACACGTCTGGCCCACTCGCGATCAATCTGACCATTGATCAGGCCGGCTGCCGCGATCGAAAACACAAACGACATGCCGACATAGCCCATGTAGAGGAATGGCGGATGCAGCGCGACGGCGGGGTCCTGAAGCAGCGGATTCATGCCGCCGCCGTCCAGAGGCGGATCGGCCAGACGGGTGAACGGGCTGGAGGCGAACAGCAGATATGCCAGCGATCCCAGCGTCAGCAGCCCCTGCACGCCAAGCGCCCTATCGCGCAGGCGGTCGTTGCGCATGAAAAGCGCCGCAGCCCCACCATAACCCGCCATGATCACGCACCACAGCAGCATGGAGCCCTCATGGTTCCCCCAAGCTCCCGCGATACGATAAATGATCGGCTTCAGCGAATGTGAGTTCTTGGCGACCAGCGCGACGGAGAAATCCAGCCGCACAAAGCTGATAACCAGCGTCAGCATCGACAGGACCAGGAACATCCCGGTCGCAACAGCCAGCCGTCGCGGCGCCTCGCCGCCTGTAGTCAGCCCGAGATAGCTCTGCGCGGCCGCAGTCGCGAGCGCGAGGAAAGCCAGCAGGTGGCCGAGTTCGGCGATCAAGTTGTCGGCTCTTTCGTGTAGGTGGACTCGCCACCGGATTCCGCAGCGCGCTTCAGCGCGTCATAAGTTTCCTTCGGCATGTAATTTTCGTCGTGCTTGGCGAGAACACGCTTGGCGACAAGACGTCCGGTCTCATCGAACTTGCCCTCGGCCACCACGCCCTTTCCTTCCTCGAACAGATCGGGAGGAATGTCGTGATAGACGACCGGAACGGTATGCTTCCCGTCCGTGATCTTGAACAACAGCGCGCCGTCTGCGTCGTGCGTTTCGCTGCCTTTTTCCACCAGGCCACCAACGCGGATGCTTTGCTTCAGATTGTCGACGCCCTTCTCGACGATGTCAGATGGCGATTGGAAAAAAGCGACTGTGTCCTGCAGCGCCACGACCGCCAGACCGACCGCTCCGGTCGTCAACAGCGCGGCAGCGCCAATCAGCCAGAGCCTTTGTGATCTCTTGCGCATGGGCAGAGCCTCCGTATCGCAACCCGGCACACTATATGGGGTGCCATTTTTAGCGCCAGCGACACGATGGCGCGAGTAAACATAACTTATTGGGGGGAATTGCCCGGTGGAGCAGGCGAACCGGGCGCTAGAGGATCAATTCCGAACATCTGCCGCAGTGCAGCGAACATTTGGCGCTCGGGGCCAGTTTCAGAGGCCCGGGCGTTTATGCCAGCCCACATAGCCTCCGCCTCGGCCTTCTTGCCCTGAAGCCAAAGGCCGATGCCCGCCAGATAGCCGATACGCAGGCTATCCGGGCGAGCCTCAAAAACCTGCAGGTAAAGTTGCGTCGTCGCCGGATCGACCTGCCCAGACATCTTGAAGCGCAGATCAGCAAGATCGGCCACGACGTCTATGTTGTTGGGGTCGCGACGCAACGCGGACTCATAGGCCAGCAAGGCGCCCTGCGGGTTGTTGGACGCTTCCAGCATCTTGCCCATGATCCAGTGCGGGGCGGCGTCTTTCGGATTCTGAAGCGCTCTCTTCTGAGCCAGGGCAATGATCTGGTCGATCCGCATGGATTCCGGATCACGCTGAGCCAGCGCCTCTATGCTTTCTATCCGCCCTTCAAGCGGCTCGTCGGGCATGCTCGGCTGGCCAAGCAGCCAGTAAGTGCCCACTGCGGCAAGGCCTGCGACAAGTACGACGGCGCGTGTCTGCATGGATTTAGCGACGAACCACGTCCCGCCAGCGACAAAAACCACGGCAACGAGAATGAGCCAGATCAAAGCGGCGCCGCCGGAAGCTCAAGGCGCGCCCGAAGACCGCCCATCGGGCTATCTTCCAGATGCAACCGACCACCGTAGATATCCGCCAGTTCCGTCACGATAGACAATCCCAGACCTGTTCCCGGCTCGGACTCGTCCAGCCGCTTGCCACGTTCCAGCGCCTTCGCCCGATGCCCGGCCGGAAGACCCGGCCCATCATCATCCACGATGACCTGAAGGCCATCATCACTGCGGGTCACAGTCACGTTGACCCGCGACTTGCACCATTTGGCCGCGTTCTCCAACAGGTTCCCGACAAGTTCATCGAAGTCGCCTCGCTCGCCCCGGAAGACGGCCTTTGCGTCAGCATCCACGTCGATGGCGATGCCTTTGCCCCGATGCAGACGCTCAAGCATGCGGGCAATTCCCTCCACCGGCTCCTTCACTTCGGTGCGAGCGCCCAGAACCTCGGCCTGCGCGGCGGCCTGCGCCCGCTTGAGGTAGTGATTGACGTTGTTCGTCATTGCCTCGGTCTGACGCCGCACGATCTCAGAAACCCGGTCCGTCCCCTTGGCTTCGTTCTTCAACACCGCCAGCGGTGTCTTCAGCGCATGCGCCAGATTGCCCACATGCGTGCGGGCGCGATCCACGACCTTCCTGTTCTGGACAATCAGCGTGTTGATCTCTTTCACAAGAGGCGAAAGCTCGCCGGGATATTCTCCATCCAGCGTATCGCGACGACCCGCGCGCACATCGCCAAGCTTGTCCTGGATCTCATGCAGCGGCCTCAGGCCATAACGGATCAAGACAACGACGCCGACGACGATCCCGAGAGCAAGCACAGCCAGTGCGATGCCCAACCGAAGTGTGAAACGCCCAACAGCCTGGTCCGCAGCGGTACGGTCGATTCCAGAATAGAGAATCAAGGGCAACTCCCGTCCCGAGAGCACGACCGCCTGCAGGCCGACACGAACCAACCGATCATTCGGAGCGATGGCGTCTATTTGAATAGTTTCGCCCGGTTGCGCGATTGCCTTGGCCGTCGAGCCAGCCGGCAACTCCGGCCGCTCATCAAAGAAACTCTGGGACTGCCTGACGCGCGTGACGTTGGCCTGAGCATCGACATCAAGGAACGCCCAGTAGCGCCCCGAGAATGTCATTCCGAATTTTTCATCCTTGGGGAGTTTCTGATCATCGAACCGCGGCTCGCCGAGATCATCGGAATCAACAGCATTGGCCAGCGTGCGAAGGGTATCGCTATTGGCAAGATCAAGTTGCTGATCGGTTTCCGCTCGATAGAAGGCCTGCAGCGACCAGCCCGCTACAAGCAGAACAACCGCGCTCCAGACAGCCGCCGCAACGAGCATGCGCCGGGCGATGGAGCCGCGCGTGCGCGTTCCCTCTGCCTCGCCAGCCCCCGGCGTTTCCGTCATGCTATTCTACGATCTTCTCGACCTTCGGATCGATCAGCCGATACCCGAGGCCCCGCTCCGTCAAGATGCGGTTCGAACCGATCTTGCGACGCAGACGACCGACAAACACCTCGATGGTGTTCGAATCGCGGTCGAAATCCTGATCGTAAATGTGCTCAACCAGCTCGGTGCGCGGCACGACCCGGCCTTGATGGTGCATCATGTAGCTAAGCACGCGGTATTCGTGAGCCGTCAGCTTGATCGGCTCGCCGTTGACGGAAGCACGCGCAGCCCGCGTATCAACCCGCAAATCTCCGCATTCGAGCGCCGCACTGGCATGGCCCGCCGCACGGCGCATGAGAGCCCTCAGGCGCGCCAGCAGCTCTTCTGTGACGAAGGGCTTCGTCAGATAGTCATCTGCGCCAGCATCGAACCCGGCGACCTTCTCGCTCCAGCGATCGCGCGCCGTCAGGATCAGGACGGGCATGTCCTTGCCCGCATTGCGCCACTTCTCCAGAACACGCACGCCGTCGAGCTTGGGCAAGCCAAGGTCAAGCACCGCCGCATCGTAAGGCTCGGTGTCGCCGAGGAAGTGACCCTCCTCGCCATCCGGCGCCAGATCGACGGCATAGCCTGCCTGCGTCAGCGCTTCAGTAAGCTGCCGGCCCAGATCGGGATCATCTTCAACAACAAGAACTCGCATGGTGATCTTTCAGCGCGTGGAGAGAACACGGCCATTGGTCGCGTCGACCTCAATGGTCAGACGCCGGCCATCTTTTGTAATCCAGGAAATGATATAGCGGTCGCCCGCCTTCTGCGCATCCAGCATCTGGCCGCCATAGCGACTTTGAAGCTGGCGTTGCACGGAGTTGAGCGAAACTTCCCGCTGCGGCTCGCGATCACCGCGCGACTGATCCCACTGCGAGGACGGGAAACCATCGCCACGCTGGAAATGGTTACCGCGCTGCGCCACCGCAGGTGTCGCTATCAGCAGGGCGGCCAGGGCCGGTATGAGAAGTCGCCTGAACATGAGGATGTGTTTACGGCGGCGACCGTGAACCCCGTCTGAACGCGAAGTCGAGATGGTTAAATCCAGCAGTTCCAACTGCTTTTTGGTTGTTGCCGGGCGATTCATCGCTGCACGTCAGCCTTCCGGCCAGACCAGTCCTTCACGAAATCCTTGAGTTCAGCGTCGTCTTTTCGCGGAAGAACGATCATTAGGCGAACCAGAAGATCGCCCGGCGTCGGCCGTGTCTGAACGCCCTTTCCGCGCAGCTTGAGCAGATCGCCCGAATTCGAACTCGGCGGCACGGAAAGCGTAACCGCACCCGACGGCGTCTGCACGGGAACGCGCCCGCCCTCCACCGCCTCAGCGAGCGATATCCGCAAATCCATGCGAATGTCGTCGCCCTCGCGCCTGAAGCCAGGATGTGCGCCAACCGTTATCTCGACCAGCGCATCGCCCGCCGGCCCGCCGCCAACGCCGGGCAGGCCCTGCCCCTTCAGCCTCAATGTCTGTCCGGAATTGAGCCCGGCCGGAATCGCCAGATCAAGCGACCGTCCGTCCGACATCGTCACGCGTCGCCGCCCGCCATTCACCGCATCGAGGAAATCCACTTCCATTCGGTAGCGCACGTCTTCACCGCGCTGCTGGCCGAATCCGCGAGCCCCGCCGCCCCGGCTGAACAGGCCATCGAACAGGTCTTCGAAAACATCGCCGCGCTGGCCTCGTGCTCTTGCGCCCGCGCCGGCCCCCGCGAACCCGCCGAAGCCACCCGGCTGGAATTGAGGCCGCTCATTTCCGTCCGCGTCGATCTCGCCGCGATCGAACCTCGCGCGCAGCGGAGCATCAGTCAGCAGATTGAACGCCGCGGTCACGCGCTTGAAACGCTCCTCGGTCGCCTTGTCATTCGGGCGCACGTCCGGGTGAAGCTCCTTGGCGAGCTTCCGGTACGCCTTCCTTATGTCCTCAGCGCTGGAGGATTTGGGAACTCCCAGCGCCGCATAGGGATCCCAGCTCAAATGCAGACCCTTGCTGAATGTAATCGCCTTAGCGTTGGCCTTCTCGCCCACTCAAGACAAGCCGGAAGATGAGGATAATGAGGCGAAAGGCCACTATCCAGTCTGTCACGGGACAGGAATCGTCAGTTCCAACCCCACCCAGCCGCCCGGCTGACCATCCGGTCCCACCTGCCCCACCTCGATAAACGCGACTCCCCCAACGGGAAAGTCCGTGGCCTGATCGCCGGCCAGATAGGCCGCAGAAGCCACGTCAACATTCCATTCCCTTACCGAAACGCCCCCCGATATCCTTACGCAATAGGCCTCCGGCCATTCCTGCACAGGCTCCCCTGAAGCCCAGGGGTCGCCACCCTTTCGGGCCCGCCTTATCCAGCCCAGCGACAGATCGTCCCCAACCCACGTCACCGTCAAATGACACGGCGCCCATGGGCGCCCGCCATGCCCCTCAATGCTCATCTCGGACTGCCAGACAGCAGCAGCGGGCGAATCGCGTCCGGCCCGCCATTGCAATGCTAGCCCTCGCTCCCAGTCGTCCACTTCCAGCCGCTGCTCGGCGCCGGTGAGAAATACAATCCGCGCGCCAGACTCAGCTTCCGCCGCCATCGCATCATCCGAGCCCTGTTGCCCGCGCAGCAGCCCCGTCAGGCGATACGTCTCCACATCGACAAGCTCGGCCTCGAGAAACTGCACCATCTCCCAGCCAGAGCCCGTTTCGACCAACGCCGTGTTTGCGCCATTCAACACTGCGCCCTCATCCCGCGAACTCGGCCCAACACCACTTGCCCTCACCCAGATCGACGTTTCCTGCCAACGACCGGATGCATGAGGATACAGTCCGCTGACCAATCGCCCCATGGAACAAGGACGCTCAATCGTGCCGCGTTCGCTTGATGAGGCGCCAGCCGCACCAGCTTTGAAGATCACTGGCCCGGTCCATAAATCGGCAAACGCAAATCCGAGCGGGCGAAGATCATCTTCCTGGCCCGGCAGGGGCGGGCCGTCCACAATAACCACATCAGGCTCAACCGGACTCGCCGACGGCGGCGGCGCAACAGGCTCGGCGCCGTACAGCATTGGCTTGACCGGCTGGCTGGCGCGAACAGCCTCGAAGGACACAGTGACGCCTTGCGACACTTCCACGATCCGCCAGCTGGCTCCGCCGATCGTGACGACATCTCCCGCCTCGATCACCATGCCATCCGCAGACATCGCAAACCGCGCCTGCTCACGTTGCAGGGCCAAATGCTGCGCCAGCATGTCGGCGCAAGCCTGCGCCTGGCCGCGATCCATTTCGATAGCAGCTTCCAGATCCACGATCTCCGAAGCGACGACACCTGCGGATATGACAACCCCCTGCCCGTGATCGCTCTCGGAATCTACAAATCTGAGGCGCACGCGAGCATCTGAGCCTTCCAGCCCAGCATGTACGATCGTCATGGCGGGCCCATCTTCCTCGACCAATCGCCCTGGGTCGACGCTGAGCGTTTCCTCGCCGCGCATGCGGAACGCAATCTCGCCTTCGCGCTCAGTCGCATCGATCGCGAAGATCGTCGACAAGGGCTCGAGCACCGATCGCGCGCTTGAGGGCTCATAGAAGGTGTAGCCAGGCAAAATGCCGGACAATCCGCCAACATCAGCGCTCACGCCAACGCGCTCGCAAATGTCCGCCACAACATCCGGCAACAACGCCAGCCCTACGCGACCGTTCAACCAATGACCAAGCCGCCAGTTACCGGCATCTCCCCAGGCGTCATCGCGCGCCGGAAAAGCCGGAAACGGACGCGCATCCCACGCCCACAACGCCACGCCGTCATCGGGCGTCATAGCCCCACCATACACGGCCGACACCGGGTTGTTGCCCACCTCCCGCCAATGCAGGTGAAACGCCTCTATCGCTCTCCGTTGAACCACGTCGTCGCGCGAACCATCGGAAAAGTGCGGCAAGCCGCTTTCAGAGCTTTTGGGATCGTAAAAGACGTTGGGCTGGTTCGCTCCCTTGTCAACCGCGGGGCAGCCCATCTCGACAAAGCGAACCGGCTTCATACCAGCCACCCAGCCTGTCGGCGTCGGTGATCTCACGCCGGCGGTGCGCGGCCTATGCTCACTGCTCCACCATCCCGTGATGTCTTTCTGTCGGAACACCCACGGCTCGCCATAGCCGCCATCGCTTATTGCGGCGCGATCCTGCGCCAGACGCGCTCCTTGATCGGGATAGTACCAATCGAACGCCTCACCAGCCGCGATGTTGGCGCCAAGATACCCCAGCGAGCGCCCGTCCCTGGCCGCCTCGTCTGCATGACCATCGCCATCCCGCCAGTCCGCCATCGGCGCATACCAGTCGAGCCCTACATAATCGATCGCAGCATCCGCCCAAAGCGCATCAAGCGGAAACGCGACATCCGCACCAGCTACATGCGCACCGTACTCTGTCCAATCCGCGGCGTAGCTGATCTCAACACCAGAACCGACCACCGCGCGAACATCCTGCGCCAACTCCCGCAGCCTCTGCACTGCAGGGTAAACCGCTCCGAGCGACGCGTGAGTTAGTCCAGTCAGCTCTGATCCGATCAGGATGCCGTCAGCGCCAACATCGTCTGCGATCTCGGCATAGTGCAGGATGAAGTTTCGATACCTCTCAAAAAAAGCATCGATCTGCGCTTCGTCGTCGCCGGTCGGGCGTATTCGCCCACGCCAGGGAAACGCCGCCTGTTCACTCTCTCCATAGGGATCAGTCAAACCATTGCCCGCGACGATATCCATCAGCAGGAACGGATAGAGCGTCACGTGATAGCCGCGCGCCTTAAGTAGCTGCACAGCCTGTCGCACGCTGTCATCCGACGGCGTACCGCCATAGTTGGAGCGGCCGTCCGTAGCCGACACCACGTAAGCATCGCCACGCCCGATACCTGCAACGCTCCACGACAATGGCAGCGTGATCTTATCCGCCGCCTCGACGCCGGGCTGTATCAAGCACTCTCCACAACGCAGATCGCTCCCAAACCATCCAGCCACCAGATTCACGCGCGACACATTGGGCAGCTCAGCTTCGAGGTGATCGAGCGACGCTTCGAAATCGCTCTTGGCTTCCGGTCCATGCTGGTTTTCCGCGACCTCCCAACCGGGGCTCAAACGTCGACGAACGATATCCGTGGCCAACGCAAACTCGCCCGACCCCGGGATCACATTGACGGCTCGCGCCAGGGTCTCGAGCCGATCACCCGAACCCGCAGCGGGCTTTATCACTTCAAACGACAGCTGCGGCATACGCGCGCCGAACTGATCGACCGGCATGTCCTCGAACACGATGTAAGCGACGCCGCGATAGGCCGGCGCAGAACCCGCACCCTCGACAGCTTCGATGAGCGGGTCCGGCGCCTGCGTCTCCGACCCGCTGTGCAGCCGCCATGTCACCTGCGACAGATCAAACGGCTCGCCATTCGCCCAGCATCGCGCCACGCGCACGACTTCGCCCTCGCAAAGAGCGACTGCAAAGCTGAGCGAATAGGAATAGTTCGCCACACGCGGACCACCCTTTCCGCCTTCAACCTCGCGACGCTCCTTGAACTCAGCCGCCCAGATCAATTGTCCCCCGATGCGGCACCGTCCGTACACAACAGGTATCCCCGCGCCCTCCCGGCCCTCGGTCAGGTGGAAATCCCTCACGCGTGGCCCTTGAATTGGCGGCGACAGGAATCGCGCTTCCAGCGCTGCGCCGGCCAACCGCCCCGCCACCCCGCCGAGGAACGACAGCCCTTTCGGTAAAAGCGCCGCGCCGATCGCAGCTCCCGCCTTTTCCAACACCAGTTCGGCCATCAGTCTTCCACTCCCGGAAATTGAAACGCGGCCGCAATGCGCCGCCGCCACCATGGAACCAGCCGCGTCTCGCAAACGGCGCGACCCCAATAGGCGTGTAGAATTCGGTCTTCGCTGACGACCATCGCTGCATGTTTTGCGGGCGCGCCCAGCGCCATGCGGAACAGCAGAACATCCCCCGCACGCGCAAAGCCGGGCGCTACTTCCGGCATATGCCGCCGCGCCGCCTCCAGCATCGTTTCCTGTCCAAGCGCCTCCGCCCAGTCAGGCGTGTAGGGCGGCGCCCCTTCCGGCTCTGGCCCCACCACCGCACGCCAGACACCGCGAACAAGCCCAAGGCAATCAGCGCCAACACCTTTCAGGCTTGCTTGATGACGATACGGCGTTCCCAGCCAAGCACGCGCTTCCGCGACGATTGCCGCGCGCGAAACCACCCTCATGGCCGCTTGCCTCCTGTATTGGCGCGGTTCGAGGCTGGGCCCGCGAGCAGGGCGTCAGGACCCGGCATGTGCGGAAATCCCCGGAAGTTTATCCGGTTGGCGAACTTCGCGCCGCACATGCTGAAGCTCTTGTTGCACCCAGCGAATACGCGAAACGTATCTCCCGGCTCGATAACGGCGCGCGCCGCTGCAACCAGTCCGATGTCATTGCCTTCATGCCGTCGCACACGCACAGAAGCGCCGACATTCCCGCCGCTAACCCAGACGAGCGCACCACCCGCAAACCAGCCAGGATCGAAAATATCCAGGCCGGCCGCACTGAACGAGCGCGCACCGGAAGTCTCCGTAACCACGCCATCGGCATGAAAGCCGGCGACACTCAGGTCTTTCCCGCAACGCGCATCACCAACATCAGCGTCACAGTTGCGATGATAGACGCGACCAATCGGTCGCTCGAGATCCGCTTTCAGGCTGACCAACTCCGCCGCGAACGCTTCCCCACGACGCGAAACTTCCGAAAGCCTTCCGGACCAGATCAGAAGCCTGTGCTCCACCGCGCGCCAGTCCACTCGCCACACATCAACCCGCGCGCCATTCCAAGCGCCCGCATCGAGGTCGACCTCAGACAGGAAGTCCAGCGACAGAGCGCCCTTGGCCAACGCACGGCCCGGCGCCAACCCGCTCGAACTGTCAAACGTCGCATGATTAAGCCCGGCCGACGGCCGATACTCGACACCATCAACCACCAACAACGCATCGTGATCCGTCGCGCCAAACACGGCGCCATCAGTTCGCGTGAAACGCCAGCATACGCAAAGGGTCGTAGCGCTCGCCGCAAGGCGAGCGCCGAAAACATCGCCTGTCTGTTTCATTGATCAGCCCGCCACTTCAACCAGCGGCGCCCGCACGATCCGCACCGCGTCATGCCCCACGAGAGCCATGTCCAGCCGGTCGGTGTCGAACCTGACCGGCACGTCGAATGCAAATCCCGCTGTCAGTACCGCGCCAGCCGCCGGTGGTGCATCAAACGTCACGACACCAGTCGCCGTATCAACCTCGAACCCGGTTGCCGCCGCTCCATCAGCGGCGACAACCACGCTGCCTGCAACCGGCTTGCTCACGATACGCTCCGACCAGACGCCGCCGCCTTTCACCAGTTGAAAGTCGACCCGTTCCCCGTCTCCAATGCCAAGCGGCTGGTCCAGAGCCGAGATCGCCTGACTGGAGACGCAGCTCTTCAAGTCCAGCGGATCGCGAAACCGGAAGCCGTATGTCCTGCCGCCCCGCGCCTCGAAGAACGCGGTCAGTTCCTGCGCCTGATCCATCCGCATCACCGCGCCTCCAACGTCCCAGCGCCTGCGAGAATGCGCCCACCGCGCATTGCGGCTTTCCATGCCGGACGAAAGCCTCACCACATCCGTGGGCAACTCAGGCCCACCCGTCGCGCCGAGCGCAATTGCGGCCGGAAACAGAACTTCATGAAAGCTGCTCATACAAACCTCCCGCCACGCCGCGCCGCCCGCAGCAGCGCGGTCGCCACCTGATTCATGGAGGGCTCCCCGCCGCCGCGATCGCCATCCGCTGAAGAACCCGGAGCCCCCGAGCCGGCGCCAATCACGCCCTCGATAGCCATGCGCGCCAGCGCTTCTCCAATTCGGCCCACGAGCCGATCGAGATCATCCTCGCCGCGCTTCAGCACACGCGCGAGTTCCGCTTCCACCGAACGTGTTGCTTTCAACAGCGCCTGCTCAAGAGCTTCCCCCGCTGCCTGCGCCGCTTCATCTTCCTTGTTCATCTAAGCCCCCTCCATACTCGCCTCGAACGACACCACGCCCGCCGACATCAGCCGGATCGCAAATGTCGCTTCGGCATCGTGATCGCCCGCATAGCTCAGCTCGCTGATAACAAACGGTCCCGAGAGAACTCCAAAGTCGGGCAGCTCAAGGCGGAACCGCGCAGCCTCGCCGTTGAAATACGCCTGCCGTATCCGCGCGTCCGAAGCCGCATCCTTGAAGACGCCGCTTCCCGCAACTTCCGCGCGCTTCGTTCCCGCGCCAGCAATCAGCTCGCGCCACGCCTGAGGACTAAGCGCGTTAGTCGCATCGATCAGCGACGCACTCAGGCTGATTGTCCGCGCGCGTATTCCGGCCACAGCAACAAATGTCTCGGGCGCGCCTCCGTCGCTGATCTTGATCAGCACGTCGCGGCCCCGCTGGCCCGCCATGGCTCTCTCCTTCTCTGGATTATCGTGGTTGACACGCAACCGCATGGTTGCATATTGAACTTCATGGATCTGGTGTTCCGGGCGCTGGCGGACGAAAGCCGACGAGCCCTGCTCGACAGCCTAAGTGCGAAAAGCGCTCAGACACTTGCCGAGCTGTGCTCCGGGCTATCGATGAGCCGTCAGGCCGTCTCGAAACACCTGGCGATCCTCGAAGAGGCAAACCTTGTCGCGACCATGAAACGTGGCCGCGAGAAGCTTCACTATCTGAACCCTGTCCCGATCGCCGAGATCGCAAACAGGTGGATACGGAAGTTTGAACGTCATCGCGTCGACGCGCTGGTCGACTTGAAACGAAGATTGGAGTCAGAATGAGCCAGTCGAAATTTGTCTATGTCACCTACATCCGCACCACACCCGAAAAACTCTGGTCGGCGCTGATCGAGCCACAGTTCACGCGCCAGTACTGGGCAGGCACCCATCAGGAGTCCGAATGGGTCGTCGGCGCCGACTGGAAGATCATGATCCCGGACGGCCGTGTCGGAGACAGCGGCAAGGTCCTTGAGTTCACCCCGCCGCGTCGTCTCGTCGTGACCTGGCGCAATGAATTCATGCCCGAGCTGAAGGCAGAAGGGCATTCGACTTGCACTTACGAACTCGAACCAGCCGGCTCAGCCGTGAAGCTGACCGTCACTCATGAAATGGCGACGCCAAACTCGAAGATGATTGATTCCGTCTCTCAGGGTTGGCCACATCTTCTCGCCAGCCTCAAAAGCCTTCTCGAGACCGGCGAGTCCCTCGTGGAAAGCCGCACCTGGCCGGAGGGCCACTAGATATGACGGACAACGTCAAAGCCATCGCGGTCCAACGTTTCAACGTGCCGCCCCAGCGCGTTTATGACGCCATCCTCGACCCTGCCATGATCGCCCGCTTCATGTTCGGCCCGCTTCTGCGTGAAGAAGAGATACTCCACATCCGCAATCAGCCCGAAGTCGGCGGTCGCTTCTCGTTCAAGGTTCGCCGCGGCCAGCATGAGATTGACCATGTCGGCTCTTACCTGGAGCTGACCCCGCCCACGCGCATCGTATTCACGTGGGCCATCGCGCCGGAAGAAGGCGGCTCAACCGTCTTCGTGGATATCGTCCCGACGAACGATGGCTGCGAACTCACGCTTGTCCACGAGATGGCGCCGCAGTGGTCCGAGTATGTCGAGCGGTCGCGCGCCGGATGGCAAAAGATGTTCGGTGTGCTGGCAACCCTGCTTTAGGCGCGCGCAATCGTTCGCCGGGGAATAACCGAAGTTGCCTTGTCGATCATCGCGTCAGCAATCTCTTGCTCGCCCGACACGATCAGGTCAGCGCCAAACCCACGCAGATGTTCCACTTCAGCGTCAGAGTGCGCCCGCGCATAGACTTTGACATTCGGGTTCAGACGCCGGGCCAGCTCGACGATCCGGCCCGCCTCAAATCCGTCCGGCACAGTCACGAACATCAGGTCTGCTTTCGCCACGCCGGCCTTCTCCATCGTGTCCTGCGAAATCGCATTTCCCGGCACGACGGCGATGCCGCGCGAACTCAGAAGCTCCACCAGATCCTCGCGATCCTCGATCACCGAGTAAGTCGCACGCGCATCGTCAAGCGCCTTCCCGATGAGCGATCCAACGCGCCCATACCCCACCAGCACCACCCGCTTCGGCTCCACAAGCGTAGGCGCCACCTGATGCACCACCTCCACGACCTTCGCCTTCTTGCCGATGCGATCAAAAATCGCGAACACCAGCGGACTCAGCACGATGGAGATGATCGCGCCGCCCAGGATCAGATCGTTTGCCTCTTCCGGCATCAGGCCAAACTGCAAGCCGAGCCCCGCCAGGATAAATGAGAATTCACCAATCTGCGCCCGGCTGGCCGTCACTGTCGCCGCCGTCTCGCGAGACTGCCCGAACAAGCGCAGTAGCCCGAGGCTGAGCAACGACCTAAACACGAGAATGATCGCCACGGTCGCAACAATCGGCCACGGGTTGCGCACCAGGATCATCGGATCGAACAGCATGCCAACAGACACGAAGAACAACACCGCGAAAGCATCGCGCAACGGAAGCGTTTCGTTGGCCGCCTGCTGCGAGAGCTCGCTCTCCGCCATGATCAATCCCGCGAACAGCGCGCCCAGCGCCACGGAAATATCGAAGAACGCCGAAGCCGCGTAGGCAACCCCAAGCGCGATCGCCAGCACGGCAAGCCGGAACAGCTCGCGTGATCCCATATGCACCACGCGGTGCAACAACCACGGCACAACGCGCTTGCCCGCCAACAGCATGATCAGCGCAAACAAAGAGACCTTTCCAAGAGTCAGGGCAACGGCGAGCCCCGCATCCTGCATCTGCAGCAGGTTGATGGCCTCCCCATTGTCCACCTGCGTGCGGATGTGCGCCCACGTCGGCAGCAGCACCATCGCCACAACCATCGCGAGATCTTCGACCACCAGCCAACCCACGGCCAGCTTCCCGCGCTCGGTCTGCATCAACCTCCGCTCCTGCAGGTTCCTCAGCGCCACCACAGTTGAGGAAACCGACAACGCAAGGCCCAGCACCACGCCGGTCTCGATGCTCCACCCAAGCGCCAGAGCCAGGCCCACGCCCAGCGCCGATCCAAGCACGATCTCCAGCAGCGCCACCGGCACGGCGACACCTCGAACAGAAAGCAGGTCCTTCGGCGAAAAATGCAGCCCCACGCCGAACATCAGCAGGATGACGCCGATCTCGGCAACTTCCGACGCCAGGTTGGCGTCAGCCGTGAAGCCCGGCGTAAAAGGCCCGATCACAACGCCCGCAACCAGATACCCGACAAGCGGCGACAACTTCAGTCGCGTCGCCAACGCCCCGAACACGAAGGCAAGCCCGAAGCCAATCGATAGAAGGGCGATCAGTGGAGAGTCATGCGGCACTGATCGGGGGGCCTTTCCATGTGGGATGGTTCGTGAATCAGACCTTCGCAGATCGATGATTCAAAATGCAAGGAATTCGTTCGGCCAGCCGCGGATTTGCGTGGCCATCCGTCGTCTGCGCCGCTTCGATCTGTCAAATCCAGCCGAGCCGCCCAATCGAGCTTTAACGATCTTCAGCCTATTGTTCAGCATTACCGAGGCTGGACATGCGTTTTTACCGGACCCGGCGCCTGCGTATTATCTCTGGCGCCACCTTGCTGTTGTTTCTCGCCGGCCTCCCGGTCCTTCTCGGCCTGACACGGCCGGCGCAAGGCGTCGGCGGCGAAACGCCGGGCGTGGCGCTGGTGTACGCTCACGGCTTGTCATCTCTCAGCATCGCAGGCCTGGCCTCCCTGTGCCTGGCGCTCGTCTTCGCAGTCTGGCTGATTGCCGGCCAGCATCAGCAGGTGAACCGCAAGTATCTCGGCCGGAATGCCCGCCGCCGGCACAACACGGTCGCCACCCTGCGCACCCTTGCCATCATCCTCGGCGCCGCCGGACTCATCGTGGGCAGCCTGTCCGGCCTCTACGCCGGCATGCTGCAAGCACGCTCGGATCTCTACCAGGCGCTGCCGTTGCCGTTCTTCACGGCCGAGCTCGCCCTTATCTGCCTGATCGGCGGCGGCGGCCTCTATGCTGTAGGCCGTCTGGGCCGTTAACAACCGCGCATTGCCCTTCGGCGCAATGTCGGCTTACCTCCGCGCAAAGCTGAGGGGCAGACATGACGGACTTCGCAACACCAACCAAACGCGTGGAACTGACCATCCGCGCGGTGATCCTCGGCTCCGTCCTCGGCGTCATCTTCACAGCCGCGAACGTCTATCTCGGCCTCCGCGTCGGCCTCACCTTCGCATCCGCCATTCCTGCGGCCGTTATCTCCATGGCGCTCCTCAGGGCGTTCAGAACCTCGACGATCTGGGAAAACATGACGGTCCAGACCGTCGCGTCCGTCGGCGGCGCGATGTCGTCGATCATCTTCGTCCTGCCTGCACTCGTCATGGTCGGTTGGTGGACCAATTTCCCGTTCTGGCAGTCCTTCCTGATCTGCACGTTCGGCGGCATCCTCGGCGTCACTTTCTCGATCCCGCTGCGCCGCGCGCTCGTCAGCAACGGCAACCTGCCTTACCCGGAAGGCATCGCCGCCGCCGAAGTCCTGAAAGTTGGCTCGCGCGGCGCTGACCAGACCGAATCCGCCGTCCGCGAAAACAAGGCCGGCCTCATCACCGTCATCGTAGGCTCGATCACGTCCGCGCTCTTCGCCTTCCTCGCAGCCGCCCGCCTGTTCGTCACCGAAGCGGCAACTTTCTTCAAACTTCCTGCCGCCCTCGGCGGTGGTGCAACCGGCCTCAGTGGCGGTCTGTCACTCGCCCTTCTCGGCGCCGGCCATCTCGTCGGTCTCGCCGTGGGCCTCGCCATGCTCGTCGGCGTCATCATCGCGTGGGGCATCGCCGTGCCGGTCATGACCGCCATGCAGGGCGGGGAAGGTTCTGCTGAAGAAATCGCCTCCACGCTCTGGCGCACGCAGGTGCGCTTCATCGGCGCCGGCGCCATCGGCATCGCGGCCATCTGGACGCTCATCAAGCTCAGCGGTCCGCTCATGGCGGGCGTCACATCGGCGCTCGCCGCCCAGCGCGCACGCTCGTCCAAACAGGTGATGGACATCACCGAACAGGATATCCCGATCAACCTGGTCGCCGTCATTTCGCTCGTGGTCCTCGCCGCCATCGGCGTCCTGCTGTGGTCATTCACGAACGGCACGCCGCTCGCGGCGCAAGCGCCGGCCGTCGTGGCGGGCGGTTTGCTCTATGTCGTGGTCATCGGCTTCATCGTCGCCGCCGTCTGCGGCTACATGGCCGGCCTCATCGGCTCGTCGAACAGCCCCGTCTCTGGCGTCGGCATCCTCGCCATCATCGTCGCGTCCAGCCTGATGCTCGGCGCCATGCAGCTCTTCGGCATCCCCGCCGATGGCTCGATCATCGCCTTCGCCCTCATGATCACGGCAGTCGTCTTCTCGATCTCGGTCATCTCGAACGACAACCTGCAGGATCTCAAGACCGGCCAGCTCGTCGGCGCCACGCCATGGCGACAGCAGACCGCGCTCCTCGTCGGCGTCGTCGCCGGCTCACTCGTCATCCCGCCCATTCTCGACCTGCTCAACGGCGCCTACGGTTTCGTCGGCGGCCCGCCCCCCACAATCGCCGACGCCAAGCCGCTTCCCGCGCCGCAAGCCACGCTGATCTCGGCCCTCGCCGTCGGCGTCATCGACGGCAATCTGCGCTGGGACCTGATCGGCATAGGCGCCGCCCTCGGCGTCGTCCTCGTCATCGTCGATGAAGCCCTCGTCCGCACTTCGGGCGGCAAGCGCAAGGCCCCGCCCCTTGCCGTCGCCATGGGCATCTACCTCCCGATGGCCACGACAATGGCCGTCGTCATCGGCGCAGTTGCCGGAACCCTGTATGACAAATGGGTCTCGAAATCGTCTTACGCCGACACTGCCAAACGCCTCGGTGTCCTGCTCGCATCGGGCCTGATCGTCGGCGAAAGCCTCTTCGGTGTCTTCACCGCGGCAGTGATCGTCTCCACCAACAACGGCGAACCGTTCGGCCTCATTCCGGCTGATGCAGGCTGGCCCGCCATGCTCGTTGCAATCCCGGCCTTCGTCGCGGCCGTCTATGGCCTCTACGCCTGGACGAGATCGAAAGCCGCCAAGGTCTAGACCGCCTCCACCACCGCCTTCATCCGCAGCAGCGCGCGCCAGAGACCAACTCTCTGGCGCGTCGCATCTGCAAATGCAGGCAGCAGCAGCACGCATCGCCAACCATCCATCACCAGCTCTGCCGTCACCAACGCCGACCGCACAGTCGCCAGCGCCTCCTTCGCCTGAGCACCACCCAGGTCACGCGACGCGATGACGATATCCACGCGATGCTCACTCGCCTCCGCGTCCACGCCTCCCGCCGACTCGCTGAGATGCCGTGCGATCTCGAGATAGGGATAAGCCGGCAAGGGCGCGCCGATCTCCGCCACGCGCACCGGATCGCCCAGCAACGCCTTCACCTCTTCATTCGCAGCCAGCACCGCAAGCATTGCGCTCTCCAGCGCACTCTCGGCCCCGCTCACAGCCGCACCCTGCGCCACGGGGAGATCAACCCCGCCACGTCCTCCGGCAGCGGACCATTCAGCGTCTCGCCATCTCGCTTGTGATACGCGTGGGCGACCAGCCGCTTCACCGCCAGCCGCAACGCCTCCGCCACATCGTCAGGCGTTTCGCCAAATCCTGCCGAATAGTCGATCTCGATTCCGTTATACCGCTGCCCCGGCCACGGAAACGCGCCTCCCACCCACACCAGCCGCGCTGATCTCCCGCGCGCCAGCGTGAACCTGTCCGTCACCGTCTGCGCCACGCCCGAGCCGTTGAACACGCGTACCGCGACCAGCTCATCCGCCGGCCGCACCGGCATCACAACCGTGCGCTTCTCAATCGCCCCGCGCGGCCACCAGTCCATGGTCACCCGCAAGGTGCGGGTAATCATCGCCACGCTCGCCAGCGCCTCGATCCTCGCCCGCGCTCCCGCGATCAGGCTGCCGACCAGCCCGTCTTCGCCATCCCCTCCGATCCGCAGATATTCCTTCGCCTCGGCCAAACCCACGGGTTCGGCCGCCGGCGGCGCCAGCGTCGTCACGATCATTCCTGTTTTCCTTCTGGGTTTCGTCCTAGGCTGTAGGCCCACAACGGAGTCGCCGATGATCACCGGCCTCAATCACGCGAACATCTCGACAGCGAAGCTGCAGGAGACGATCGACTTCTTCGTCGGCGTCATCGGCCTCAAGATCGGCCCGCGCCCCGACTTCAACTTCCCCGGCGCCTGGCTCTACGCCGGCGACCAGGCGGTCATTCACCTGGTCGAGCGCGCACAGCCGCGAACGCCAGATGGCGCCCTCGACCACATCTCCTTCACCGCTCCCGATTTCGACGCAGCCCTCGCGCGTCTGGACCAGCTCGGCGTGCCGTATCGCTGGTCAGACATCCCCAGCGGCTTTGGCCGCCAGTGCTTCGTCAAGGATCCCAACGGCGTCACGATCGAACTCACCGGCCCGCCCGCCTGACGGGGCGCCGCAACGTCACATCTAGGCGCAGCGCGTCTGGCGCTCTAAAGCTTCCGCGAACGTCAATCTCGCTACGCAGGAAAACGCCATGAAACTCGACAGCTCCGTCTCCGCCATCGTCACAGGCGGCGCCTCAGGCCTCGGCGGCGCGACCGTGAAGGCCCTGCGCGCGCACGGCGTCAAAGTCGCGATCTTCGACATGAACGAGAAAGCCGGCACGGCCTTCGCCGCTGAAACCGGCGCCGTCTATTGCAACGTCAATGTCACCGACGACGTCTCGGTCGACGCCGGCTTCGTCGCCGCCCGCGCCGCCAACGGACAGGAACGCATCCTCGTCAACTGCGCCGGCACCGGCATCGGCGTGAAGACCGCCGGGCGCAAGAAGGAAACCGGAGAGATCAGCGCTCACCCGCTCGACGCCTTCAACAAGATCATCCAGATCAATCTGGTCGGCACATTCCGCTGCATCGCCAAGTCAGCCGCCGGCATGATGACGCTCGACGTGATGGCTGACGGAGATCGCGGCGCGATCGTCAACACCGCCTCCGTCGCAGCCGAAGACGGCCAGATCGGACAGGCCGCCTACTCGGCTTCCAAGGGCGGCGTCGTCGGCATGACGCTCCCGATCGCGCGCGACCTCTCCACCGAAAGCATCCGCGTCAACACGATCCTGCCGGGTCTCTTCAACACGCCGCTGCTCGCCGGCCTGCCCGACAACGTCAAAGCCGCGCTCTCGGCCACCGTCCTCAACCCGAAACGCCTGGGCGATCCGGCCGAATACGCTTCGCTCGCGCTTCAGATGATCCAGAACGCCTACTTCAACGGCGAAACCGTCCGGCTTGACGGCGGCATCCGCATGGCGCCGCGCTAGGCGTCGCCCCCCAAAAACGAAATTCGCGAGCCACGCAGGGCTCGCGAATTCCTGTCCAGCTATCACTGAACCCTAGAACTCTCCGGTCAGCGAGACCGAGAAGGTACGCGGGCTCTGCGGGCGGAAGCTCGCCAGCCCGTTCACTGACGGTGTGATGAACGCCAGCTTGTCCTCGTCGAAGAGGTTGTCGACGTTGACGCGCGCCTTGAAGCGTCCAAGCAGCCCGTCGCCCTCGCCGTCACCGAAATCAACATAACCGCTGACGATCGTGTAATCGCTGATCTCTTCGGTGTTGGTGAAGTTCGAGTAGCGATCAGACAGGTACTTGGCCGAAATGTTGGCCACCACCCAGTCCGTCGGCTCCCACGTCGCGCCAACCGTGACGATCCATTCCGGGCTGTCCGCCAGCGTATTGCCCGAAATCGCCAGAGGCCTCCGCGCACCACCCACAATCAGAGGCGCAAGGAAATTCGGGATGTCATCCTGGAACGTCGTCTTGTTGTAGGTCAGGTTGCCGTTGAAATAGAGCTGGTCATTGAAGAAGGCCGGTTTCCACGCGCCGGTGATCTCCACGCCATAGGATTCCACCCCGCCGACATTCTGCGGGAATGTCTCCACTGCACCTGCCTGACCGGCGACAAAGTTGCCGTAGGTCTCGAGCCTGTTCTCGAACGTGGTGTAATAGACAGCCACCGCGCCATTGAATTCCGATCCCAGCGTCCGCGCGCCGATCTCGAAGTTCTCCGAAGTCTCGGCCTCCGGGCCGGGTGAAGACACCTGCGACGCCGGCGCGATCGCGAACGCATCGTCCGTTCCGCGCGGCAACGCAAAGTTCTGCGAGTACGACGCAAACAACTGCACGTTGTCGGCTACGTCATAAACAGCACCCAGCATCGGCAGGAACGTATCTTCAAACGTGTCGCCGACGGTCTGCGGGCCCCAGCCAGCCACGCCCACGCCACCCACGACCCGATAGTAGTCGTTGAAATCGCGATACCCAGAGAGCTGATAGTCGATCGACAGCGCCTTCACACCGACTTCGACATTCAACTTGTCGTCGAGCAGGCTGATCTTGTCCTTGATGAACACCTGCACGGTGTCGCGCGTCGATTCATAGGCGCGCCGGTAATACGCGACTTCGTCATAGAGCACGCGGCCGGTCTGGATGCCGCCCTGATGGTTCAGGCGATACTGGGTGCGCGAATAGTCGTCCGTCTCAACCCACACTCCGCCTTCAATCGTATGGTTGGCGACCTCCCACGACGCTTTCGCAACAACGCCGTTCCGCACGCCGCCAACGCCTGACAGGCCGTACTGCACGCCACGCGGCGCGTTCACATCCAGTCCTGCTTCCGCCTGGCGTACATAGATACCGCGCGAGTTTGCATATCCGTCCGGCGAAACGCCGTAGCCATCCTTGTCTTCGTGATAGCCGGTAATCGTCAGATTGATGTCGTCGCCAATCGCGGTCTCGAACGTCGCGCCATAGAGCGCGTCATTCCGGATGTTCACCCGATCCTCGAACCAGTCCGTGAAGCCGGCATTGGTCAGGCCGGTCTGCCCCGGATAATCTGTCAGCGGGCCATAAGCGAGGTTCGGCAGGAACACCGCATAACCACGCTCACGTCCCGTCTTGCCGTTGTTGTCGGGAGTGCTCGAATTATAAACCGCCTTTGTGAAGCTCGGCGAGTCGTAGTCGAAGAAGTCGTTGGACACATATTTCAGCGTCAGCGACGTATCGAGCCCGAGTTCAATCTTCGCCTTCGCTTCCCAATGCTCGCGATCGATGTAGCCGCCGCCGCGCCACAGATCGCTGTCGGTCTTCGAGCGGGCAATGTAAGCCGAGACTGGCCCAAGCTTTCCGGTCTGCAGCTTCACGAAGCTCCGGTTGAGATTGTCGTCGCCCCACGCATGCGAGATCGTTCCGCCAAACTCATCGTCCGGATCAATCGAGTGGTATTCCACGATCGGCCCCAACGAAGCATAGCTCGGCTGCCCCACATCGCCAGCGCCCGGCGAAGCCACCACAGACCCCAGATTCTCGTTATCAACATACCGGAAGATCGGGCTGCCGCCGAAAGCGTCAGACCGCCCCATCGGAATGCCATCCAGCACAAAGCCGATCTGCTGCAGGTTGAAGGCGCGAACCGTAACCGAGTTGCCGAACTCATAGAGCCCCAGCGCTCCATCGGTCTGCACGTTGAACCCCGGCAACGTCTCCAGCATCTTCAATCCGGAGATACCCGCCGGCGCCGACAGCAGCGCATCGCGCGTCACGGCAACCGTGTTGCTGGCCTCATCCTGGCCGATCGCTTCGGCTGCGACGCTCAAGCGCCTGCCATGAACCACAACGACATCAGTGGGCTGGTCCGCTGACGGCGCGGGCGTCTGCTCCTGCGCATACGCCGAGGTGATCGCTATCGCCGATCCAAACCCCAGCAAGAAAGTCCTGAGAGCAGTTTTACGCATCGTGGTACCCCTTTGTGATGTCCGTAGTCCGGCGCATCGCCATTCGGCGGGAGCGACCGGGCACGTCTCAAGCGACAAGAGGTCAGGGCGTCAAAGTTTCATCCCGCTGCCGCAAGGCAGCGCATAATCGCGCGCACGACGCCCGGAAAACCGGCGTCGCCTCCGCGACAATCCACCACGATCACCCACGTCCGCCTGTCACCGGGCCAACAATAGGTTGATCGCTTTTGCGGCGAACCAATCAAAACTGCTTTGCTTGTGACGGCGCCGACTATTCGCCCGGGCGCTGTCCCGCCGTGGCGTCGTCAATCGCGAAGCGCCAAAGCCCGTCGCTTCCGCGCGTCAGCACTTCCATCGAAACGCCGTCGGAGTTGATCCAGCCCTCCGGCTCCAGCATCTCCCACTTCAGGCTGCACAGCGCGGCGCTGCCCGCTGCATGCACCATCGCGTACTTGCCACGCAGCTTGAACGGCGACGCCAGGAAAGTCGCCAGCGCCCCTGCAATCTGCTCGTGACCGACAGCCTTCTGCACGCCATCGAACGTGAAAACCGCATCCGGCTCATACAGCGCCAGCATGCCCGCCGCATCGCGCGCATTGAACCGCTCGATGAAGGTCTCCGCCATCAACTCCGGCGACGCCACGCCCATGATCCGCTCCCCTGGAAAGACGCGGCATCATCACGATGAAAGGTGGAAGATCAAGCCGGTCTCAGGTCCGGCTTCCGCCGCCGGAATCGTCGATGATGAAGCGCCACAGACCATCATCCCCGCGCCGCTGAACCTCCGTCGATACGCCCGTCGCCACGGTCGCGCCCTGGGCGTCGAACAACTCCCATTTGAACCGGGTCAGCGCCGTATCGCCGACGACATAGACATTCACGTTCTTGCCCTTGAACTTCAGGCCAGCGAGCATGAACCCCGCAATCGCGCCCTCTATCTGCTGCCGACCGACCGCCTTCTCCAGCCCATCATAGGTAAAGACTGCGTCTTCCGCATAAAGTTGGGCAAATCCCCCCGCATCGCCCGAATTGAACTTCTCGATGAACGCGTCGGCCGTGCGTTCAGGTGAAGGCGAACCCATGCAGAATCTCCAGCTATCGCCAGCGAAGCTAAGCTTCGCTGGCGCAGCCGTCGAGTTAAGTACGCGCTAGTTTACGACGCAGCGAACTTCATCACTTTGATCGCGTCGAAGTTCTGCACGCCCCCGCCCACGCGCTTGGTCGTGTAAAACAGCACGTACGGCTTCAGGGAATACGGATCGCGCAGCACGCGGGCGCCCTGCCGGTCGACGATCAGATAACCACGCCGGAAATCGCCGAAGGCGATCGCGAAAGCATTCGCCGCAATATCCGGCATGTCCTCGATCTCGGTCACCGGATAGCCCAGCAGGCTCGCCGACTCGCCCGCCGCACCCGGACGCCACAGGTAATTACCGTCGCCATCCTTCAGCTTGCGCACCGCCGACACAGTTCTGCGGTTCATGACAAAGCGCGCATTCGGCCTGAACTGGCTCTTCAGCGCATAGACCAGGTCGATCAGCTTGTCCGCCGGATTGCTCGCCGCAAACGCGCCCGCGCCGCCCGAAAGGACGAAGCCCATCTTGTCCCACGCATGGCTCGCATCCGCGATCATGTCATAGCTCAGGAAGCCTTTCGGTTTGTTGGAGCCATCGCCCGTCACGAACGCCGCGCTTTCCTGCGCCGAGAAGCTGGCCTCCACCTCGTCGGCGAGCCACTCATCGACATCCGCATAGGCGTCATCCAGCAGCGTCTGCGTCGCCGCCGGCATCGCATAAAGCTCCGCCGCCGGAAACTCGAGCAGGTCCAGCGTCGGCGCCGTCGTCTCCCCGCGCGAGCCCGTCTCCGCCGCCCAGGCCGACGTCGTCCCAAGGCTCACAGGCTTGCGGAACACCGTCGCCGAAGTCTGCCTCACCGATGCAATCTGCCGCATCGGCGAAGACGCCATCAGCCGCTGCTCGATCAGGCGATCCAGCTCCGGCGGCGCCACATAGCCGCCCTGCGCCTCCGTGCCGACATTCACCGACTTCAGGTCCAGTCGCGAAATCCCGCTGTCGTCGCCCCGGCGCATGTAGGTGCTCCAGGCCGACTTGTGTTCGGGATCGCCCTTGCGCGGGTCCTCGCCCATCGCCGGCCGCGCCTGCTCCAACGCCAGCCGCTCCAGCGCCGAACGTTGCCGGTCGAGCGACGTCTCGATCTTCTTCAGCTTCGCATCCAGCAGCGGATCAGCCGCGCCGCGCTTCTCGATCTCCTCCATCCGCGCATCGTTCGCCGCCTTCAGCGCCTCGAACGCCGCCATCATCTCCGCTGTCAGCACACGCACGTCCGCATTCGCGCCCGAGGGCGCGTTCATCTTCGTCTCGATTGTCATGGATTTCCCTAAACTGGCTTCGCTCAAACAATCCCCGGCGCCGCGAAGCCCAGCGCCGATTCAAACCACAAACAAAAAGGGCGCAGCTTTCGCCGCGCCCTCTTGATAGTCCTGTCCCGCCCGAAAACTAGTTGAAGCCTTCGCCGCCTGTCTCGTCGCGCGGCAGAACGATGCCCGCCGTGATACCCGGACCCATACCCGGCACCTTGCCCTGGCTCTCGATCTCGCGCGCGCCGGCCAGAATGCCCGGCATGGCGTAGTTGCCCTCATGGCAAGCGTACTCGTACAGCGGCTCGCTTGAGTTCAGCGCCATCTCGCCTTTCCAGCTCTGGCTGTAGAGCGTCGGATCCTCCACTTCGAACGTGTAGAGAATCTGGTGCTCGTTCCAGCGCGAGAAGCGCTCCGTCAGCTTGCCGTCCTTGGTGATCGTCGCGCGCTGGTTGGGATGCACGTTGGTCGTCTCGACTACCAGCGTGTCGCCCTCATACCAGCCGACGGAATCCCCACCCCATTTCGGAACGGACCCGTGTTTCACATCGGCCTTGCTCGCCACGATCGGAATGATCCGCGCGTCATGGTTCATCTCGACCAGGATCATCACCTGACCCGGCGTTTGCACGAACTGCATGGTGTTGTTGTACATGCCGTTCTGCATCACCGGCCCATACGAGCCCGAAAAGCCCAGCACGCAACGCTCAGCCTGCGGCCGCACCTCCGGTCCATCGAAATTGGTAATCGAATACCCGCCCGCATTGCGCGCGCCCGGCTTGTACGGAATGCGCCCCGTCGCCGGCTCGACGATCCACGACGTGCGGATCTCGCCCTTCACAGTCGCCAGCTTGGAGCCGGGATCGATCCAGAACGAATTGTACCCCCGGTCCGGGTTCTTGTCCTCGAGCAGCTTCGTGTTGTTCGGGTCCTGCCCGTTCGTTGCCTGGTCCTGCTTCGACAGAACGATCAGAAGGTTGCGGTTCACCAGCCGCTCGGCTTCCTTCTCGCTCACCACCAGTGCTTTCGCATCACCCGGACGCTGCATGCCGGTCACCGACGTGTTGTTCCAGAAGCCCTGCAGGTCCGGCACGCCCCATTTGGTGTGCGGAACGGCATAGCCCGCTTCGGATTGTTGCGCGGAAGCGCCCGCCACCCCCATGAGGGCGCCGACACATAGAATGGTGGCGGTCAGCAGTTTCGTTTTCATGGCGTACCTCCTCATGTCGTCCCTCGCCGGTTCCGGTCGCCTGGACGATCTCTCGCGCCTACCTACGCTCGGTTTCCGTGCACGGAAAGCCTGCCCTTGGGTCAGCCCGTGCGCACATTTCTGGGAAGAACCTTACCGCTCCAATCCGCCCCCGCCGCCGCCGCCGCGAACCTCGCCTCCGGCAGCATGGGCGACGTCACCAGCGAAATCTCGCGCAGCTCGATCTCCCGCAGCTCCCGCCCCCGCACCACGCGCGGGGACCAGTCCCGCGCAATGAACCCGATCGACAACCCGCTCATCTCCCGCGCGCCGATCAGGTTTAGGGCCGCTGCTCCCGAAGTCGTATCATTTGTCACCAGCCCGCGCACGAACAGCCCGCGCCCATCCTCCCGCATCGTCGTCCACCGCCCCGCCGTCCGTCCGCCCACATGGCTCAACAGCATCCGCACCTCGCCGCCGCGCGCCAGCGTCCGCGTGAACGCGCCCGCCCGCACAACATCCCCGGCCAGGTCCTCAACACCGAACAGCGATGCATAGCCCTCGATTAAAAGGCTTTCGGTTTTCATCTCGACCTCGCAACTTGATTGTCTTGAAAATTGCGCAGCTCTACGGCATCGACCGATCCAGCCGCGTTTCAATCCGCGTCAGCTGCGCCGACACCAGCTCCAGCTTCACCTCGACTCGCGCCAGCCGCACTGCCATCTCGGCTTGCCCCGCATCGCGCGCCTCCACCTCTTTCAACCGTTCGCCAATTCCACCCGCCCACGCGAATACGCCTGCGGATTCAATCACGATCGCGAAAATCAGAGCCCATGTGATTTTTTTGTCGATCATCCGAAAATCCTCTGCTACATAGATGTCTCTTCCGGGCTGGGCGGCGCGTAGAGCGTGTTCGGGAGTTTCCATTTGAAACGGGCGGATGTCGTAAGCGTTGGTCGCCTCTTTTCAGGCGCAGCGCGATTTCGATGCGGCCCGGCGCGTCCCGGCTTCCACTGGGGTCCGCCGCAAGTCGCCCAACTCATGGTCGATCTCGAAACAGCCGCGCACGATTCAATTGATGAGGAAGACGTTCCCGAAGAACGCTTCTATCTCGGGGTCATAACGATCTGCCCGCAACAACGCGGCATCGCCACGCTTCTCGATGGCCAGCAACGCCTCGCCGTCCTCTCCATGTTCCTCGCCTTCGCGCGCGATCGCATGCCCAACAATGGCGAGCGCAATCGCATCGACCGCATGTTGATGCGCCGCGCGTTCGGCCGCGCACCAGAGCCGCGCCTGCGCCTTGCGCCTGAAGACCACGCCTGGTTCGCCCACTTCATCCTGCCGCCCGGCGCCACCCGTCGCCTCCCCAACACGGCCCCGCTGGGCTCGCCAAAGGAGCTGCTGCTCGCCGCGCGCTTCATGGAGCACGCTTTCGCCAGCTATTCGGTCGCTGATCTTCGCAACATCATCGACTTCCTGACGCATCACACCGCCGTTGTCCGCTCGCTTGCGGAAGAGCGCCCGGTGTTTGCATCCGCCCTGCCGGCGCTTCCCGCGCCATCATCCAGCAGGATGTGGGACGACCTCGACCCTTCGCCTTCGTCGTCACGCTACCGCGTCGCCGCGGAATAAACCCTCAACTCATCGACCCCTAAGACGTGCCCACTCTGGTGAGCCACCAAAAGGAGTCCGCCTACATGGCGCAGCGCATTTTCCTCGCCGTCGTCTTCATCGGCCTGATGAGCCTGTCCGTATTAGCCTGACACACCCGCCATCCGCCGCTTCTCCTCCACCGTGAGGAAACTCGCCGAGTCGATCCGCTGCCATTGCAG
>DAIRES010000001.1:64993-67240 GCA_036795465.1 Hyphomonadaceae bacterium
GCCGCTTCTCCTCCACCGTGAGGAAACTCGCCGAGTCGATCCGCTGCCATTGCAGGGCCCGCTCGTCCTGAAACGCCGGCACGCCCTCCAGGTCTGCTGTGATCCCGCCGCCGACGCGCTCGCCCAGCCAGCCTGAAATCGCCCGCGCCGCCTTGTTCACCAGCGGCAGGATGGTCAGCCGCCAGAACGCCGAATTGGCCTCGCGATAATTCGCATAGGTCGCGTCCCCCGGTATCCCCAGCAGCATCGGCGGCACGCCGAACGCCAGCGCGATCTCGCGCGCCGCCACATTGCGCTGCTCCACGAAATCCATGTCCGCCGGCGAGAGACTCATCGGCCGCCAGTCGAGCCCGCCCTCCAGCAACATCGGCCGCCCCGCATTCGACGACCCTGTGAAACTGCGATCCAGGTCGTTCCGCAACTCTCCCCGCTGCTCATCGGTCAGCGCCTCGGCGCCCGAATATACCAGCGCACCGGAAGGCCGTGCCGCATTGTCGATCAGCGACTTCGTCCACGCGCCGCCCGCATTGTGAATGTCGATCGCCCGCGCCGCCGCCTCCAGCGGAGACTGCCCCTCATAATCATTCGCCGGATGAAACAGCCGCACATGCAGCACCGGCATGAAGCCATCCGCCTCGCGCACGATCCTCCGCACGTCCCCGCCCACGCGATGCTCCCACGCAACGGCGCGTCCACGCGGTCCGTTGAGCGCCTTCATCCTGTCCGGGCGCAGCACGAACAATTCGCGTACCTCGCCATCCATCGCCACCGCTTCGAGATACGCATCGCCCGTCACCGCGACATGGCCATAGAACGACTCCATCAGGTCCGGCCCCGCCTGCTCGCCATTCGGCCGCATCATCAGGCGCGCCAGCGCATCGTCCGCATCCACCGCACGGAACCCGACGCTGCCCGCCGCCTCCGCAATCATCCGCACGCACCGATACGCCACCGGATTGCGCTCGAACCCCTCGCGCACCAGTTGCCCCATCCCCGACCACTGCGCCGCGCGCAGGTCCGAGATCGCCGTCAGCGGCGCGGCCGACTTCGCTTCGCGCTTCCCAAAAAATCTCATCATCGTCTCCGGTCTGGTGCTGACCGAAGCCCCTCGCATCGCGACGCGCACATGCGCATCGCGATCAGCGAGGGTGGGCCACAGCACTGCTGCAATTGAACGGATCGACAAGCGCGTCGTGCGAGAGCGCCGCTCGGGCATTCTCTTCGCGATCTGTGGCCCCGCGCCCCGCGCTGACCCACTTGTCGACCATGAGCCATAATACCCCGGCCCGGACCCCGGTGGAATCTGGAGGGCGCTATCCCCCATCTTTGGTTAGCAACGTCCTGTTTTCACATGCGAACTTTTTCGGCCGTCCTACGAATTCGATACACCTCTATCCCCCATTCTCGTGCTCACGCCGCACGCTGCGGCTGCAAGATGAGCCCCTGCCATGCCGATCGATGCACCCCTGTCCGTCCGCGCCGCCGACGAAAGCCGCCGCACCTCCGCCCGTGAAGCCGCGCACCAGTATCTGACCACGCGCGCCGAAGCCCGCCGCGATCAGCGCGTGGAGGAAGCAAAGGCTTCCGCCGCCGCCCGCCCCACCGTGTCCGAACGCGCCGTCGAAATCCCTCCGCGCCCACGGCCCGCGGCCGGCGGCCTCGTCGTGGATGTGCTCGCATAGGCGACGCGCGATCGTTACCCGCGCGCTAACCACACGCCATCAATCCGGCGCCGCCCGCGCACGCGGCTTTCACGCGCATCTGCCAACCTGATCCAGTCGCCAGAAGTGCGACCGCAACAGGGCTGACTCCCATGTCGTTCGATCTCCAGGGCGTTCGCGACGCAACCGTCGTCAACCTCGCCACCCGGCGCGAGCACGCGATCTATCTCGCCGCGCAACGCTCCGACAGGCGCATCCAGAAAGCGCGCAACGTCGCCGACCTTCTCGAACGCGGCCATCGCGCCCGCCTCGGCCATCACACCGCGCTCGTCCTCGATGTGAAGGCCTGACGGCCGCTTCCTGAATCGAATCGGGCTGCGCGTTAACGAATATGCCCTGCAAAACAGGCCCAAACCCTCTTCATCGTTTACGCGCGATTCACCGCACCGGCAGATACTGCCCAGTGTAGGAGTGTAGTCATGAGCGCCGACGCGACAGCCGCGATCGGACCCGTCTCGGTCCGGTACGCCGCACAGATCAGGGAGCTTCTTTTCGCGCAAGCCATGCAACGCATGGCCGCCGATCA
>DAIRES010000001.1:67340-70488 GCA_036795465.1 Hyphomonadaceae bacterium
ACCGGATACCAATCCGGCATGTCGCTGCCGCCCCGCAATCCTTCAGCAGCCTACACCCGCTTCAAGCAGTCGATGGTTCTCGACTACGACAGGTGGAAGGAAGGCACGCCCTACGACATCGCCGCGCTTGAAGAGATCACGCCCGAGGAACGCGACCTCGTCACGGACGAGATCTGCGAACAGTCCTCCCTCGACTGGCGCGACGTCGAAGCCCTCCGCGCACTCGGCAACGACAAGGCGATCCAGCGCATCGGCAAGGCCGCGGAAAAGCAGACCGACGGCGCCGGCATCGAAGCCTTCATGGACGACATCGCCGCACAAGGCTGGACCGAAGCCATCGAAGCCCGCTTCATCGACAAGCTCGAACGCGCCGCCAGCATGACCGGCGCCCTGGACCGCCTCTACGAAATCGCCGAACAGCACAAAACGCCCGCCGTCATGAAACAGCTGATGCGCAACGCACGCATCTCGGGCGACCCCACCGTCCGTTATTCGATGGGCGGTTTCCTTCTCGAACTCACCGGCCACACAGACACGCGCTACACGTTCGACCCGAACATCCGCCCCCACCTGCTCGACCTGAACAGCGACGACTACAAGACCTACAAGGCCGCCGTCGCCTGGCTCGAAGCAAAGGTCGCTAACCCAAAGCAAGCCTAGCATCGTCCGGCGCCACACTTGTCCCGACGCCGCAAATGGTGTTCGCTCCCCGCGTCGCTGTGACAGGCGCAGGGGGCACTAAAATGAAAATCAGGATCGCAGCTGCGGCTGTCTGCGCGGCCATCGGCATAGCCGCCGCTGGTATCGCCATCGCCCAGGCAGCATGGCCCCAGGTCACCGCGGCCGACCTTCAGGCCTGCCGCCCCGCCATCGCCCAGTTCCACAAGATCCAGAAAGAATGGCTTGCCAAGGAAGTCGCGACCTACTGCACAACCGGCGGCGCAGACTACCGTAAGGATATCTGCGATCATCGCCGCAACTGGTTGAGCTTGTCCAAAGGGCTGGAAGACGTCGCCTGGTACGCCGAGAGCAATGAGCACTGCGAGGACGGCGAGTATCCCTGCTTCGGCCCCGCCATCGTCAACGACGAAAGATCCGGGGCCGACTACATCATCAAGATGGCCGGCAGGCAGCCCGCCGCCAACGCCAGCACGGATTTGTGGGCCTCCGCCGATGTGGCCGATAATTGCGCCGCAGGTCTGTGGGTAAAGAAATACAACGCTGCCGGCGGCGCGCGTGGCGGCGGCAACTCCGGCGCTCAACCCGTCCAGCCCGCAAGACCCGTGGCCACCGCCCCCGTCAAGGCCAGCGACCCCACCTTCCAGTCCAACCTCAAGACCTTCGGCGACCAGCAACTGCTCGCCCTCGTCGACGAGCTGCTCTCAACCGGCAACATCGATGTCGCCAAGCTGGCGCGCAACGCCCTGCTCCAGCGCTTCCCGGATTCGCCGCTCACGATCACCGTCGCCCAGCGCCTCGCCGACGCCATCAAGACCGCGCCCGCCGCCACACCCCCGCCACCCCCTCCGCTGGCCGTACAGAGTGTAACCAGCCAGCGCGTCTTCCTGAACAACGAAACCGCCGTCGTTCAGGCCTTCGCGAAGGTCGGCTTCACCATTGCGCAAAGCCCCGACAACCCGAGAGAGCTCCGCCACGACAAGAACTACTTCACCGTCTGGATCGCCGACTGCGACACGGCCCCCTGCAAGGCGTTGCAGATACGCGGGCAGTACCTGCCCACGCCCATGCCCTCGAAAGCGCGTCTCGATGAATGGAACGCAGGCAAGCTCTATGGTCGTGGCTATCTGAGCGGCGGCTTCGTCACCTTCGACATGATCATCCCGATCCCCTCGAAAGGCATCGACCTTGATGACCTGAAGGAGTCGATCGATCGGTTCGTGACGCAAAGCGATTACTTCTACACCGCAGTTACGAAGCCGTGACGCACCTCACTGCCCCTTGAACATCTCCGCGAACTCCGGAACGGCGCGCGCCATCTCCAGGTCCTTCGCCTGCGAGCGCAACGCGGCCGGCCGTGTTGTGGTGCGCTCGAGGTAAGCCACAAACGCCGGGCGCTCCGGCAGCCATTTCTGCTGCATCACATAGCCCATGCTTCCCGCCACCTGCACATCGGCAGCCGTGAAGCGATCACCCGCGATGAACTCGCTCTGCGACAGACGACGCTCCAGGTTCGACACCAGATCGTCGTAAGACCCGAACGAGACGCCGCTCGGCTGGTACTCGACCTTGAGCGTATGCAGCGCCACAGCCGGATCGAACACCGAGTCCGCATAAACCAGCCAGGTCAGGTAAGCCGCGCGATCCTTGTCGCCGATCTTGGGCGCCAGCCCCGCCTGCGGAAATGCGTCGGCGAGATAGATCGAGATCGCCGCCCGCTCGGTGATGATCACGCCGTCATGCGAGATCGCCGGAACCTTCTTGTTCGGCTGGATCGCGCGATAGCTCTCCGGCACGCCCGCGCGGATATCGACCTGCTCGATCTCGTAGGGAACGCCAAGCTCCTCCATGAGCCACAGCACGTTCGACGAGCGCGACCACGGGGCGTGATAGAATTTCAGCATCTGTTTTCCTCCTGATGGCGAGATAACGCCGGCACAGGAGAGACGTATCCCGCCCCTGCTGACAGCCAAGTGTCAGCAGGGTGGCGGCAGGCCGAAAAATCAGCCCATACGCTTCATGGCGCAGATCTTGTTGCCGTCCGGGTCACGCAGGTAAGCGAGATAAAGCTCCATCGTCGCGCCCTTGCGGATGCCCGGCGGATTCTCGATCGCCGTGCCGCCATTCGCGATGCCGGCCTCGTGCCAGGCGTGCGCCTGCTCCGGCGTATCGACGGCAAACCCGATCGTTGCGCCGTTGGAGATCGTGGCCGGCTGACCATTGATAGGCGCCGTAACGCCAAACACCCCGGTCTTCGTCCGGTAGAACATCCGGTGCCCATCGACCACCGCCGGCTTGATGCCGATCGCGCCGAGCACCGCATCGTAGAACTTCTTCGATTTCTCGAGATCGTTCGTCCCAACCATCACATGCGAAAACATTCGTCTCTCCCCGTTTCTTGTGGCGAAAGATGTGCGCGAAGTTCAGGCAACTGACAACTCTCGTCATAACACGCCCACCCAACCATCCC
>DAIRES010000059.1:0-18320 GCA_036795465.1 Hyphomonadaceae bacterium
GTGGCGTAGCAGATGTCGTCCTTGCGCGGCTCGGCCAGTTGCGGGAAGCGGCGGCGGAGGGCGGCGACAATGTCTGCCGTGTCGTCGACGGAGAGCGTGGTCTGTGTGACGTAGGCCAGCCGTGAAGAGTCGGCCGGGGTGAATGTCTCGGCGTCTTCGACCGTCTCGATCAGCGTCATGGCGCCGGCGCCGATCTGGCCCATCGTACCGACGACTTCGGGATGACCCTCGTGTCCGATCAGCAGGATGTGGAGGCCGTTGCGTTCGTGGCGCTGCGCCTCGGCGTGGACTTTGGAGACGAGCGGGCAGGTGGCGTCGACATAGGTCATGTCGCGGCGAGCGGCCTCGGCGGGGACAACCTTGGGCACGCCATGGGCCGAAAACACGACCGGGCGGTCATCCGGGCATTCGGTGAGTTCTTCCACGAACACCGCGCCCATGGCTTCCAGACGCTTCACGACATGGGCGTTATGGACGATCTCGTGGCGCACGAAGACCGGGGCGCCCCACTTGGCCAGGGCCTGTTCCACGATCTGGATCGCCCGGTCGACCCCTGCGCAAAAGCCCCGAGGGGCCGCCAGAAGGACTTTCAGCGGGGGGCGGAATGATTCGGAAGGCGTGGAAAAGTCGGGCAAAATTCCGCCTTGTTGCGGGTGTGGCGTGCGAAGTTGCGTGGGCCGGTCTTTAGAGGCTATCACGCAGCTTGAAAATGTCGCCGCCTTGGAGCCATGCCAAGGGGCCCTGCGTCAGGATGTGCCAGTGAAGCGTTTTGTGCCTGCCTGCCTGGGTCTTTCGGCCATGCTGCTTGCCAGCGGATGCGCTGCGGTGGAGTCGCTGGATACCAAGCCAAATACCGGCCCGTGCCCGGTCGCGGGCGTGCTTTATGACGCCAGCCGGCTGGTGGAGATTGATGGGGCGGAGCGGCACGAGAATGTCGGCTTCACCGGCGCTGTCGAAGGCGTGCGGAGCTTCTGCCGCTATACCGGCACCAATCCGATCGACATGGAAGTCGAGATCGATTTCGCCTTCGGTAAAGGTCCCAAGGCGACTGCTTCCAGCCGTACATATCCGGTTTTCGTGACTGTCACGCGGCGCGACAGGATGGTGCTGGCCAAGGAACGGTTCGACGTGAACGTCACCTTCCCGCCGGGCACGGATATCGTGCGCTTGACCGAGAAAATTCCGGGGATCAGCATCCCGCGCGCGAACGAGACGGTTTCGGGCACCAATTTCGAGGTGATTGTCGGGTTCGACCTGACGCCGGAACAGGTCGCCTATAACCGATCCGGCACCCGGTTCACGATCAACGTTGCGCCCCCCGCCAAGCCGAAGTAGTCCGGCGAGGCTTTCCAGCCCCCGGACTTGTCATGACGAAATCACAGGATCTTGCCGGCCTTCTGTCGGACGCCGCGGGCGCGGCTTTTGTCGCGCTTGGGCTTGATGCGCAGCTTGGCGCCGTGCGCCGGTCGGATCGTCCGGACCTGGCAGACTTCCAGTGCAATGGCGCGATGGCGGCGGCGAAGAAGCTGGGCAAGAACCCGCGTGAGATTGCGACGGCTGTTGTCGATGCGCTGAAAGCGTCGCCGTTGGTGGCGAGCAGCGACGTAGCGGGGCCGGGCTTCATCAACGTGCGTCTTTCAGCGGTTGGTCTGAACAAGCGCGCGGAAGAGATTGCGGCGGATGCGCGGACAGGCGCATGGCGCGTGGAGACGCCGCGGCGCGTGGTGATGGATTTCGGCGGCTGGAACGTCGCCAAGGAAATGCACATCGGCCACCTGCGTTCGACGGTGATCGGGGATTCGCTGCAGCGGTTGTTCCGCTTCATGGGCGATAGCGTGACGAGTGATGTTCACCTCGGCGACTGGGGCCTGCAGATGGGCCAGCTCATCAACGAGGTGAAGCTGGAGCAGCCGGGTCTGCCGTATTTCGACGAGAGCTTCACGGGCCCGTATCCGGAGACGAGCCCGGTGACGATGGACGATCTCGGGCGGCTGTATCCGCTGGCGTCTGGCAAGTCGAAGACAGACGAGGCGCGGCGGGATGAAGACCGCAAGGCAACGCAGGAGCTGCAATCAGGACGGCCGGGATACCGCGCGCTGTGGCGGCATTTCTGCAATGTGACGCGCGTGGGTCTCGAGCGCGAGTGCGCTTCGCTGGGCGTGAAGTTCGATCTCTGGAAAGGCGAGAGTGACGCCGAGCCTTTCATCCCGGAGATTGTGGAAGACCTGAAAGCGCGGGGCATTTCGGAGTTCGATGCCGGTGCCTGGATCGTGCGTGTCGCGCGCGAGAGCGACAAGAAGGAAATGCCGCCGATCATTCTGGTGAACCGGGATGGCGCGATCGGTTATCACGGCTCGGACCTCGGTACGATAATGGATCGGAAGCGGAGCGTTGATCCGCAGCTTTCGCTTTATGTGGTCGACCAGCGTCAGGCGTTGCATTTCGAGCAAGTGTTCCGCGCGAGCGAACGGGCTGGTTATCTGCCGGAGAAGGAGCTGGAGCATCTCGGCTTCGGCACGGTGAACGGGCCGGATGGCAAGCCGTTCAAGACGCGCGAAGGCGGCATCCTGAAACTGCATGAGTTCATCGCGCAGGCGGATGCTGTTGCGACAGCGCGGATGAAAGAGGCCGAGCTTGGCGCGGATGTTTCCGAAGCCGAGCAGGAAGCTATCGCGCACAAGGTGGCCGTGGCGGCGATCAAGTTTTCCGACCTCTCGAACGTGCGGACGACGAACTACATCTTCGATCTCGACCGCTTCATCTCGTTCGAGGGGAAGACGGGACCGTATCTGTTGTATGCCGCCGTGCGGATCAAATCGCTGGCGCGGCGGGCGGAAGCGGAAGGCGTGAAGGTGGGGCCGATCACCATTGAGCTGGATGCCGAGCGCGCACTGGTTCTGGCTCTGGACGGTTTCAATGACGCGCTGCGCGGCGCCTATGAGAAGCGGATGCCCCATATCCTTTGCGAACATGCGTATGCGCTGGGGCAGGCTTTCTCGGGCTTTTATGCGGCAGCGCCGATTCTGGTGGAGAGCGATCCGGCCAAGAAAGCATCGCGCCTCGCGCTGGCACTGGCGACGCTGAAGCAGCTTGAGCTGGTGCTCGGGCTGATCGGGATCGAAACGCCGGAGCGGATGTAGATCGCATGTCTGCCATCGTCTTTCGCGTGGATGATCTCTCCGGCGAGCCGACGCAGGCGTTGGTGAAGCGGCATCTGGCGGGGATGCATGAGAATTCACCGCCTGAGAGCGTGCACGCGCTTGATCTCGACAAGCTGCGCCAACCGGGCGTGACGTTCTGGTCGGGATGGGCCGATGGCGAGATCGCGGTGATGGGCGCGCTTAAGCGGCTCGACGCCGCGAACGGCGAAATCAAATCGATGCGCGTGTCCGATGCATTTTTGGGCAAGGGCGCGGGTAGGGCGATGCTAGAACATATCGTCGGCGAGGCGCAGCGCGCGGGGATCGCTACGCTCTGGCTTGAGACAGGCTCGACGGAGGCGTTTGTGCCGGCGCTGAAGCTTTACGAGAGCGCGGGGTTCGAAGTGTGCGGGCCGTTTGCGGACTACACGCTTGATCCATTCAGCGTGTTCATGAAGCGGGCGCTGTAGGCTCTATTTCTTTTTCGCGGGAGACTTCCTGGCAGGCGCGGCCTTCTTCGCCGGCGCCTTTGCCGCTTTTTTCACCGGGCCCTTCACGGCGGGCTTCTCCGTCGCCGCAGCGGGGCCGCCATTGCCTGGCATCAGCCAGATGGCGGTCACCGCGTTGGCGTGGCCGTGGCCCAGACCCATCTTCTCCATCAGGTGAGACCGCAGCTCGCCATGCTTCTTGAGGCCTGACTTCGACAGGACGAGGGAGAAGTCCTCGTATGTCTTGCCGGAAGCCTTTTCGGCATTGGCGAGATAGGTATGGAAGCCCTTGTGGAGTTTCGACCGGTCCAGAGCCATCGCTATTTCCTTCCGATTATTTTCTCTGGGCGTCGCGCAGCGCTTTGAACTCGTTGCCGTCATACCAGTTGGGCCACTCGCCGTTGTTGGCGAGGCGGTTGACGATCTCATAGTCGACCTTCACGTCGGCTTCGATGCCGGAGAGATCCCAGCTGTCCGAGTATTCGTCGGCCGGCTTGTGATAGCGGTTGTCGGTGTAGTCCTTGCCGGCGGCTTCGCCCGCTGCTTCCCCGCCCACGATGAGGTCGATGCCGCTGTCGGCGTAGAGCATCGGCACGCCTTTCTTGGCGAGGCTGATGTGGTCCGAGCGATAGAAGTAGCCGTTCTGCGGCGACGGATCGGGGCGAATGACGCGGTTGTTCTCGGCGAGGATGGCCTTGAGCGTGTCTTCCAGCTGCGATGCACCGGCGCCGACGACGACGATGTCCTTTGCGGGGCCCGTGGGTTGCATGGCGTCGATATTGACGCCGGCCACAATGTCTTTCAGCGGGATCAGCGGGTTCTCGCCGAAGTAGGCGGAACCGAGCAGGCCGGACTCCTCAAGCGTGACGGCCAGCACCGTCACCGAGCGTTTCGGTTTCGGGCCGGCTGCGATCTTCTCGCCAATCTCGAGGATGGCGGCTGTGCCGGTGGCGTTATCGATGGCGCCATTGTTGATGACGTCTTCGTTCGGGTCGCTGCTCGTGCCTTTGCCGAGGTGATCCCAGTGGCCCATGAGCAGCAGATGTTCGTTCGGCGCCTCTGAGCCTTTCACGGTTCCGATGACGTTGCGCGATTCCTTGAACTCGATGGTCTGGTTGATCGTGGCGGTTGCCTTGAGGCCGGTCATCGGCACGGCCTTGAAGCCGCGCTTGTTGGCGGCGGCGCGCATGACGTCGATATCGAGGCCGGCGGCCTTGAACAGTTCGGCTGCGTGATTGAGCTGGATCCAGCCCTCGAGCTTGGCGCGGCTGGCGCCGCCATCATTGCGCACAAGGTCGGATTGCATGCCGGTCCAGGAGCCTTCCACGACGCCCCATCCGTAAGCGGCGGGCTTTTCTTCGTGGATCAGGATGGCGGCGGTGGCGCCCTGGCGGGCGGCTTCCTCGAACTTGTAGGTCCAGCGGCCATAATAGGTCATGGCCTGGCCGTTGAAGAGCGTGTTGTCGTTGGTGATGAAGCCCGGGTCGTTGACGAACATCACGACCGTCTTCCCCTTCACATCGAGGCCGGCATAGTCGTTCCAGTTGGCTTCCGGCGCGACCACGCCGTAACCGACGAAGACAAGATCGCTGTCGGTGAAGGAGACGGTCTTGTTCTTCTGGTCCTTGGTGATGAACACGGCGTCGGGGCCGAGCTTCAGGTCCCAGGCCTTGTTCGGCCCCGCGATCTTCAGCGACGACGTGGCGGGATCGACGGTCTGCGCGACCATCTTCACTGTCTGGAAGTAGGTGCCGTCCGGGTTGCCGGGTTCGAGGCCGATGCGCTTCATCTCTGAGGCGATCCAGTCAGCGGCTTTCTCGCCAGCTTCCGTGCCGGGGCCGCGGCCTTCGTACTTGTTGTCCGCCAGTTCCTTGATCCGCGCGCCGATGTCGGCGGCTGTGATCTCGGGCGAAGTCGAGAGGGTGGAAGTGATGGCCCCTGCGTCGGCGCTTGGCTCGGCGGGCTTTTCCGGCTCGATCGGGTTGCAGCCTGCGAGCGCGGCGGAAACCAGTCCGGCTGCGGATAACGCGAGCAATCTCATCTACATCTCCCTGAAAGTGCGGGCACATTATCCCGCGCGGGCGAACGGGCAAGGGAGGGTTTTGCGGGAACCGCACCTGTGCTGCTCATTGGATTGTGTTGCATCGCGCGCCGCGCCGCACGTTGAAGCGGTGCTCGCATAGGTGATACCCCGGCGGGAGTTCAGCCGCATTTCGCAAGAGCAAGCGCATGTTTTCAGCTATCGTGATTTCGAAGACCGAAGCCGGTCAGCACGTGGAGATTACCCGGCTGGAAGAGGCGCAGTTGCCGGAAGGCGATGTGACGGTGCAGGTCGCCTACTCGACCATCAACTACAAGGATGGTCTCGCGATCACCGGCAAGTCGCCGGTCGTGCGGAAGTTCCCGATGGTTCCGGGCATCGATATCGCGGGAACCGTGCTGGAGAGCTCGCATGCAGGCTGGAAGGCGGGCGACAAGGTTGTGCTGAACGGCTGGGGTGTTGGCGAGACGCATTGGGGCGGGCTTGCCCAGAAGGCGCGTCTGAAAGGCGACTGGCTGGTTCCTCTGCCCAGCGTGTTCTCGGAGCGTCAGGCGATGGCGATCGGAACGGCTGGATATACCGCCGCGCTGTGCGTTGAGGCGCTGGTTGCGAATGGCGTGACGCCGGATCAGGGCGAGGTGCTGGTGACGGGCGCGACTGGCGGTGTCGGCAGCGTCGCGGTTGCGCTGTTGAAGAAGGCTGGGTTCTCGGTTGCTGCTGCGACAGGCAAGGCGTCCGAATGGGAATATCTGAAACAGCTCGGCGCCACGACGATCATCGATCGCGCCGAACTCTCCGCCGCCGGCAAGCCGATGCAGAAAGAGCGTTGGGCTGGCGTCGTGGATTCAGTCGGTAGTTTCACGCTGGCCAATGCCTGCGCGCAGACGCGCTATGGCGGTGTCGTGACGGCGTGCGGCCTGGCGCAGGGGATGGATTTCCCGGCGTCGGTTGCGCCGTTCATCCTGCGCAGTGTGTCGCTGCTGGGGATCGATAGCGTGATGGCGCCCAAGGCGAAGCGCCTGACGGCATGGGCGCGGCTGGCGCGTGATCTCGATGCGTCCGCGCTTGACGTCATCACGACGGAAGTCGCGCTTGAAGGCGCGCTTGGCGCAGCCGCTGACATCATGGCCGGAAAAGTGCGCGGCCGTATCGTTGTGGATGTGAACCGCTAGCTGACGATCAGCTTTCCCAGTCGTCGTGATCGTCTGGGATGTGGTCCATCGGTGAGGGCTGCGGATCGCCTGGCAGGGGGATCCATGCGGTCTCGTGCGGCGGCTGGGTGAACCATGTTCCATCGAAGCCGCCGGCGATTGAGGCGCGCCAGTCGGCGGCCGCTTTCGCAAGGCGCTCTTTGGACGAGGCCACGAAGTTCCAGTCCAGGAAGCGCGGTCCATCTAGCGCGTCGCCGCCAGCGAACATGATGCGCGTTCCGGCCGTCAGCTTCACGGCGCATGGTCGGGCGGGATTCAGGATGCCCATCTGGGCGTCGCCAAGCGTTGTTTCGCCAACCGTTGCAGATCCGCTGACCACATAGAGGCAGAGTTCAGCTGCATCGGGAGCTTCGATGGTCGTGTCGCGTTCGGCTTCCAGGACAAGCTGGCAGATGCCGGCCGGAAATTCGACAGGAGACCGATGACCATAGGCCGAGCCAGAAATCAGCACGCCTTTGGCGCCGCCCGCATCGATCCGCGGCAGGACGCTGGCGGGATAGTGCTGGAAGGTCGGTTCCTGTTCTTCATGCGATTGCGGCAGGGCCACCCAAGTCTGGATCGCTTCGATGCGATGGCCGTTGGCGCGTTCCTCCGGCGGGGTGCGCTCGGAATGGACGATGCCGCGGCCAGCCGTCATCCAGTTGACGGCGCCGGGACGGATGGTCAGCTGCGTGCCGAGGCTGTCGCGATGGTCGAGAGCGCCGTCGAACAACCATGTCACCGTGGCGAGGCCGATATGGGGATGCGAGCGCACATCCATCCCGTGTCCGGGCGGCATGTCAGCCGGGCCGAGATGGTCAAAGAACACGAACGGCCCGACATTGCGTCGGTTCGGGAACGGCAGCAGGCGGCGGACGAAAAAGCCGCCCAGGTCACGCTGGCGGGGTTCAATAACCAGATCGATAGCGCCAGACATGGGAACCTTTCCGTGAGTATGCGGATCAGTATGGACGAGGCCGCCCAGATTGGGAAACAGTCGGGATGATGGAGATGGTCCCTTCCGCGACAATATTCCAGCCATCGCGGCTTGTGGCGGCGATGGTGGGCCTGATCGGGCTGCTGGTCTCTGCCTGCGCACCGCTGCAACAGACGGCGCTGAAATATGACGCCGCTCCTGAGCCAGGGTTCTCGGAGCACTGGTTCACATCGTTCGATGGCGCGCGGCTGGGCCTTGATGTGTATGAGCCGCACTCAGCTGCAGGCGGAATGGGACCGTGCGACGCGGGAAAGGGGATCAACCTTTCGACCGGCGCGTCAGCGTGTGCGGCTGCAGCCGCGATCTATTCGCGTGAACCGGACGTGGTGATCATCGCGATCCATGGAATGAACGATTACGCCGGTGCTTTTAAATCCGCCGGTGCGTGGTGGTCCGGACATGGAGCGAAGGTCTATGCGTACGACCAGCGCGGCTTCGGGCGATCTCCCAACTGGATGATCTGGCCATCTCATGAAGTCATGCGGAGGGACGTGCAGACCGCAGTTGCGATTGCGCGCCAGAGGCATCCGGATGCGAAGATTGCCGTGGTCGGGGAGAGCATGGGGGCGGCGGTGGCGATCACGGCCTTTGCCGAGGAGCCAAGAATTGATGCGGATGCGCTGGTCCTGTCCGGGCCGGGCTTCAGGGGGTGGGGCGTGCTGCCGTGGTTTTACAGCGCCAGCCTCTGGGTGAGCTCTCATGTGCGCCCCGGCTGGGTCGTGGTGCCGCCGGAGGGCGTGAAGATCGTGGCGACCGACAACAACGCCAAGCTGCGCGAGATGTGGTTCGACCCCTACGTGCAGAAATCCAACCGGATCGACAGCGTCTATGGCGTGGTGTCGATGATGGAGGAGGCCGACCAGAAGATCGATCGTCTGCCCGGACGGGTGCCGACGCTGATGCTGTATGGCGCGAAGGACGAGATCATCCCGCCCGAGGGCGTGGAGCGGGCGGCGAAGCGTATGCCGGGACACGTCCGGACGGCCTACTACGCCAAGGGCTATCACATGCTGATGAACGACCTTCAGGCTGAGTCGGTCTGGAGTGACGTCCTGGCGTTCATACGGAAACCCGACGCCGCCCTGCCATCGGGGGCCCCGCCGATCCCATTCAGGCGGGAAATCGCCGAAAATCGGTGAAATTCCATCGATCGGGATCGCCCGAAAATTAACCAAAATCAGCTAGGTTCAAAGACTGGGGTTCAACGGTCGAGGACTTCGCGCGGCATGCTTGCGCAAGTGAAAAAGATGGCAGGTGGCGACATCGCCGGGCGCTTTGGCGCCTGGTGGAGCGGTCGTGACTATGTCGCGCCGGTCGAAGGCGAGGGGGAAGCGGCAACAGCCGAAGAACCCAAGGCGCCCGTGCAGGAAGAGAAGCCGGTCGCTGTGGTCGAAGCTCCGGTTGCGCCGGTGGCTGTGGTCCCGGAGCAGGTCGCCGAGGCGGCGCCTGTTCGTGGCGAGCCGGTCGACGGCGGCATTGTTCGTATCCGTGCACTTGAGACTTTGTGGGGCGAGGGCCGGTTGGCGCCAGGTGCTTTCGCGCTCGACACGCGGATGGTCGATGCGATGCTCGAGCTGGCCGACAAGCCGGGAGACATGGGATTCATCGGCGCTGATGGCGCCTTGCTGAACGCTTTCGCGGCGCAGTCTGACCGCAAGGCTCTGGCGACCGAATGGCGTACGGCGTGCGTGGCGCGCTTGGGCGAACTCGTTCCGTCGGCTACGGTGACTCGCGGCGAAGTCGATCGTCCGCGTGGATTCACCGATCATTCGTTGCAAGCCATCGCGAGCGTGGAAGCGTTCGCCTATGCCGATCACAAGGCAGGCCTGGTCGGTCGCGTTTTCCGCGCGCTCGATCATCAGGGCCGCTGGGTTTTTCTCGACACGACACGGCGCACCAAGAAAACGCCGGCGGAGGCTTTCGCTTCGGCGTGGGCTGAACCCCTGTTGTCGACCAATGACGAGATCGAAGAGCTGCTGAAGCTCGCCGGCTTCAAGTCGGTTCGCAAGGTCGCCGTGACCGATCAGGTGCTGGCTGCTGCGAAGCAAGGCTACGCCAATCTCGCGCAGGTTCTGGAGAGCGCCGCACAGAGCGGCTTCACAGGCCGCGAAGGCGCCCTGTTCCTGCAGGAACTGGCGTGGGAAGCGCAGAGCTGGCGCGCGCGGGCGCGTGCGCTTGAGGGCGGTGCGCTGGAGATGAATCTCTGGATCGCCGACAAGACCGAACAGTTCGCGCCGCTGGAACTTTCAGCAGACATGCTCGATGTCGCGATCAAGCCCGATGATGCCGGCGCCGCCGACGCGCTGTTCGACAAGGCCTGAAGGCAGAGCGTTTTTCGCGCTCAAAAACACGATCTTTCCGCATCTGACCGCTGACAGGCCCGCGATAAGCATATTCGTGCTCACCTGCTGGGTTCACCCCCTCGTCTGTTGAGGATATACGCGCGCCCAAGCCGCCCCCAGCGGCGCCTGGAGCGTTGCCCATGTTCGACAAGTCTTCCTTTGCCGGTCACGAAAGCGTCCACCACTTCTTCGACGCAAAGACGGGCCTTCGCGCCATTATCGCGATCCATTCGACGGCGCGCGGGCCGGCGGCCGGCGGTTGCAGGATGTGGAACTATGCGACGGCGGATGATGCTTTCGTTGATGCCCTGCGGCTGTCCGAGGGCATGAGCTACAAGAACGCCATGGCCGACCTGCCGCTGGGCGGCGGCAAGGCGGTGATCTGGGGCAATTCCAAAACCGACAAGACGCCGGAGCTTTTCCGTGCGCTGGGCCGCGCCATCGCAACGCTGAATGGCAAATACTGGTCGGCGGAAGATGTCGGCGTGTCGGTGCATGACATGGCGTATGCCGCCGAAGAAACGAAGTACGTGGCCGGCCTGCCGACGGGCAAGGCGGCAAGCGGCGATCCGTCGCCCGTCACCGCGAAGGGCGTGTTTCTCGGCATCAAGGCGACGGCGCTGCGCGCTTTCGGCACGGATGATCTGAACGGCAGGCACATTGCGGTGCAGGGCGTCGGGCATGTCGGCGCGTATGTGTGCGGGCATCTGGCGAAGGCCGGCGCGAAGCTGACGATCACCGATGTGAACCAGGACGCGTTGGCTGCTGTCGCGAAAGACACCGGCGCGCAGATCGTGGCGCCGCACGAGATCTATGATGTGGCCGCCGATATCTTCTCGCCGAACGCGCTCGGCGCGATCATCAATCCCGACACGCTGCCGCGCCTCAAGGTGAAGGCGATTGCGGGCGGCGCGAACAACCAGCTTGCGACGCCGGACATGGGCGAGAAAGTGCTCGAGAAGGGCATCCTTTATGCGCCGGACTACGTCATCAATGGCGGCGGCATCATCAACGTAGCGGCCGAGATTTCCGGCACGTACGACCCGGCCTGGGTCGAGGGCAAGGTCCAGCGGCTGGTGCAGACGCTGGGCGAGGTGCTGGATCAGGCCAAGGCCGAGAATCGGCCGACCAACCGCGTGGCTGACCAGATCGCCCGGCAGCGAATTTTCGCCGTTTAGGTGAATTGACGTGACGCTCAGTTAATGCGCTGATTTGTTGCGTTGCAGCGAAAGCGCATCCAGACATCATCTGGCGTGTCTCTTGCTGAATGGGGTGGTAGCGCCGCCCAAGACTGCGGCAGGTTCGGGTAGCCGCCCGGATCATAAGCTGCAGACAGCGGCGGCCAGTGGTGTTGGGACTTCGGGGGCTTCATGTCAGAAGTCGTTGTTCAGATCAGCGCGGATGAGAGCAGGGACGCGTCGCGTCTCACGCACGCACTCGACGCTTTTGCAAAATGGGCCGCAGAAGCAGGCCTTTCGACCGAATCTGGCGATGCGCCGGACATCATGATGATGACCGAGCACACGGGCGGAGAGATGCGCCGCAAGCTGGTTTTCCAGGACCGCGAGCATGCTGCCCGCTTCCTGGTTTTCTGGCGGACCGAGCGCCAGCGTTACCGTATGCCCGAGAGCCTTCCAGCCAGCGCCTGAGCGGGTTCGCCCGTCGCCATGCTTGTTGGCCCGCTGCGGGACAGCAGGGAGCAACCGCGACTTATACCCAGCTGAACGCATGGTTTATTGTGCGGCGCACTCGCAGGTTTCCAGCCGCTATTCCTGATCCCGGCCCTGGCTATTCCAGAACGAAACGGGGTGAAGCGCCCGGCGGGGGCGAGGGCGTGGACAGCGCACCCGCGCCCACGCGAATCCGGGCAGCCAAAAGGCCTTCGCGACATGCACTGGCCCTCCAGCGGGGTCGCGATATAGAGGCGCCATGCCCGCGCAGCCCAATATGAGGAATACCGGCTCTCTCCGCGTCGCCGTGGTGGGGGCGGGGATTATCGGCCTGAGCGCCGCGCTGGAACTTCGCGCGCGAGGCGCGGACGTGGCTGTCTATGAGAGTGGAACGGAACTGGGCGCCGGAGCCACCGTGCGGGCGGCGGGCATGCTGGGCGCTGCTTTCGAATGGGCGATCGAGGCAGACCAGCGGGCGCTGGCGGCGCTCGCGCGTCACGCGGGAATGCTGTGGCCCGACTTTGCGGCGCGGATCGCACGCAATGGCGGTGGCGGGATCGAGTTCTCGGACGAGGGCGCAATCGTCATCGCCCGCAGCGACGCCGAGATTGAGTGGCTGGAGACGCTGGCGGCGGCCTGCCAAGCGCGCGAGCTGCCTGTACGGCGCATGTCTGCCGCGGATCTCAAGCGCGAGGAGCCTGCGCTGACGGGCGTGGTGAAAGCTGCGCTGATGCTGCCGGAAGACCGGCAGGTGGATGCACAGATCACCCTGCAGCGGCTGGGCGCGGCGCTTTCGCGTGCCGGCGTCGGGCTCCGGTTTGGCCGCAGGGTGGAACGGATTGTCGGCGGTCAGGTGTTCCAGATGCCCGATGGCGAGCGGTTTGACCGGGTGGTGCTGGCGACGGGCATGGGGTCGCTTCCGGCTTTTGTCGGGCCGCGCGGTGCGCCGCTGGAGCATGGGTTGGTGGCTGCCGTTCCGGTGAAGGGGCAGATGCTGGCTCTTGCGCCGGTCGATGGCGGACCGAGGCATGTGATCCACACGCGAGATATCTACATCGTGCCCAAATCGCGCTGGGTTCTGGTTGGGGCGACCAGCGAGCGGGGACTGGCGGATACCGTTGTCGATCCGGCAAAAATAGCGGCCCTGAAAGTCCGTGCGGCGGACGTGGTTGCCGTGCTGGGAAGCGCGCCGGAAGTAACGGCATGGGCTGGTGTTCGCCCCGGGACGCCGGACGATGCGCCGATGATCGGCCAGACGGCGATACCGGGCGTCTTCGCGGCGCTGGGGCATTACCGTAACGGCGTGTTATTCGCGCCTGCGACGGCGGAGCTAGTCGCGGATCAGGTGATTGACGGTAAAGTGAGCCCGCTGGCGGCGGCGTTCGACCCGCTGAGATTTGACAAGCAGGACGAGGCGCCGCACTCGCCCTGACAAAACAATTATACCGGGAAGAGAGTTCGGGAGAGACGCATGCACAACATCGCCCCCATGACGGAAGACCAGCAGTCGATCCAGGATGCGGTCGCCGCCGTCTGCCGCGAGTTTGACGCCGAGTACTGGCGCAAGACTGACGAGACCGGCAAATGGCCGGAAGAGTTCACCAAGGCTATGGCGGATGGTGGCTGGCTGGGCATCGCCATGCCGGAAGAAGTCGGCGGTTCGGGTCTTGGCCTGAAAGAAGCGTCGATCATGATGCAGACAGTCGCGCGCTCGGGCGCCGGCTTCACGGGCTGCTCGTCGATCCACCTGAACATTTTCGGCGCGAAGCCGATCGAGAAATTCGGCACGAGCGAACAGAAGCAGGAATTCCTGCCGAAGATCATCTCGGGCGAACAGAAGATGTGCTTTGGCGTTACCGAGCCGAACTCGGGCCTCGACACATCGAGCCTCGAGACGCGCGCTGAGCGCACCAACTCGGGCTATGTCATCAACGGCCGTAAGATCTGGACAACGGGTGCCCAGCGCGCCGACAAGATTATCCTGATCGCGCGCACGACGCCGAAGGACAAGGTTTCCAAGCCTTACATGGGCCTGTCGCTGTTCTATTGCGACATGAAAGGCATTGAGGCCAAGCCGATCCCGAAAATGGGTCGCAAGGCGATCGAGTGCAACATGCTGTACTTCGACAATGTCGAGATCCCGAAAGAGTCGCTGATCGGTGAAGAAGGTCAGGGCTTCAAATATCTGCTGCAGGGCCTGAACCCGGAACGCGTTCTGTTCGCTGTCGAGGCGATTGGGCTTGGCTTCGCAGCGCTTGAGCGCGCGACGACATATGCGAAGGAGCGTGTCGTGTTCGGCCGTCCGATCGGTCAGAACCAGGGCGTGGCGCATCCGCTGGCCAAGTGCTGGGCGGAGCTGAGCGCGGCTGAGCTGCTCGCATACAAGGCGGCTGATCTTTACGACAAGGGCCTTGAGTGTGGGGCTGAAGCCAACGCCGCCAAGTATCTCGGCGCCGAGTACGGCTTCAACGCGTGCGAAGCTGCCGTGCTCGCGCATGGCGGCATGGGCTATGCGAAAGAGTACGACGTGGAGCGCTACATGCGCGAAGCCATGATCGCGCGCATCGCGCCGGTGAGCCGCGAGATGATCCTCAACTTCATCTCCGAGCGCGTGCTGGGCCTGCCGAAGAGCTACTAACGCCTGAGTGCGGCTCAAAAACTTCCATGACTCCAGATGGCGCCCGTTAATCGGGCGCCAAACGGCCGCAGCCGCGAGCTGAGGAGCCGGGTTTCCTGCGCCTTCGCGGCATGTAGCCTGCAGGCGGGGAAAATCAGTCGGGAGAGTTCTTCATGGCCAATGCACCCACGCCTGTCGCGAGTTCGTCGACGCAGGCGTTTCCGCCGCAACTCATGATGTGGGCGGGTATATACACGGTGATGTTCTGCATCGCCGGTGGTATGATCGCTTACCTGTACAAGCCAGACAGCAGGCTCTGATCAGTCGGAAACACGGGTCAGGCGCACGCGGTTCTGCACGCCTTCGGCCCCGGTATAGATCAACCAGATGTCGTCGCCGGCCCATTCCGTCCTGATCGATTGGAAGGGCCGACCACGCATGTTGTTGGGATTCATCGACACGAGCGGGCGGAAGACAAGCGTGCTGTCATCCAGCGTGTAGGTGCCGGCAAAGCTCGAGAATCCGGTAAAGGTCCGGCTGATGTCCGCCGCGGTTGGGCTTTCGCCAAGCGGCGGGCGGGGAGCGAACGTGGAGACGAAATTACCCGCGAAGTAGGGTGGAGCGAAAATATAGAAACCCGGCTGCATGTCTTCGCGATGCTCGCCAGCGTGCTCGCCGCTTCCAACGATCATCTCGGCGCGGCGCCAGACGCCTTTCATCTTAGCGGCGTCGAGTGAGACGGTTAGGTTTTCGCCAGTCAGGCGTGTGAGTTCAGTGCGGACCTTGCCCTGATCCGGCGTGGAGCTGATCAGCCAGACCTTGTCGTCCACCCATAGCAGCTCGTAGTCGACTGGCGACGGGGAGGACATGGCCGCAGGATCTTTCGCCACCTGGGGCGTGACAGTGATCCGCTCGGGTGAGGCCGTGTATGACCCCATTGAGCCGGCGAAGGGGGCGAAGGCGGCGGCGTTTTCCTCGTCGGTCGGACGCTCGCTGATGTATGAGCGCGCCTCGAAGCCGGTCACCGCCGTGATCGCATAGTGACCCTTCGAGAAAACATAGATGGCAGGCTGGATATCGACCGTGTGTGTGCCGACGTCTGGCCCCGTCTCTATGTCGATGCGGGTGGCGTGCCAGGTCCCTTCGAGTGTGGGCGGAGGTCGTTCCGCCGCCGCGGCCTCGCGAGGCGATGTGCCGGGACTGCATGCCCAGAGCGACGAGCACGCCAGTATAGTGACGATCAGTTTTGAGCGGTTCATGGCTTCCCTCGAACGTCAAAGTCACAAGGCTAAGCGAGGGCAAGGTAGCACAGCGAAACCAGCAAGTAATGCTGCAGCGCCGAGACGCTGATGCGATTGTTTGGCTGTCAGTTGCGAACGTTCGCAACTTGCGCGTAGCGGCATTGGGCAAATAGCCTTGCCGTGTTCGGCAACCTGCGAGGCGGCGCATGAAATCCATCCTTATCACCGGCGGCGGCAGCGGCATTGGCCGCGCGACTGCTGTAGCGTTCGTGAAAGCGGGCTGGGGCGTCGCGATTGTCGGCAGGCGGCGCGAGGCGCTGGAGGAGACCGTGCAGATTGCCGGCGGCGGGATGGCGATCGCGGGCGATGTGACGAAGCCCGAGCAGGTTGAGGCGGTGTTTGCCGGTGCGATAGAGAAATTCGGGCGGCTGGATGCGCTGTTCAATAATGCGGGGCGCGGGTCGCGGCCGAAGATGATCGACGAGATGCCGCTGGAAGACTGGCAAGCTGTGCTCGATGTGAATCTCACGGGCGCAGTGCTTTGCGCACGGGCGGCGTTCGGGCAGATGCGGAAGCAGAACCCGCAGGGCGGGCGGATCATCAACAACGGATCGATCTCGGCGCACGCGCCCCGGCCTGGCTCGACGCCATATACAGTGACCAAGCATGCGATCACCGGCCTGACAAAATGCCTGTCGCTGGACGGAAGGCCGTTCGGCATTGCGTGCGGGCAGATCGATATCGGCAATGCCTTGACCGAGATCACATCCGGAATGCCCAAGGGCGTGCCACAAGCGGATGGCCGGATCATGCCGGAGCCGACCATGGCCGTTGATGACGTTGCGAAAGCAGTGCTGATGATGGCTGAACTGCCGCTTGCATCCAACGTGCAGTTCATGACGGTGATGGCGACGAACATGCCCTTCGTTGGAAGAGGCTAGGGAGAGATCATGGGACGCGTTTCAGGCAAGGTGGCGCTGGTGACTGGCGCGGCGAGCGGGATCGGGCGGGCGTGCGCGGAGGTTCTGGCGCGCGAGGGCGCGACCGTAATCGCGACGGATGTTCAGGCGGACAAGGGCGTCGATGTGGTCGCCGGGATCGCGAAGGCCGGCGGCAAGGCTGAGTTCGCACGGCATGATGTGACCAGCGAGCGCGAGTGGGGCGAGATCGTTCGGCGTATCGAGAAGGATTTCGGGCGGCTGGATATTCTCGTCAACAATGCCGGCATTGCCGTGGGCGGGATGGTGACTGATCTTTCGCTGGAGGATTTCCGGCGGCAGATGGCGGTGAATGTCGACAGCGTGTTTCTGGGAACGAAGACGTCATTGCCCCTGATGCGGAAGCATGGCGGCGGCGCGATCGTGAACATCTCGTCGGTGGCGGGGCTGCGGGGCGCGCCGAGATTGTCGGCGTATTGCGCATCGAAAGGCGCGGTGAGGTTGTTCACCAAGTCGGTCGCGCTGGAATGTGCGGCTATGAAGGACGGCATCCGCGTCAACTCGGTTCATCCCGGGATCATCGAGACGCCGATCTGGACGCAGGTTATTCCCGGCTCCAACGAGCCGCCGGATCTGGATGCTCTTACGGCTTTCCGTGTTCCGCTGGGCGTGAAGGGACAGCCGCTGGATATCGCGAATGTCGTGCTGTTTCTCGCCAGCGATGAAAGCCGGTACATCACGGGCGAGGAAGTTGTCGTTGATGGCGGGATGACGGTCGGGTCGCTCTAGGGCGACCCGAACTCCATCACTGGCTGTTGCGCCATTTTTCCATCGAGGCGGAAATCGCGAAGGTCTCGCGGTATTTCGGCGAGTCCGACGGGCGGGGCGGCTTGGCGGCGGTGAGGGCCATGATCTCGGCCAGCTTGTTGTGAGCTGCGCCAGACTGGCCCGCGCCGATATAGGCGTGGAGTTCGATCAGGGCGCTGGAGAGCAGGTCGTTGGCGCGGATGATGAAATAGGGCTCGTCGTCGGCGAGCTTTGTATATGGGTCATATTTGGACGGGTTGGCCTTGGAGCCGACGGGGGCAGTCATGGGAGCCTCGTGTGTGAATCGGGCGCAGTGTGCCGGATTCTGGGGCTGGGCGCGAGGCTGTGGATAAGGCGCGCGGGCGCGGCCTCGCTGGTGGCGAGTTGGGGTGGGATTGGGTGCGCTGGTTGGAGCGCTAGGTGTGGAGGGAAAGAGCCCCCTCCGTCTCGCCACGAAGACGCGGCGATCCTGCCCTTCGCTTACGCTTCGGGCGTTCGTCGCTCGAATTGGTCCACTGGACCAATTCGTCCGCTTCGCGGCCGCTCCTCACCCCGCCAGTCCTGCGGACTGATGGAGGCAATTCCCCTTCGTTGCCTTGCCTCCACCTGCGTAGCAGGGGGAGGTGGATTGCTGACGTCGTCAGCGAGACGGAGGGGGATGGTGCGGTGTGGCTCACGGTGGTGAGCGCGCCCTCGTCCTTCGACGGGCGCACGCTTTGCGTGCTGCTCAGTATGAGGGGTATCGGGCTGCGGTGTTGCGCAGCGTGGTTGTCCTTGAAGGTGTCGCTCGTCATTCGGGGCAGGGCGTCCGGCATCGTCCGTGTGCCAATCACGGGGAGACGGCGGGCG
>DAIRES010000002.1:0-68396 GCA_036795465.1 Hyphomonadaceae bacterium
CACCGTGAGCCACACCGCACCATCCCCCTCCGTCTCGCACGCTGCGCGTGCGATCTACCTCGCCCTGCCATGCAGGTGGAGGCAAGATCAGAGCAACGAAGGGGAATTGCCTCCATCAGTGCGAAGCACTGGGGGAGGTGGATCGCCGCGTCTTCGCGGCGAGACGGAGGGGGCTCTTTCCCTCGAATCCGCACCACCCTCTCTCCGCGTCCGACGCTTCGCGTCGAACCCCAGACGAAAGTCGGGACCCAGAGCATCAAGGGTGATCTGCGTAACAGGCCTGCATAAGCAGCCTTGGATCCCGACGAGCGCCGGGACGAGCGGCTTTGTGAGTCCGCCGAACAAAAACACGGCCGCCTAAGCAGCCGCGCTCAAAATCAAAACCCACCCCAACCCGCCATCCCGCGAGAACGCGCCCTCACGCCCGCTTCTCACTTTCCGCGATCAGCCGGTCGATATGCATCCGGATATGCGCCGCCTCCGCCGCCGTGTTCGCCAGCCCGATTGCGCGGTCAAAAGCCTCCCGCGCCTCCCGCCTCCGGCCCAGCATCAGCAACAGTCCACCCCGCGCGCCATGAAAATGGAAATACCCCGCCAACCGCTCTTCCAGCGGCTCGATCATGTCGAGCGCCGCCTGCGGTCCCTGTGTCTTCGAAACCGCTACTGCCCGGTTCAGCGTCACCACCGGCGATGGTTGCAGATGCTCCAGCGTCGCATAAAGCGCATCGATCCCGGTCCAGTCCGTATCCGCAAACCGCCTGGCCCGCGCATGCAGAGCCGCAATCGCCGCCTGCACCAGATAGGCGCCCGTCCGCTTGTGCCGCATCGCCTTGTCGATCAGCGCAAGACCTTCCTGGATCAGCTTGTCCCGCCACAACGAACGGTCCTGGTCTTCCAGCAGCACTGCCTCGCCATTAGCGTCAAACCGGGCCTCGCTCCGCGAATGCTGCAACAGCATCAACGCCAGCAACCCCATCACCTCCGGCTCAGTCTGGAACATGCGCAACAGCAACCGGCCCAACCGTATGGCCTCATCCGCAAGATCAGCCCGCGCCTCCTCCCTGGGTCCTGCCGAATACCCCTCGTTGAAAACGAGGTAGATCATCTGCATCACCGCAGCCAAACGCTCGGATCGCTCGACCGCGCCCGGCGTCTCGAACGCGACCCCGGCATCAGCCACCTTCGCCTTCGCCCGCGTGATCCGCTGCTCCATCGCCGCTTCACTGACAAGAAACGCCCGCGCGATCTGCTTCACCGTCAGCCCGGAGACCACCCGCAAAGCCATCGCGATCTGCTGCGTCGCCTGCAGGTCCGGATGACAGCAGATGAACATCAGCCGCAGCACGTCATCGCGATACTGGCTGTCGTCCAGCCGCTCCGCCATCGGCGTTTCGACGTCTTCGATATCGGAAACCTGCGCCTCGTCCGGCATCGGCGCCTGCCGCGATGTCTTGCGCACGGCATCGAGCGCCGCATTGCGCCCCACCATTATCAGCCACGAAGTCGGATCGCGTGGCGGCCCGTTGACGGTCCAGTTCCGCAGCGCCCGCAGGCACGCTTCCTGATAGGCTTCCTCCGCTGTATCAAGATTGCGGAAATAGCGCAGCAGCGCAGCCACGGCCTGCGGCCGGGATGTCGTCAGCGCCCGCTCTATCCACGCCGCGTCCGTCACGCCTCAGCCCGTCTTGCCGGAAGCATAGTCGCGCTCGGTCATATAGGCGCCATCGATCGGCGCGCCCGGCAGGTACAGCTGGATCGGTCGCAGCTCATACGCACCGCCGGGATTGGCCTTGCCCAGCTCGCGCGCGAAGTTCAGGCCCTCTTCCAGATTGGCGACATCGATAATGTAGAACCCCAGCAGCGCTTCCTTGGTCTCGGCATAGGGGCCGTCGATCACGAGATCCTTCTGCTTGTGCAACGTCGTCGCCGCCGACGTCGGCAGCAGGCGGATCGACGGCTTCAGCTTGCCCGCCTTCTCCCATTTCTCATGGACGCCCGAGAGCGCCGTCATCACGGCGTCGTCCTGCTCCTTCGACCAGCCGCAGACCATCTCCTCGTTGTTGTAGCAAAGAACCGCATACATCATCGCTCGCGCACCTCGTTTGACCTAAGGACGCACGAGGATAGCCCGGCCCGACAGGACCTTGCAAAAAGGCTGGAATGTACCCGGCAAAGCCTAGTGGAGACGCTTCATCGCCCGGTCCAGGTCCGTTTTCATGGCCTTCGCGGTGGCGTGGTCCACCGAAGCGCAAAGTTCCAGCGGTCCCATCGCGATGCACAGCAGCGGATCGTCAGCCTTTTCCACCGGCGGCTCGATCGTCAGCTCCGCTGCATCGAACTGGATTCGCCGACCGTTCCGTATCCGCCCCCTGAGCAATAGCGCGAGAAATTCGGTGACTGTCGTCTGCTCAAGCAGCCATTCGCGCTCTTCACCGCCGCTTTCGAACACCAACACAATGCCCTTGCGCCGGCCGGGCTCGATGCGAACCAGTTTCAGCGTCTGCAGCTTGCCATTCGGAACATCCCCACCCTTCGCAGGTGTATTGCTCTTGCGTCGCGCCAAATTCGCCTCCGGACGAAACGACCGTATGCGTGTCGCAACCTCGATGGACCTAGGCATCCCCCTTGGAGCGCAGGAAAATTTCCGAGCTCGATACCGGACCGTTACGTACCATTGACCAGCCAGCCACGGTCGATCGCATATCGCACAACATCGACGCGGCTTCTGAGTTCCAGCTTTTTCGTGGCGCTGCTGCGATGAAACTCCACCGTCTTCACGGCGATGCCGAGCTGGGCGCCGATCTCCTTGCGGGAGTTGCCCCAGGCCATCAGGCGCAGAACCTCCTCCTCGCGTGGTGAAAGCCCGTCCGGGTGCCTGTTCTTCTGCAGGCCTTCAAAGCCCATCGTTCTGGCAATATCGCGTTGCGCTTCAGCGGCGCTATCACTCTTGTCCGCCACGCGTCGGATCGTTGCGACTAACGTATCGACAAAGCGCTGCTGCAGGCGATCAAAGCGCTGTTCATAGGCCTGCTGTTCAAGTTCGATATCCTGCATCAGCACCAGCCCGGCCGATTGTCCGTTTGCATCAACAAAAGGTGTCGAGAACAGGCGCAGCCTTCGCTGCTGGTCGGTATCAGGCAGATAGATAGCGTCTGCGCAATTCATGGTGTGGCCGCCACGCAGCGTACGTTCGCTGGGCCAGTGCGATGGATCGAGCAGATTTCCCCCGTCGTCGAAGACGCGCCACTTCTTGACTTGCTCAGCGTCGCGAGAGGGAATCACATCGCCGAAAATGTCACGCATTGTCCCATTCAACGCGATGAACCGTCCGTTGGCGTCAATCAGGCCAATTGCGACGGGCAGCTTTTCCAGCGCCTCCGCAAGCCACAGGTACTTCTGAACCTCGAAGTCCTGACCGTTCTTCGGATCGTGTCGCGCCAAGGCTAGCCCCCGCTCCCTCGCCCACCCGGAACGACGCAATCTGGAACCGATCGCTTGGCGTTCCTGAGTCGAGCATAGGGCGAAGTTGGCCACCAGCACAGGGCTTGTGGGCGATATCGATCAGAAAGTTCCGGATACCCGAACGGCAAACCACTGCGTTCCCTCCGGGCCGCCCTTCTGTTTGCGCTCTTCAGTGCGCTGCAGCACGTCAGATGCTCGGCTGCCGGCGAAGAAGCTGCGAATGCGTGTCTCTTCCACGTGGAAGATGTTCGTCACCGAAGCGCGTACAGTGACGCCGGGGATTTGCGTGGTTTCGAGGAACAGTTCGAGGCTGCTGCCGGGACGATCGAACGCGATCTCTTCGAGATACTTGTATTCGAACTTGTCCGAAGTGCCCTTCGCGCTTCCGCCCCACGCCGACTTCCAGTCCGGCAATTCCTGACGATACGAAACGTTGTAGGTCCAGTCGCGCTCGTTCGAGAAGCGGCGCGCTTCACCCGTCAGCGGATCGGTCACGTCCGTTTCCTGATACATGCCAGAGAAGCGCACTTCGGCATTCTCGATGAAGCCAGCCAACGGAAGCGTTCCGCGCACTTCAACACCCGTGCGTGTGCCATCTCCGATATTGCCCGGCGCATCATAAGTGCGCAGGTTCGAAGGATCGCACGGCGTTTGTCCGATGACCGAGCAGATGGTGCGCGGAATGAAATCCTGCACGTCCTCGACCTGGTCGTAGAACACCGCAAGCGTCACCGCGCCGCGCTTGCCGAACTTGCGCTCCCACTCTACGCGCGCCTTCCACGTCTTCTCGGGCTCCAGATCGGGATTGCCGATCAGGCTCGATTCATCGACCACATTGATCGACGTGCCGAACTCCGCGAAGTCGAGTTGCGCCACTTCGCGCGAAACGCTGCCGCGAAGCTGATCTGTTTCTCCCGCCTGCCATGTCGCGATCATGCGCGGCTTGGGATATGAGAACTCCCGCTCCTTCACCTCATCGCCCGACTGCTTGATCGTCGATGCCTCATAGATGAAGCCGCTCTCGAGCGTCAGCTGCGGCGAGATCTTCCAGACGTCGGTGATGAAGGGCTCGACCCGCGTCTCCTCGACGCGCGTATCCGAAACAGGCAGCACGGTCGCCACCGGCCCAGCGCCCGTGTCGTTGAAGATATCGAGCGTCACTTCGCGGAAGTTGAACGCACCTTCCATGCCGATATCGATCGTGTGTGCGCTGTTGGGGCGCCATGTCGCAAAGCCCCGCGCCACACGCTCGCCGCCTTCGGTCGTGCGATTGATCGTGCGCAGTGTTGCAAGGCCATCCGGCCCGGCCATGCCCGTCGGTGTGAAGATGTGGAAGACGTCGTCCTGATCGACGCCAGTGAATGTCGCCAGCGCAATACCCTTGACCGAAAGCTCCGGGGAGAACCGGTGCTCCCAATCCGCGCCGACTTCGGCGGTATAATTGTTCGTGTAGTCGACGAAGCCGAAGGTGCCCCGCTCGAACGCGCCGGACGGCGCGAAATCGATCGACCCGATATTGGTCGTGTTCCACGTCGGCGCGATCTGCAGGTTGGCGCCCACCGTATCCTGCGCCGTGGGCCGCCATTTCAGCACGCCCGAGCCCTGCACGCCGATCTGGTTTGGCTGGCCGAACTGCTCGCGATACTTGGTCAGACCGCCAGATGCGTTGCGCACTGCCTCGAAGCTTTCGGTCCGGCCACGCAGGTTGGGCAGCTGGAAATCGAGCGTCACATCCGCCGTCTCGCCCAACGAGAAGGATTTCGTGACCTGAAACTGCCCGCCGATCCGTTCGGAGTATTGCAGCTCGCGCAAATCCACCACCCAGGTGCCGGGCGAGCCGCCCGTCTTCACCTGCTTCAGCACCACGTTGACCAGCTGCGTCTGTCCCCGGACGTCGACGTTCGAGGCAGAGCCGGAGATCAGCTCGATCCTCGCGACCGAATCCGCCGGGATACGCTTGAGCTGTTCGGAGATGAGCACTTTAGACGAGGGCCGCTCGCCATTCACCAGCACGTTGCCCGCTGTCGCGCCAAAGCCGCGCAATACCTCGCCGTCTTCAATCTCGAATCCCGGCACGCGGTTGACCATGTCGGCGGCCGTGACCGGGTTGTACTGCTTGAAGAAGGCGACATCGAAGATCTGCACGCCTTCAGACGCGGCGCGGGGGGCGGGCTGCGTCGGCTGTGTGGGCGCCTGCTGCGCCATCGCCGCCGGGCTCATGCCCGCGGCAAGCGCAATAAGTCCGATCGCCCGTTTTACCGGGCGCCTCAGCTTGACGCCGTCCATTGCCGTCCTCCCCGACGTATGTAAGTTCGTTTTCTGAACTCAGTCTCGGCTGGTTCCCGGATACGGTCAATTGCCACGGGGACTCGCGCGCGGACACGAACACGGGAGGTTCACGTGCGATGGAGTGAGATCGACACCATTCCCTGCCCGCTCGCACAGGCCATGTCGGTCATCGGCGACAGCTGGACCCTGCTTATCCTGCGCGATGCGATGCGGGGCGCGCGGAAATTCGACGAGTTCCAGCAATCGATACGTGCATCACGCGCTATTGTATCCGAACGCCTCGGCCACCTTGTCGAACATGGTGTGATGGAAAAGGTACAGTACGAAGCGCACCCGCCGCGCTTCGAATATCGCCTCACCGATCGCGGCCGCGCGCTGCAGCCCGTCATGATGACCATGGCGCACTGGGCGGAGACGCACATGCCCAAACGCGTCCGCCCGCCCAACCGCCGCCACACCGCCTGCGGACATAAGTTTCACCCGGTCGTCACCTGCTCGGAGTGCGGAGAAACAGTAACGCCGGAGACCATCGTGTTCGACAGATCTTTGGCGTCTTCTGGATCCAGGTAAAAGGGCGAGGGGCGGGCCGCGGGAGGACGAAGATGCGGTCGCACTAGACGATCCCATTCCGGACGGGGGCCGGGACCGGCAGGCCGCAATCGGTGCGGCCCGCCTCTCTATCCGCTTGCACCGGGGAGGCGCGGCGGAATTCGTGTTGCTAGAAGCTCCCTCTCAGAGTGACGCCATAGGTGCGCGGATCGCCGAGAAGGCCGGCATAGTAGCCCGAGCTGGAACCGCCAGCGTTGAGCATCTCGAAGTAATCCTCGTCGAGCGCGTTGCGGGTCCAGCCATAGAAATCCCAGCCGTCATCGCCACGGAAGCCGGCGCGGGCATTCACCAGCGTGTAGCCGTCGATGTTGAGATAGTCGGACTCGGTGGCGCTGGATGAGAATTCCGAGCGGTAGCTGGCGTCGAGCGCGATGAAGAACTCGCCCTGACGTTTCGCGAACTCGCCGTCGACCTTGTATTCGCCGCCGAACGAAGCAGCCCAGAGCGACAGGCCCGGCAGGCGCGTGCCCGAAGCATCGACGAAGCCGATGGCGCCGCCCGAGTCTTCCAGCGCCGGAGGCGCCTCAGTGAAGCTCTCATACTTGCCGTCGGTGTAGGCGAGGTTGCCATTCAGGTTGAAGTTGTCGTTGACGCGCCACGACCCGTCGAACTCGACGCCCTGCACCAGCACTTCGTCTGCGTTGGCGAGATAGCCGCGCAGCGTGCCCGACTGGTTCGATGAAACGCTGACTTGGAAGTCGTTGATCGTGGTGTGGAAGGCCGTGATGTTGGCGACCACGCCCGGGAACGGCTCTGTCTTCAGGCCGATCTCGATATGCTTGGTGTCTTCCGGCTTGATCGACGCCAGCTCGAGGACAGGCTGGTTGGCGCTGTCGAGCGGGATGCCATTGTTGTTCAGGCCGAACGTCTTGAACGCCGTCGAATAGGTTGCGTAGGCGTGATAATTGTCGGCGATGTCGTAGGCGACCGTCAGCTGGCCGGAAACGTTGTCGTCCTCGCCTTCCGATTCATAAGACAGCGGGGTCAGAATGCTGCGCTGCAGGTTCCAGCCCGCCGTGTTCGGCGCATACTGCGTGCCGCCATAGGTGCGCGAGCGATAATAGCCGCTCTTCTCGTCGAAGTTCACGCGCAGACCCGGCAGGATGCGGAGCTTGTCGCTCACCTTCCATTCGAGCTGGCCGAACAGAGCCTGGCTCGTGTGGTCCGAACGGATCTCGACGCGTTGGCCATAGCCTGTCAGCGCGCCTGCAAGACCGAGCGCCTGGTTGGCGTTCGTCGGGTTGGTCAGCCAGCGCCACGCCGCCGAGCCCTGCTCTTCACGGCCGAGCGTCTTGGTCACCTGGTTGAACCAGAAGGCGCCGACGACGTAGTTCAGGTTCTCGCCGAAATCGCCCGCGTAGCGGACCTCTTGCGACCACTGGTAGGATTTCGACGGGTTCTGCGACAGCGTGCGGATCGGCAGGCCGAGGAAGTCGCGATCGTTTGAAGGATCCCAGATCCAGTAACGCCAGGCCGAGATCGCCGAAAGCGTACCGCCGCCAACATCCCAATCGACGTTCAGGGCGACGCCGCCGAGATCAGAGTTGGAGCGGTGCGGCGTGTCGAGGTCGGTGACACGATCGAACGGATTGGTCGAAGGCGGGGCGTAATTGTAGTACGCCGCCTGCGCTGCGTACTGGCGGTTGAGCGGGCGCTGCGTTGGCACGACGCCGGCAAACACCTGCGCGTAACCTTCGGGGCGCTGCACGGTGTTGTCCGCCGACAGCTTGATGTCCAGCGTATCGCTGGGCCGCCACAGCAGCTGGGCGCGTGCGCCAATATTGCTGATGTCGTTGAGATCATCTTGATCGGTCGTGTTCCACAGCACGCCGTCGCGCTGGGTGCCGGAGAACGACACGCGGTAGGCCACATTGTCCGTCAGCGGGCCCGTGGTCGTGGCCTTGGCCTGGAAGTAGCCGAGATTGCCGTAGCTGAGCTCGACATCAGTCGATGGCGTGAACTCAGGCGCCTTGGTCGTCACGTTGATCGCGCCGGCGGTGGTGTTCTTGCCGTACAGCGTGCCCTGCGGGCCGCGCAGGACTTCGACCTGCTCGATATCGATGAAGTCCATCACCGCCGAAGCCGGGCGGGCAAAATAGACGCCGTCGACATAGAGACCGACACCCTGCTCGATACCGTCATTGGTGAGGCCGAACGGAGCGCCAAGGCCGCGGATGTTGACCTGGGTGTTGCGCGGGTTGGTCGAATAGAACTGAACCGACGGGACAAGCTGGTTCAGCTTGCCGATGTTGAAGGCGCCCGTATCGGCCAGGAAGTTATCCGAAAGCACGGACACCGGGATCGGCACGTCCTGGACGTCTTCCTCGACACGGCGGGCCGTCACGATCACCCGGTCGCCCGGCTGGATGGCGGCCGGCACAGCCTGTTGGTCATCGGCGCTCGGACCAGCCGGGTTGGCTACGGTTTCCTGCGGAACTGGCGCATCGGGACCTGCTTGGGCAAAAGCCGGCGCGGCCGAGAGCAACGCAAGTGCAGCAAAGGAAATTCCGTGGCCAAAACGGTTACTCGACTGATACCGTGTAGTTTCGACAACGCGCGTCATGGTCCGTCCTCATGCATAGCGCAGCAATCCCCGCGCCCTTCACAAACAGACAACCTTAAACACGACTAATCAGGTAGTATTACTTGGCTTTAGATTTTCTAGCCCAACCAAGGCTTGTTAAATGCGAGCTGGAATTCAGCTCCCTCAGGAAGCTGTAACCCCGACCTCCTTCGGCAATGGCGTTAACGGCCCTTTTTCCTCGCCGGTCGCGCCCCCACGTGGTAGCTTCCGCGACGTTCAGAAACCTAAGGACATCCGCCCTGCCCGCAGTTCGCAGCTCCAAGACCGGCAAGAGTTCAGTCTCGAAACCGGCCGCCACCCCGCCCAAGCCGGCCACACCCGATCCGCTCGAACTGGCCCGCCTGGTCGCCCAGCAGCTCGACGACGACAAGGCCGAGAACATTCTCAACATCCCGCTCGCCGGAAAATCGCCGATGGCCGACGCCATGGTCGTGGCTTCCGGCCGTTCGGCCCGTCACGTCGCCGCGCTGGCGGACCACGTCTCGCGCAAGCTGAAGGAAGTGGGCGTCGGCACGGTCCGTGTCGAAGGCCTGCCGAATGCCGACTGGGTGCTGATCGATGCGGGCGACATCATCGTCCACATCTTCCGCCCCGAAGTGCGCGAGTTCTACAATCTTGAGCGCATCTGGTCGTCAGACGCCCCGCCGACCGCGCGCGCCGCTACCGCCAACTAGGCGCGAGCGCCCCACGTGCGCATCCGTATCCTCTGCGTAGGACGCATGAAGGACGGACCCGAGCGCGAGCTTGTGGACGACTATCTCACGCGCGCGCAAAAGAGCGGGAAGTCGCTCGGCTATCGCGCCGTCGAGGAAATCGAGATCCCGTCCAGCACAAAGGATGACGAGGGCACGCGCCTGCTGGCGAAGCACGGACAGGGCATCCTGATCCGCCTCGACGAGCACGGCGAAGCGTGGGGTTCACAGGACCTGTCCAAACGCCTGGCCCGCTGGCGCGATGCCGGCGAGGATGCCGTCAGCTTTGTCATCGGCGGCGCCGACGGAACATCGCCCGCGATCGCCGCCGCAGCCCGTCACACCATCAGTTTCGGCATCCAGACCTGGCCCCACCGCCTTGTCCGCGTGATGATCGCCGAGCAGGTCTATCGCGCCCTTTCGATCGAGGCCGGATCACCTTACCACCGTGAATGATGCGCAGGCTGGCCCTCGCCCTCATGCTTCTGGCAACCCCCGCGCTGGCTCAGTCCCGCGCGGCGCCGAAGAGCTTTACCCAGGATGACCTGAAGCGCGCCGAGGCCGCTCGCGATTCCGCCGTGGCCCGATTACGCACGCTTGAGGCCCGCTCGTCTGCCGCGGCCCGCGACCTTGGCGATATCGACGCAGACCTGATAGCCGCCGCCGCAGATTCCACCGCCCGCGAAGAAGCCGCCTACGCGGCCGAAGAGCAGCTGATGATCCTCGCCGACGAGACGCAAACCGCCAGTTCCTCACTCTCCGCCGATCAGGCCGCTCTGGATGATCTGCTCGCCGCGCTGATGACGTTTGGATCGCGCCGCCCGCCCGCCCTCGCCACCAGCCCTGAAGACAGCGCCGCCGCCGTCCGCGCCGCCATCCTGATGTCGGACGCAGCGCCCGCCCTGTCCAGGCGCGCCACCGAACTGAAATCGCAGATCGAGACGCTCAATCGTCTCGCCGCCGAAACACGCGCCCAGCAAACCAATCTCGCGTCCGCCACGGGCGCGCTCGCCGCCCGCCGCGAAGAGATCGCTGCGCTGGCCGAAGAGAAGCGCCGCGCCTCCGCCACGCTGGATGCGGAAACCGCAGCCGCACGCGCCGAGACAAGACGCCTCGCAACCGAAGCAGACACCCTGCGCGAACTGCTCGACAGCCTGGCGAAATCAGCGCCTGCCAAGCCTTCCATGAAACCTTCGGCCGGCAAGCCGCCCGTGAAGCCCACGCCCGCCAAGCCAGGCGCAGGCAAACCTTCAGCAACCCAACCAGCCAGGCCGCCTGCGGCGGTCGCCGCCCGACCGTCGGCAGGGATCACCGCCCCGCTGCAACCTGCCGTCGGGACACGCTTGCATCGTTTCGGTCAGACCGTGGATGGCGAAAAGCAGCAGGGGCTCACGCTGTCCACGCGCCCTGCCGCGCAGGTGATAGCCCCACTCGATGCAAGGGTGCAGTATTCGGGCGTGTTCCGGTCCTACGGCCTGATGGCCATCCTGGACGTGGGCAACGACGTTCTGGTGGTCGTTTCCGGCCTCGATGCGCTGTTTCCCGAAGCGGGACAGTGGGTGCTGGCGGGCGAACCCATAGGCCGCATGGCTGACCGGAAGTCGCCATCTCCAGAACTTTATCTGGAAGTAAGACGTAAGGGTCAGCCTGTAGATCCCGAGAAATGGCTGGGACCCAGAACCTGAAGCCACCGGGCTGCGACGAACGGTAGTGCGGAAAGTGAGCCGCCAGAGCGTCATTGTATGTTGAACTTCGCGCGGATGACGTCAGAGTAAGGATCGCGGGACATTGTCAGAGGAGCAGCGCGACATGCGCAAGTGGTTGTTGGGCGCGATCGCCGGCGCGGGTCTCGTTGGAGCCGGAGTTGGCTTCACGGCATTCGCCGTCACGACCAATGGCAACGCTTCCGAGAAGCGAGCCCAGACCTTCAAGCAGCTCGAACTGTTCGCTGAGATCGTCGCCAAGGCGCAGGCCAACTACGTCACGGAATTCGACGAGTCCGAAGCGATCGAAGCCGCGATCAACGGCATGCTCGCCTCGCTCGACCCGCACTCCAGCTATCTCGATCCCGAAGACTTCAAGGACATGCAGGCCCAGACCTCCGGCGAATACGGCGGCCTCGGCATCGAAGTCACTGCACAGGACGGCTTCGTGAAAGTCGTCTCGCCGATGGACGGGACGCCCGCCTATCGCGCCGGCATCAAGTCAGGTGACTTCCTCACCGCCATCGACGGCAAGTCGATCGTCGGCCTGCCGCTGAACGACGCCGTGAAACAGATGCGCGGCGACGTGAACTCCGCCATTTCCGTCACGGTGGTTCGCGAAGGTGTCGAACCATTCGACGTCAGCCTGACCCGCGAAGTCATCCGGCCCGAAGTCGTGAAGCAGAAGATGGTCGGCGATGTCGGCTATGTCCGCATCACCACCTTCAACGAGCAGACCGTGAAAGCGCTCGACCGCGCGCTGGAAGCCACCCGCAAGGGCCCGCTGAAAGGCCTCGTGCTGGATCTGCGTGACAACCCCGGCGGCCTGCTCGAAGCCTCGATCGAAGTGACATCGCGCTTCGTCAATGGCGGCGAGGTGGTCTCCACCCGTGGCCGTCACGACACCGACAGCAAGCGCTACAACGCCGTGCGCGCCAACCGCTACCCGAACGTTCCGATCGTGGTGCTGGTCAATGGCGGCTCAGCTTCCGCCGCCGAAATCGTCGCTGGCGCCCTCAAGGACCGCGAACGCGCCGTCATCATGGGCGTCACCTCCTTCGGCAAGGGTTCGGTGCAGACCGTCCTGCCGCTCGGGCCCAACAAGGGCGCGATGCGCCTGACGACCTCGCGCTATTACACGCCGTCGGGCAAATCGATCCAGGGTTCCGGCATCGAGCCTGACGTTGAAGTCGCCCAGGTCCGCCTGTCCGAGAAGGACATCGCCGACCTCAAGACGCGCGCCGCCCGCTACAGCGAGTCGGCTCTGCCCCACGCGCTCGAAAACGACCAGGGCGCAGAGCGCAGGCCGCCGCACGTACCGGCAGACATGCCGCCGGCCGACTACAAGGGCGAAGACTATCAGCTCGATCAGGCCGTCGCCCTTATCCAGGCCGGCAAGGCCGTGCCGAAACCGCAGACCACAGCTGCGGTTCCCGCGCCTGCCCCGGCCACGCCGTAAGGCTGGCAAGTCCAGAAGTCCGAAAGGCCCGGCCACAAGCCGGGCCTTTTGCTTTTGCGCTGGCGGTCTTGTCCAAACCTTGCCCAAACCCCGAATTCCCCAACGTTTACAGCTGTAACAGGGCCAAACCGCCGCAGCGGCGTTACCGCGTTCTTAACATTAGAGGGCCAAGACTCTGCCGTTCGGGCCGGGGTGTATGTGAGGATCTGCATGTCTGCGTCACGGGCTGCCGATGGGTCGGTTCTGCGCACTGGTCTCAGCCAGTTCGCACTGAGCATCGCCGCGTTCGGAACACTCGCTGCCGGCGCTGTCGGCGCGGCGTTCTTTTTCGGCGACGATGATGCCGGCGGACCCCGCATCGAACTCGCCCTGTATTCCGAACAGAACGGCCCGCCGCCGCTGCTGAAGAACCGCTCGTCTCTCGAAGCGCTCGATGCTCATGCTGCTGGCGAGCCGAGCCTCGGCGTTGAATACGGCGACGCCCTCCCCGAAGACGGCGGCGATGGCGAAGGCGCCGCCACGATGACCGTCACCGAGATTTCGACCAACGCCGTCAACGCGCCCACCGCCCTGCCGCGTGCGCCGATCTCCGGCTATTTCGAACGCACCGCCGCTGGCGACCTGCCGAAGGTCGGCCCGGATGGCCGCACGCCCGCCGAAGCCTATGCCCGCCCCTTCATCGCCACGCCCGGCACGCCGCGCGTCTCGCTGATCGTCGGCGGCCTCGGCATGACGCAGAAACACACGCTGGCCGCCATCAACGAGCTGCCGCCGGAAGTCACGCTGTCCTTCGTGCCCTACGCCAACGACCTGCAGGGCTGGATCAACCGCGCCCGCGCCGCCGGCCACGAAGTGCTGCTCGAGCTTCCGATGGAAGCCTATGACTATCCGAACGTCGATTCCGGCCCGCAGACGCTGCTGACCAGCGCCAAGCCGGAAGAGAACCTGCGCCGCCTCAACATCCTGATGGGCAAGGCCACCGGCTATTTCGGCGTCACCAACTATCAGGGCGCCCGCTTCGCCACAGACGCCGCCGCCGCAACGCCGGTGATGAAAGCGCTCAAGGATCGCGGCCTGCTCTTCCTGCACGATGGCGCCGCTGCGCGCTCCGTCCTGCCGCAAGCCGCCAACCAGACCGGCCTCGACTTCACCGTCGCCGACCGCATCGTCGACGCCGAACTCTCGGCCGATGCGATCGACCGCGAACTGCTGGCCCTCGAAGCCCTCGCCATCCAGAACGGCAAGGCAATCGGCGTCGGCTTCGCCTACCCGGTCACGATCGAACAGTTCCGCATCTGGGCGGAAGGCCTGAAAGCCAAGGGCTATCAGCTCGCCCCGGCTTCTGCTTCGGCTGGCGTCGAGACGCGGGCTGCCAAGCCGTGACCTACGACGCCCACCCCGAACAGGGCGGGCGCGATCCCTCGCTGTACCGGCCCAATGTCGGCCTCGCCATCTTCTCGAAGAAGGGCCATCTCTGGCTCGGCCGTCGCGCTGGCGTGCGCAAGGACGATGCGCGCTACGCCTGGCAGATGCCGCAAGGCGGGATCGACCGCGGCGAGACGCCCGCCATCGCCGCCCTGCGCGAGCTGGGTGAGGAAACCGGCATCAGCACGAAGCATGTCGAACTGCTCGAAGAGCTGGAGCCCTGGCTCTATTACGACTTCCCACCTGCCCTGAAGGCGAAGCTGACCGGCCCCTATTTCGGCCAGCGCCAGAAATGGTTCGCCTACCGCTTCACCGGCTCTGACACGGATTTCCGGCTCGACGACCACACGCCGGAATTCGATGCCTGGAAATGGGCGCGGCTCGACGAAGCCCCCGGCCTCGTCATCCCGTTCAAGTCAGCCGTCTATGCTGAAGTGGTCAAACGCTTCGCGAAGTGGAGCGAGATCTAGCGCTCGCGACACACCTGTAGGGTGCATCTTGATGCACCCTGCGATTCAGCCAGGTTAGTGAGCCGTCGACGAACCGACAGCCGCCCGCAGGGCTTCCAGATACGCCAGACGTTCCGACGCGCGCTTGCGGCGCACTTCATCGCCCGGATCGTTGGCATCGGATTTCACCTTGACGATTTCCGCGTCGAGCGAGCCGACATCCACATCCGAAAGCCGCACGGCTTCTTCAGCAAGGATGGTCAGGCCGGCCGGCGTCACGTCGGCAAAGCCGCCACGCACGAACACCGGGGTCACGCCCGAAGCCTCATGGATGCGAACCACGCCCGGCTTCAGCACGGTCATAAACGGGGCATGCTTCGGCAACACGCCGAACTCGCCCTCGACGCCCGGAGCATCGACCTGGTTCACTTCGCCCGAGAACAGCTCGCGCTCAGGCGAAACCAGCGAGAAATTGAGCGTGTCAGCCATAGGACAAATCCTCTATCGCGCGCCGGTCTATCAGGCCTGAAACCCCTGTAAAGGCGGCTAATTGGCTAATCCGCCCGCAAGGTTACCACGGCGATTTCGGGCGGCTGGTTGAACCTCACCGGCACAATCGACACCCCCACCCCGCCGCTCACGTAAAGCCGCCCCTGCCCCTTGCTGTAGAGCCCGCACGGCCACTTCTCCGAGCCCGGCGAGGCATGCATCAGCCGTCCAAAAACGGGCAGGTTCACCTGCCCGCAATGGCTGTGGCCCGCAAACGTGATCGCCACCCGGTCCGGCGCGGTCGCAAACGCATCCGGCCAGTGGGACATCACGACCACAGGATCATCCCCCTCCAGCCCGTCCAGCGTCGCCCCATAGGACGGCTTGGCCCGCATGGACTCATAATCCGCCAGCCCGCCCAGCCAGAACGCCCCGCCCGGCCGCTCAATGCGTGCCCGCGTATTCTCCAGCACGCGAATGCCCGCCGCCTGCAGACCCTTCTCGATCGCCTCGCCGTCATACCACCAGTCATGATTGCCCAGCACCGACCACACGCCCAGCGGCGCGCGAAGCTGACCCAGCACGGGCAGACCGCTGAGAACCTCTGACCGTTCCACGTCGCTGCGCTGCGCCGCGGGCTCGTGCCGGCCAGCATAGTCGCCCAGCAGGAGGATGATGTCTGGCCGCTGCGCATTCATTTCGAGCACGATGGATTCGAGACGCGCTGGGCTCATATGCGGCGCGCCAGAATGTGTGTCCGTTATCACGCCCACCCGCAGCGGCTCGCCCGTCCACATCGGGCTCACCACCTCCACGCGGCGCACCACCAGCGTCTCCGGCTCCCACAGGAAAGCGCGGATGCCGAGCCCCCACGCCGCCGTCACCACGACGATCGCGGTCCATCCGAGCCAGCCCGGCCCACGCCCCCGCTTCACGCCGCGCCACAGCCCGAACAGAATTGCCAACGGCCAGAGCACAGCTCCGGCCCAGGCCAGCAGGATGATGTTGTTCCCCATGCGCCGTCCGCGCGCCTGCCTTTTTACTGCGCCCGCGTCACGGTCGCCGTGACAACACTGAAGCGTGACTGATGGCCAGGCGCTCCGGGATTGGCGCCCTCCGCCCGTATGGCGACGCCTTTCCCGTCGGGTGAATCAGATCCGGCGCGCGTCATGTTCGCGGCGATATTTTCCGGCTGTTCGGGTTGCCAGAAGCGGTAGCCCTCCGTCCTGAAACCGGCATCGCTTGCTACACCAGCAACAGCCGCAACCGTCGCGCCCGCCGGAGGGCCGTAAACCGATACCACGCACCGCCCTGCTTTCTCGCGCAGGGTGACGACGCCCTTGCCGCCAACAACATCCCACACAGTCTCGTCAGGCCCAGCGCCAGCCTGCTTGCGGGTCTCGGCATCCTGGGTTGGCCGCAGCTTTCCCTGCTGCGCGGCGGGCAGCGCACTCACGCCATTGCGCGTCACTGCCGGCACGCAGACATCCATCACCGCCGACCGGAACACACCCGCCGCGGTCTCAGGCGACAGGTCAGGTGACACCGCATCGCGTTGCGCGTGCGCGGGCGCTGCAAACATCAATGCCATAACAGCGGCCGAGAAAACTCTCATCGCATCGCTCCCTGGAACAACTCCAGACTAGCCGCGCCCGCCTCCCGCCGCCAGCGGCGCGCTCACGCCGTCAGGGCGCGGTCGACGTGATAGCCGCTGACAATGCGCTGAATTGCGACGAAGCACCTGCAGCGCCGGGCTCATTCCCGGTCAGCACCACCCTCACGCTCCTGCCGTTCGCTGTCTTTGTCCTGAGTTCGCGCTTGATGAAGTCGGGCTGGCATGGCTCCGGAGTCTCAAGACTATAGCCCCTCGCCCGCAGAGCGCCGGCGACTACGTCGAATGTGCTTTCAACAGCCGCGCCATGGGCCGCCACATCGCACCCGCCCGGCCCGTCTTCGATCTCGACAATCCCCTGGCCCAGCCCAGGCGCCCAGGCCGTGTAACCAGGCTTGGGCGGTCTCGCCGTGCTGCGGATGGTGTCGCGAAGAATTCTGTAATTCCCCATCTGATCGAGCGTCACGCCTCTTTCCGCCGCGACGACGCAGGCTTCCAGAACCGACATGATGAAGCCGCTCGAAACATCCCCGGGGCTCAGACCGTAAGCCAGCTGCGGGCGAGGCTCCGTGGCGCACGCTGCAAGCATCAGCGCCGCCGACAAGGTCACCAACCGTCGTTTCATTGCGTCCCTCCAGACGGCATCACGCTATCGGAGACCGTCGGCGAAACAAGGCGCGCATCTTGCCGGCGCGCGCGTAATCGCCTGAGGTCACTTCACCGTAACGAACGCTCCCAGAGTGCTGAAGCGCGAGCGCATGCTCGCCGCGCCGGGATCGTTGCCAATCAGCATGACGTTCACCGTGCGACCGTTCGGCGTCAGCGTCAGGCTGTGCTGGTAGAATTTCGGTCCGCCCTCCGGCATCGGCTGCGGCGCATACCCTTTCGCGCGTAATGCGCTCACGATTGCGTCGAACGTCGCGCTGACCGGCGGGCCATAGGCGGACACATTGCACTTGCCGTCCGCCTCCTCCTCGATCGTCACGATCCCCTGCCCGGGAATCGGCGCCCACGCGGTCGCGCCGGGCTTCAGCGGAATCATCGTGGGGCCGGTTTCGCGAACGATCTTGTCGCTGCCCAGCTGCTCCAGGCGCTTGCCCGCCTCCGCCGCCGCTGCGCAGCCCTCGACCACAGCGACCACGAACCCCGCCGAGACCTCCTGCGGCGTGAGGCCAGTGGACGCCGAGCCATACGGCGCTGTCCTCGGCGGAGACTCCACGCTAGCGCACGATGCGAGCAACAGTACGGATGCGATAGCAGATGCGCGGATCATGTGTCCCTCCCAAGGTGGGCGCACGCTAGCAGTCATCTCGCCCCGGACAAGACGCGCTGCAGCAAAACAAAAACAGGCGCGGATCGCTCCGCGCCTGTTTCGAACTTTTCGACTGATCGAAAGATCAGGCGGCTTCGGCAGCCATCTTCTGCGCCTTGGCGATCACGTCGTCGATCTTGCCGCACATCAGGAACGCCTGTTCCGGGATGTCGTCGTGCTTGCCTTCGAGGATTTCCTTGAAGCCCTGCACCGTGTCTTTAACGTCGACGAACTGGCCTTCGAGGTTGGTGAACTGCGAAGCCACGAAGAACGGTTGCGACAGGAAGCGCTCGATCTTGCGGGCGCGCGCCACGACCAGTTTGTCTTCTTCCGACAGTTCGTCCATGCCGAGAATGGCGATGATGTCCTGCAGCGATTTGTACTTCTGCAGGATCTCCTGAACGCCGCGCGCGGTGTCATAGTGGTCCTGACCGACAACGTTCGGGTCGAGAATACGCGACGACGAGTCAAGCGGGTCGACGGCCGGGTAGATGCCCTTTTCCGAGATCGCGCGGTTGAGAACGGTCTGCGCGTCCAAGTGGGCGAACGAAGCGGCCGGGGCCGGGTCGGTCAAGTCGTCGGCCGGAACGTAGATGGCCTGCACCGAGGTGATCGAGCCTTTGGTCGTCGAGGTGATGCGTTCCTGCAGCGCGCCCATGTCGGTCGCGAGCGTCGGCTGGTAACCCACCGCCGAAGGAATACGGCCGAGCAGCGCCGACATTTCCGAACCCGCCTGCGTGAAGCGGAAGATGTTGTCGACGAAGAAGAGAATGTCCTTGCCCTGGTCGCGGAAGTTTTCAGCGATTGTGAGACCCGTCAGAGCGACGCGAGCGCGCGCGCCCGGCGGCTCGTTCATTTGACCGAACACCAGCGAGCAGCGCGAGGTGCCGCCGCCACCAGCCTGGTTCACGCCCGACTCCACCATCTCGTGGTAGAGGTCGTTGCCTTCACGCGTACGTTCACCGACGCCGGCGAACACGGAGTAGCCGCCGTAAGCCTTCGCGATGTTGTTGATCAGTTCCTGAATGAGAACGGTCTTGCCCACGCCGGCGCCGCCGAACAGGCCGATCTTGCCGCCCTTGGCGTACGGGCACAGCAGGTCGACGACCTTGATGCCCGTCGGCAGGATTTCCGGCACCGGCTTCTGGTCCACGAAGGACGGAGCGGGCTGGTGGATGCCGCGGAGCGTGGTGCGGTCAACCGGACCGGCTTCGTCGATCGGCTCGCCGATGACGTTGAGAATGCGGCCCAGCGTGGCCTCGCCCACCGGCACCGAGATCGCGTTGCCCGTGTCCTTGACTTCGTGACCGCGGGTCAGGCCCTCGGTCGAGTCCATCGCGATCGTGCGCACGGCGTTCTCGCCAAGGTGCTGCGCGACTTCCAGAACAAGGCGCGTGCCGTTGTTCGTGGTCTCGAGCGCGTTCAGGATGGCCGGCAGGTGGCCGTCGAACTCGACGTCGACGACGGCGCCGATGACCTGGCTTACGCGGCCCTTCACGTTGGTAGCGGTTTTCGTGCTCATGTTCGGCCTCTGGTCTGTCGTAATGTTCGTTAGAGCGCTTCAGCGCCCGAGATGATCTCGATGAGTTCTTTGGTGATCTGAGCCTGGCGGGCGCGGTTGTAGCGCAGCTGCAGCGACTTGATCATGTCGCCCGCGTTGCGTGTCGCGTTGTCCATGGCGGTCATCTGCGCGCCCTGGAAGCCGGCTTCGGTTTCCAGCAGCGCCGACAGAAGCTGCGTGCCCAGATAGCGCGGCAGCAGCGTCTCGAGGATCGCTTCTTCGCTCGGCTCGTAGATGTAACGTGCGCCCTGCAGGTCGACCTTCGGCGCATCCGCCGGCGCCTTCGCCGGGATCAGCTGCAGAGCGGTCGGGATCTGCGTCAGCAGGTTCTTGAAGCGTGCGAACACCAGCGTGGCGACATCGAACTCCGCCCGGTCGAACCGGCTGGTGATCTCGGATGCAATGCGAGAAGCGCTTTCCGCCGTAACCGAACGCTCGGACTTGCGGTCGATATGGCCGACGATCAGCGGGCCATACTGGCGCTTCAGGGCGTCAGCGCCCTTCTTGCCGATGGTCAGGATCTTCACCGTCTTGCCGGCCGCCTGCAGGCGCCGGATTTCGGCGCGGGCCATCTTGACGATGTTGGTGTTGAAGCCGCCGCACAGGCCGCGCTCGCTGGTCAGCACGATCAGGAGGTGAACGTCGTCCGATCCCGTGCCCGCGATCAGTTTCGGTCCGCCGCCGGCGGCCGCGCCCGATGCGAGGTTGGCGATCACCGCAGCCATGCGCGTCGCATACGGACGGGCAGCCTGCGCTGCTTCCTGCGCACGCTTCAGCTTGGCGGTAGCCACCATCTGCAGCGCCTTGGTGATCTTCTGCGTGGACTTCACGCTGACGATCCGGAGGCGGAATTCCTTCAAGCTGGGCATGGGCTATGCCTTGTCCTCAAGCTGTCCGGGTTACGCGAAGGTCTTCGAGAAGGCTTCGAGCGTCGACTTGATCGCGTCTTCGATCTTGCCGCCGTCCTTGCCATTCTTGGAGATGTCTTTCTGGTCGCGGATGTCCGCCAGCAGAGCCTGCTTGTCGGCGCGGATGTGGCGCAGCAGTTCGGCTTCGAAGCGCACGACCGCGTCGGTCGGGATCTTGTCGAGATAGCCGCGCGTACCGGCGTAGATCACCACGACCTGCTCTTCCGTCTGCAGCGGCGAGTATTGCGGCTGCTTCAGGAGTTGCGTCAGGCGGGCGCCGCGGTTGAGCTGGCGTTGCGTCGTCGCGTCGAGGTCCGAACCGAACTTCGCGAAGGCAGCCATCTCGCGATACTGCGAGAGTTCCGACTTCATCGTGCCGGCAACCTGCTTGGTCGATTTCACCTGGGCCGAACCGCCCACGCGCGACACCGACAGACCAACGTTCACGGCCGGGCGGATGCCCGAATTGAACAGGTCGGTCTCGAGGAAGATCTGGCCGTCCGTGATCGAGATCACGTTGGTCGGGATGTAGGCCGACACGTCGTTGGCTTGCGTCTCGATGATCGGCAGCGCCGTCAGCGAGCCCGAACCATGGTCCTTGTTCAGTTTCGCGGCGCGCTCGAGCAGGCGCGAGTGGAGATAGAACACGTCGCCCGGGTAGGCTTCGCGGCCCGGCGGGCGGCGCAGCAGCAGCGACATCTGACGGTAGGCGACGGCCTGCTTCGACAGATCGTCATAGATGATCAGGGCGTGCATGCCGTTGTCGCGGAACCATTCGCCCATCGTGCAGCCCGTAAACGGCGCGATGTACTGAAGCGGGGCCGGCTCGGAGGCCGTAGCAGCCACGACGATCGTGTACTCAAGCGCGCCGCGCTCTTCGAGTGACTTCACGACCTGGGCGACGGTCGAACGCTTCTGACCGATGACGACGTAGATGCAGTAGAGTTTTTCTTTCTCGTTGCCGCGGGCGTTGATCGCCTTCTGGTTCAGGATGGTGTCGATCGCGACAGCGGTCTTGCCCGTCTGACGGTCGCCGATGATCAGCTCGCGCTGGCCACGGCCGATCGGAACCAGCGTGTCGATGGCCTTGATGCCGGTCGACATCGGCTCGTGCACCGACTGACGCGGCAGGATGCCGGGGGCTTTCACGTCGACGCGACGGCGCTCGGCGACATTCACCAGCGGGCCTTTGCCGTCGATCGGTTCACCGAGAGCGTCAACCACGCGGCCGAGCAGGCCCTTGCCCACCGGGGCGGCCACGATCTCTTGCGTACGCTTGACGTTGTCGCCTTCCTTGATGCCGCGGTCGTCGCCGAAGATGACGACGCCGACATTGTCGCGCTCGAGGTTGAGGGCCATGCCCTTAACGCCCGACTCGAACTGCACCATCTCGCCGGCCTGGACGCTGTCGAGGCCGTGAACGCGGGCGATGCCGTCGCCGACCGACAGCACCTGGCCGACGTCGGAGACTTCGGCTTCAGCGCCGAAATTCTTGATCTGGGCTTTCAGGATGTCGGAAATTTCCGAGGCGCGGATGTCCATGAGGCTAGGCCCCCTTCATGAGGTTCGTCAGGTTGTTCAGTTTCGTACGGATGGAGCTGTCGACCAGCTTCGATCCAATCTTGAGCTGCAGGCCGCCGATCAGCGCGGGGTCGACTTCAACGTCGACCGACACGGTGCGGCCCAGCGATTTGGAGATGGCGCTCTCGATGTCGAGCGTCTGTTCCTTGGTGATCGGCTTGGCGACGCGCGCAACAACGCGGCTCGATCCGCGATGCTTGGCGGCTTTCTCGGCGAATGCCTTCGCCACGCCGACAATGTCGCCCGCGCGACGGTTCAGCGTCGCAACGCCGACAAAACGTTTTGCCAGGTCCGGCAGGCCAAGCTTGTCGCCGATCGCGGCGAGCACAGCGGCTTTCTCTTCGGACTTGTGGAGCGGCGACTTCAGCACACGCGAGAGAGCAACATCGCCCTCGATCGTTTTTGCCAGCGCCGTCAGGCCGTTATCGACCGCGTCGACTTCGCCGGACGTGATCGCAAGGTCGAATACCGCGGCAGCATAGCGCTGGGCAGCTTCGCTTACAGATGTGGTCGATGAACCGGCCAAATTGCTCGCCCCAGCGTCTCGAATCCCCCGCACCGGGCTCGAGACAAAAATGATGTGAAATCAGCCACGTAGATACGGGTGGCCTTCCGGTCGTCCGTCGCGCGGGTTGCTAGCACGCGCGGGCGCCGTGTGACAACAAGCGGTTTTGGCCAAATTCATCAACAAACACGGGCGTTTCGTCGCGGCGCGGCAGACCTTCCGCGTCCGTAATCCCGGCTACACCAAGGAAGCTGTGTATGGGCGGCCCGTGGCCGGCGCTCCCGGCCCGACCTGTCATCCCGGAAGCGCGCAGCGCCATTCCATACTCACCCCACCCCAACAGCCTTCCGGTGGCTCCCGGCTCCTCTCTACCGCCACGGCGGGGATGACAGTTGAGCGGCGCTAACTTGCGACCTGTCCCGCGCGCCCATACTTCGACGATCCCAACCGGAGCCGCCCATGTCCCTCTTCCAGCCCCTCACCCTCGCCCACGGCCCCACCTGGAAGAACCGCTTCATGCTGGCGCCGCTCACCAACACGCAGAGCCACCCCGACGGCGTCCTCTCCGACGCCGAGTTCAACTGGCTCACGCTCAGGGCAAAAGGCGGCTTCGGCCTGACCATGACGTGCGCCGCCCACGTGCAGGCTGTCGGACAGGGCTTCCCCGGCCAGCTGGGCGCCTTCGACGACAAGCACCTGCCCGGCCTCACGCGCCTGGCCAGCGCCCTCCGCACCAACGGCTCGGTCTCGTCCCTCCAGATCCACCACGCCGGCAACCGCTCGCCCAAGGAACTCGTCGGCACGCCCGTCTGCCCGTCCGACGATCCCAAGACCGGCGCACGCGGCCTCACCCTCCCCGAGGTCGAAGCCGTCCGCGACGCCTACATCGCCGCGGCTGTCCGCGCCGAGAAGGCGGGTTTCGACGGAGTCGAGATCCACGGCGCCCACGGCTACATTCTCGCGCAGTTCCTCTCGTCCGAGATCAACCACCGCACCGACCAGTATGGCGGCTCGCTGGAGAACCGCGCACGCCTGATCCTCGAAATCATCGACGGCATCCGCGCCGCCACGAAGCCCGGCTTCCAGCTCGGCTTGCGCCTCTCGCCCGAACGCTTCGGCCTGAAGCTCGCGGAGATCCGCGATGTCGCCGCCGAAATCCTTCGCGGCCAGAAGATCGACTTCCTCGACATGTCCCTGTGGGACTTCGCCAAGGAGCCCAACGAAGAAGAGTTCAAGGGCCGCACGCTGATGAGCGTCTTCACCGAACTCCCGCGCGGTCAGACCCGCCTCGGCGCCGCCGGCAAGGTGATGACCGGCCCGCAGGCCCAGTCCGTTCTCGACGCCGGTTGCGACTTCGTCGTCATCGGCCGCGCCGCCATCCTGCGGCATGACTTCGTCGAGCGTGTGAAGGCAGACCCGGCCTACGCCTCGCCAGCAACGCCCGTCAGCATCGAGCACCTTACCAACGAAGGCCTCTCCCCCGCCTTCGTCCAGTACATGCGCCAATGGCCCGGCTTCGTCGAAGCTGAACAGCCCGCCGCTTAAGTCCTTCCTCGCCGCAGGCGGGAAAGGCGGATCGCCAACCCCAAAACGCAACCGGCCGGATCCTTGGGGGATCCGGCCGGCGCTTTAGTCAGACTGCAAGTTCGAAGGGCCTATTCGCGGCGGCCTTCGGACTCGCGGAAGCGCTATTCCATCATCTTCTTCAGAGCCACGCCGGCTTCCTGGAAGGAAAGCGCGCCGCTCTTGTCCGTGTCGATCGCAGCGAAGTTGGCTTTGACCGGCTGGAACATCGGGCTCTTCATCTCGGCTTCCTGCAGCATGCCATCGCGGTTGTCGTCGGCCGCGGTCAGCATCCGCGAAGCCTGGAGCTGCTGCTGCAGGTCTTCACGCGGGTTCTTCGCCGTCTCGTCTTTCCAGCGGTACTGGACGCTCGTGAACAGCATCTCTTCGAACGACTGGTCACCCCAGACAACTTCCTGATCCGGGTTCGTCCGGGTCTTGGTGTTGTCGCCGTAGAGCGCCTTGTTGTTCTTCGAGTTGTCGTACCAGTAATCGGCGACGAGTTTCGTGCCGGCCGGCAGTTCGATCAGGTCCTTGTAGATGTACTCGCGCTGCCAGTTGAAGTCGTAGTGCGGCATGTTGAGGATCACTTCCTCTTTGCCGTCCGGATAGATCGCGGTCAGCTTCGAGGCGTAGCCACGATAGTGCGCGTGCACGAGCGAGGCAGTGATCTGAACGTCGGCCGGGAACTGCACATAGGCAGTCTCATGCCAGCGAGCCTGGTTCGGCTGAATGGTGATCGACGGATCGACGATCACGATCTGACGCTTCACCAGTTCCGGATCATCCTTCGAGAAGTAGAAGGCGATCTTCGAATTGTCGGTGAAGGCCTTGCCGATCGGCGTGTAGTGCATCTGGAAGGAGATGGCGCCGCCAGCCGGGATCCACGTCGCCCACTTGTCGGGAGCGAGGTTCGATTCCGACCCGACAGCGTAACCGCCCATCGAGATATTCCAGTCGAAGCCGCGGCCGTTGGCCGGCATCTTCGGCAGCCAGCCAGCCAGGATGTGGTGCACGCCCTGACGGTTGCCGGCCTTGAAGGTGGTCGCCTTCAGCCATTTGCCTTCCGTCAGCGGGCTCGCAACCGCCGGGATCTGATAATCGACAACGCCGGCAGCCGGCACGTCATACGACGGGATGTCGACGACGAGGTCGGGCTTGCCCAGCGGCCATTCTTCACGGCCGGCAGCAGCCTTCGTCAGCGGGTCGGCAGCAGCGTCAGCCAGGTCGCTCGGAGCGCCGGCATCGATCCAGCCGATCAGGGTTTTGATTTCCTTCTCGGTCAGGTTCTCGTTGTTCTGGAACGCGCGATAGTGGCTGTCAGCGTCGAACGGCGGCATGCGGTCCGTGCGGATCGCTTCGCGGATCATCGGCGCGAAGTTCTTCACCTGCTGATAGCTGTTCCAGTACAGCATCTGCGGCGCGACGCCGTTCGGCTGGTGGCACTCGACGCACTTGGCCTGGAAGATCGGCGCGACGTCGTTGGTGTAGGAGACTTTCGAGTAGGCCGAGTTGTCGGCATACGCGATCTTCGTGCCCTTCACCGGCAGTTCGGCGTTGGTGATCGGCTTGCCGGCGACGAACTCGGTCACAGCGGCTTCAGCCGACTCGACCGGGCCATGATAAACCACTTTCCAGTCCTTCGGGCTCACCACCACGGTCTCGCCCGTGTAGGTGAAGCCGACCGACTTGCCGCTGGCGTCCTTGCCGAGCGAAGCGCCGATGAGCTGGAATTCGTCGTTCAGGATCGGCAGGGTGATGCCCTGCTCCTTGGCTTCCGCCTCGATCATGGCGCGCGTGTCGGCCGTGTTCGAGTTGATGAGCTGGATGACCAGCTCCGGATTTTTCTCTTTCAGCGCCATCAGCGCCTTGGCGGTCGCGCGCGACGTCTCATCGCCGTTCACATACGACGCCAGCACGACGGCCGGGGTATGCGTGTCATAGCGAAGGATGTGGCCCATGCCCGACCCATCGGCCAGCATGTAGTTGTCGACCGTATTGCCCACCAGCTTGGCAGCCGGCGCCTCGTTCGAGCATGCTGCCAGGCCGAGCACAGAAACGCTCGCCAGCAGGACAGCTGACGCGATCCTCTTCATGGACGGTAACTCCCTGGGTTTTATTTTTGTCCGATTCCAGCGCGGAACCTACTCGCAATTGACACTGTCAACAACGAGGCGCCGCTGGGGCAGAACATAAATATATCGAGTGACACTGTCAACAACGAGGCGCCGCTGGGGCAGAACATAAATATATCGAGAGAAGCGCCCACCGGCCGCTCAGTTTGTTCGTGAGCATTCTGTCGGAGCGACGGACAAGCGAGGCCTAGGCGGCCACCTGCGAAGGATTCGCAGGCGCCCGCGCCGTCCGCAACAGCCGCCAGACCTCGACCCCGATCGTCACCACCCAGATCAGCGCCGCCACCCCCAGCGAAACGTTCACGATCCCCCACACCATCCGCACAACCCGGGCGATCTCATCCAGATCGGCGCCATCCACCGGCGTCACCTCGATCAGCGGCTGCGACTGGTACAACACCCACAATATGCCCAGCCCGGCCAGATGCCCCGCAATGCTGACCACAGACCGCACCCTGCTCCACGCCGGATGCAGAATGTCAGCGAGGTGAACCACCGTCACACCGACCGCCAGCACCAGTATCGGCCAGTAAACCACATCCCACGCCGGCGAGAACGCCAGCGCCGCCGAGGCGCCATCCCGCACCGGAATCTCGTTCGGGAACTGCACGACCTTCACCCAGAACAGCAGGAAGACGATGTCGAACACCAACGTGAACGCGCTCTCGAACAGCGTCCGCGGCTGGCGCACATTATCCCGCGGCAGAGACTTCGGGTCCCACTTCGCCGCCCACTTCATGTCCAGCTTGCCGCGCTCCGCCGCGATGAACAGCGCGGTCACCACGCCGAACGTCACCAGCGCAATCTCCAGCGCGCTCCCGATGCCGCGAAACGCTGCCCTGAAAGGCTCTTCCGAACCCAGCGCCCGTATCGTCACGATGCCGAACCCGATCGCGATCGCGAGGCCCACAGCGATCCGCTGCACATGCCAGAACCACGGATAATAGCCCGGCCCGATCAGGTGATCGTTCCCGGAATAGCGCGACGCCACCACCACCGGATGCCCGAAATCCTTCAGCACAGCCGCGATCTCGTCATCCCCAGCGGCGCGCCCCAGCTCCGCCTCCTTCGCCTCGACCCGGGAGTCGATGGCCTCGCGAAGCTCGGCGATGATGTCCTTCGCCGCATCGTCCGGCAGCCGCCGCTCCACCGCCGCGAGATAGCGCGCGATCATGTCCTTCACTTTCCGCTCTCCATCGTCCGGCGCATTCATGTCGTGAAATTTCAGGTGAGCCTCGACCAGGTGATCGGTCATTGCCGTCCCTCCTTCAGGCCAGCCGCCGCTGGCGGTCCGCCAAGAATCCGCTCAAGCGCGCGGTTCATCCCGCGCCATTCCTGTGTGAGATGTTCAAGCGCCGCCGCGCCATCGGCCGAGAGGCGGTAGAACCGCTTCTGCCGCTTGGCGTCCTCGCGCCATTCGGAGGTCAGCAGACCCTGCGCCTCCAGCCGCCGCAGCATGGGATAGAGAGCGCCCTCGTCGATATCGACGCCGGCCTCTCCCAATTCGGTCTTCAGCGTGTAGCCATATTTCTCGGAACGCAGTGTTCCGAGAACCGCAAGGATCAACGAACCCCGCCTCAGCTCCAGCCGCAAAGCCTCAATAATGTCGGGTCCGATCGGCATCCCATGTCCCATACAGTGTGCGTCGCACAGTATGTAGCGCACAGCGGAGAGCCACGCAACCGGAATCAGCGCTCAAAGCTGCCGGGCGCCTGCCTAGCCGACCACAAACCTGATCGGCAGCGTCACCCGCGCTCCGGGCGTCACGCCGTAGCTGTTGTCTTTCCTGATCGCGAAAATCTTGGACACGCGGATCGCAGCCTCGCTGAATCCATATCCGGGCTGCTCTTCCCATCCCGGCTCGCACGCGAACGTCCAGTCAGCCAGCACGACACACGGCAGCTTCACCAGCGACTCGATCCCCGCATCCAGCGCCGCTTCCGGATAGACTTTCATCATGTCGCTGAAGGATGGGGTCCGCTCGGCCCATGCAGGCGCCAGAATGTCGTCCGGCTCACGCGGCAACGCCACATGGTCCGGCTCCATCATCTCGCAGGCGCCCAGCACCATGAACACTGCAATCAACCCGGCAATCCGCATGTGTCTCTCCTGAACTCCCACTAGACTGCCCCACCTCCGGAAAAAAGAGCGCCCCCTCTCTCCCGCTCATCCCGGCGAAAGCCGGGACTCAGAGCCACAAGCGCCAGATCCCGCAGGTCTCGGCCCAAAGAACCGGTGGCCTGAAATTTCCCAACCGCTGCAACACAGCGGCCCCCGCACTTTCTGCTGGGGGACAACCTGAAACACCAACCCACACCCCACCTGACTGCGCCCATATTCAACGCATGTTCGAGCTGCAGCAGATCATCCTCTGGATTCTCTGGCGCCTCCGCCCCGTCATGGCGGTGGAGGCGAATCTCGTCGACATCATCGCCGCCGGCTTCCGCCTCTTCGACAACGACGAAGCCATCAGCAGGATGGAAGACGACCCCAACCAATGCCTGATCGTCTCCGCGGGCCTCGCTGACGCACACGCCAAGCTCGACCTCCTGATCTATCTGAGAGCCTGCGAGATCCTAGGCATCCGCTCCCGCGCGAAGGACTTCACACCCAACCGCACCGCCAGCCGCTCAGGCCGCACGCCCCAAGCCTGCTGGACCAGCTTCCGCCGCCTCGTCACGCGCTTCGAAGACTACGAACGCCTCGCGCAGAAACGCGCCGAAGGCCTGCGCGCGGAGCAGAGCCCCCTCCGTCTTGCAGCTACGCTGCAATCCACCTCCCCCGCGTTTCATGCGGTGGAGGCAAACCACCATTGCCTTGCCTCCCTCAGTGCGCAGCACTGGGGGAGGTGGATTGCGCGCCCTTGCGCGCAAGACGGAGGGGGCCTCTTCGCGCAACCGCGCGGCCCTCCTCCACCTCACTATCCAGAGCCAGAACCCTCCCCACCCCGAAAGCCCAGCTTCCGGGAATGCCTCCGTATGACCAACACGACGATAGAGCCTTGCGCGACACCTGTTATGGTCCGCCCGAATCGAAAGGCCCCGCCATGACGCCGTCCATCCGTCGCCGCACCAAGATCCTCGCCACACTCGGCCCTGCCAGCGATGGGGCGCTCAAGATGGAAGAACTGCTCCGCGCCGGGGTCGACCTCTTCCGGGTCAACTTCTCCCACGGCACGCACGAACAGCACGCAGCCCGCATCGCCGCCGCCCGCGAGGCGGAGAAAGCTCACGGCCACCCAGTCGCAATCCTCGCCGATCTCCAGGGTCCCAAGCTCCGCGTCGGCGATATCGGCGGCGGCCAGTGCGACGTCCGCATGTCGTCCGAGCTTCGCCTCATCGCCGCCCAGACTTCGAATGATCCCGACATCATCCCGATCCCGCACCCGGAACTTGTCGCCTCGCTCCAGCTCGGCGACCGCCTGCTGATCGACGACGGCAAGATGATGCTGGTCATCGTGAAGGTCGACGGCGCAGACCGCATCGCCCGCCCGATCGCCCCCGGCCGCATCATGAGCCGGAAAGGCATCGCCGTTCCCAACCGCCCGATCCCGATCCCGGCCCTCACCGAGAAGGACCTTGCAGACGGCAAGTTCGCGCTCTCCCAGGGCGTCGACTACCTCGCTCTCTCCTTCGTGCAGCGCGCCGCAGACCTCACCATGGCCCGCGAAGTCTTCGGCGATCACGTGCCACTCGTAGCCAAGATCGAAAAGCCCGCCGCCCTCGATGAGCTCGAAGACATCGTCGCGCTGTCTGACGCCGTAATGGTCGCGCGCGGCGATCTCGGCGTCGAACTCTCGCCCGAGCAGGTGCCGATCGCCCAGCGCCGCATCGTCCGCGTCGCGCGTTCGCACGGCAAGCCGGTGATCGTTGCAACGCACATGCTGGAATCTATGGTCGAAGCCCTCGTCCCCACCCGCGCCGAAGCCAACGACGTCGCCACCGCCGTCTATCAGGGCGCAGACGCCGTCATGCTCTCAGCCGAAAGCGCCGTCGGCCGCCACCCCACCGCCGCCGTCGCCATAATGGACCGCATCATCCGCGCCATCGAAACAGATCGCGACGCAAACCCGTCAACGCAGGCCGCCCCGAATCCCGCGCACGTCACCACGGCGGACGCCTGCGCGCGCGCCGCGTCCAACCTTGCCGACGATCTCGATTGCCCGCTTGTCGTCTTCACGCGCTCGGGCTCATCGGCCCAGCGCGTCTCCGCCACGCGCCCGAAGCAACCGATCCACGCCCTCACGCCAAGCCTGCCCACCGCACGCAAGCTCTCACTCGTCTGGGGCGTCAACGCCGATCTCGAACCGGAAGAACCCAAGAGCTTCGACGACATCCTCGCCTCCGTGAACCGCCACGAAGCCGCCAGCAACATCAAGCGCTTCGTCATCACCGCCGGCTATCCGTACGCCAGCGACAACTCGACAGACACGATCAAGGTGGTTGAACGGAAATGATCCGCGCGCTCACCATCGCCTTCGCACTCATTGCATCTGCCTGCGCCGCCACGGCCGGCGGCTACACGCAGGGCGATCTCGCGAAGCTGTCCTTCCTCGAAGGCCGCTGGCAGGGCATCGGCCCCGACGGCGCGCCCTTCTACGAGCAGTATGACTTTCCCTCGCCCGAAAAATTCCGCTCGCAACGCTTTGACGCCGCCTTCACCACCGTCAGCGACACAAGCACGTTGACGCTTGAGGAAGGTGACATCTATTCCCGTTGGGGCGAGTACAGCTGGAAAGCCACCGACATCGCCGACGGCTACATCGCCTTCGCTCCGGTCAATGCGCCCAGCGCCTTCCACTGGAAGAAGCTCGACGCCAGCACCGTTGAAGTCGTTCAGAAATTCACCGGCGAAGACGGCAAGCCGCAGACCTATGCGGTCCTGCTGAAGCGCGTCACCTGATTGTTCGACAGCGTACACTGTGCGGTAGCGCACAGACTCTGTTCGATAGCGAACATAATATTTGGAGCTATCCTCAATCTGAAGCATTATCGCTCCATCGGCCGCCACGCGTTGGCTCACGGCCGGCTGAGAGATGTTCGAGCTCCCGCCTTTTCGCGCAGGAGCTTCATGCCCGCCCTCGAACAAGAGAACGTCCGAAATCGCCTGCTCCGTCTGCTGCCCGCAGCTGAGTTTAACGTGATCGCGCCTCATCTCACGCCGGTTGAGCTTGAGATGGGACAGACCCTTCACCGTGCAGGCGACCCCATCGAGCATGTCTATTTCGTCGAGACGGGCTTCATCTCGGCGCTCGCCGTCCTGTCGGACGGGCACCCGCTCGAAGTCGGCCTGATCGGCTCCGAGGGAGTTGATGGTGTTTCAATCGCGCTGGGCGCCCATACCTCCTTCGCCGAGACGATGTGCCAGACCGGCGGCCGCGCTCTGCGCATGCCGGCCTCAGCCTTCAAGCCTGCTGCAGACATCGTCCCCCATTTCCGTGACCTGCTTCTGCTTTACGCCCACCTCTTCCAGATCCAGGTTGCGCAGACAGCCGCTTGCAACGCTCATCACGAACTCGGCCAGCGCCTGGCACGCTGGCTGCTCGGCGCGCACGACCGAAGCGGCGTCGCTGAACTGTCACTGACCCAGGATCTGATCGCCGTGATGCTCGGCGTGCGGCGCTCAACCGTCAGCGTGGCCGCCGGCACGCTGCAGAAAGCTGGCGTAATCCGCTATCAGCATGGCCGGATCACCATCGTCGATCGCGTCGGCCTCGAGAATGCCGCCTGCGAATGCTGCGAGGCCGTCGCCGGAGAATATCGTCGCCTGTTTGGGGAAGAGCAGGTCAGATCAAGCTCGGAATCACCATCAGCTGGCTGAAAATCAGCAGGCGCTGCCGTATGCGCAGGCTGTGCGACATCATCGAAGACCCAAGAGTCGGTTGGTGCACCGACTTCCTTAATAGGCGCCCCTAGCTTCAATCCCGGTGACGGCGGTGGAGCAAAAAATGAAAATGGATCGGGAAGCCGCAGTCGAAGCTTGGCGGGGGAGCGCACAGGTGGTGGTCAGGAAATTCGACTCACGAAACGAGACACGGCTGCTCAGGCAGCGCCTTCGACGCAGCGAGCGGGAAGCATCACGCTGCCAGACGCTCCTTCATGAGGGCGATCACCGCATCAAGAACAGCCTGCAGATCGTCGCCAGCCTGATGAGAGTGCAGGCCAGCCGCGAAGAGACCGCCGCCGCAGCAGACGCCCTCAACGCGGCCGCAACGCGGGTCCTCTCGATCGCCCAGATCCACGACGCGCTTCAAGAAAGCGGCGGCAAGGATGTGATCGACCTGGGCTCCGCCCTGCTCGCGATGTGCCGGTCGCTCCACGTTATGGCCGGCGGGCCCAGATCAGTTGCCCTGGTCGTCAATGTCGAACAGATTCAGGCGCCCGTGGCACTGGCGCAGCCTCTGCTACTCGCGGTCAATGAACTCGTGGTCAACGCCCTGCGTCACGCCTTTCCGGACAGCCGCCCGGGCGCAATCGAGGTCAAGGCGAACATCATCGACGACAAGCTCGTGGTGATCGTCGCTGATAACGGCGTGGGAATGCCGATCAGCCAGAGCGAACCAAGCGGCTTCGGATCAAAGCTCATCAACATGATGACCGCCAAGATCGACGCAACTCTCGCCATAGATACGGTCCATGGCGTCCGTTTCACGATCACAGCGCCCGCCCCCAAAATACTGGCGGACATCGATCAGGAAGCAGACGCGATCTAGCTATTCGAAGTCCGGTTCCTTCGAAAAAAGTTCGGCGGGGAAATCGTGGGCCACGCCGTTCGGGAATTTTGCGTCGCGCTTCTGCATGAAGCTCTCGATGCCCTCCTTCACGTCGGCCGACTGGCCGCGGGATTGAAGCGCGCGGCTGTCGATCTTGTGCGCCTCCATCGGATGTTCGGCGCCCATCATGCGCCAGATCATCTGCCGCGAAACCGCGATCGAGACCTGCGAGGACTTCTCGGTCACGCGATGCGCCAGCTCCATCGCCGCCGGCAGCAGCGCATCGGGCTCATGCAGCGACTGGACGAAGCCGGTGGCCTTCGCTTCAACCGCATCGAACACACGGCCCGAATAGACCCAGTCGAGCGCGGTCGGCACGCCGACGAGACGCGGAAGGAACCAGCTGGAGCAAGCCTCCGGCGTGATGCCCCGGCGAGAGAACACGAAGCCGAACTTCGCAGTCGTCGATGCCATACGGAAATCCATCGGCAACTGCATCGTCGCGCCAACGCCCACCGCCGCGCCGTTCACCGCCGCGATCACCGGCTTGAGGCTGCGGTAGATGCGCAGAACCACGCGTCCGCCGCCGTCGCGCCGGATGCCGTTATGGATGATCTCGTCGCCCGCAGCGCGCTTGGCATAGTTGAACGTGTCCCCGCCCGCGACGCCAAGCTCGGCCCCGGCGCAGAACGCCCGGCCCGATCCCGTGATCACAACGGCGCGGATCGCATCGTCCGCATCCGTGATGTCGAACAGCTGGATCATCTCGCGCATCACCACCGGGGTGAACGTGTTCATCTTGTCCGGCCGGTTGAACGTCGCGACGGCGACGCCGTCGGTGACTTTGAGATCGAACATCGTGAAATCGGTCATGTGCGGTCCGTCGCGCTGGAGCAAAAAGAAAGAAAGTCAGCCGATGCTTTATCGGCTAGGCGTAGCCATCTGCACCGGAAGGTTTGCAGCGGCAATCTGGAGAGGGATCACGTGCAAGGCAAGCGCGCCGTCGCAACGCTGGAGGACGCGAAGTCTTTTATCCGCGCCAACACCCGCGTGGCGCAGATCCACGCCCTGCCCATCCGTCTCTACCAGGCCGACGAACTGACCCCGATCTGGGAGGCGACGGAAAAGGATCTCGCCGCCGCCAATGTCGATCCGCCCTTCTGGGCCTTTCCATGGGCCGGGGGCCAGGCGCTGGCCCGCTATCTCACCGATCATCCCGACGCAGTACGCGGCAAACGCGTGCTCGACCTCGCGGCGGGCTCAGGCCTTGTCGGCGTCGCGGCGGCGCTGGCTGGCGCCGCCGAAGTCACCGCCAACGACATCGACCCGATGTGCGAAGCAGCCGTGGCGCTCAACGCCGAACTGAACGGCGTTTCGATCCGCTATATCGCCGGCAGCATTCTCGATGCGCCGCCGCCCGATTTCGACATCGTCGTCGCCGCTGACGTCTTCTACGAGCAACGCCCCGCGCAGATGTTCCGCGCCTTCCTCGAACGCTGCCATGCCGCCGGCGTCACGATCTATGCGGGCGATCCCGGCCGCACCTATTTCCCGCGCGATGCTTTCCGGCAAGCGGCGGAATATTCGGTGCAGACCACCACCGAGATCGAGAACCACCCGATCCAGACCGCGCGCGTGTGGACGCTTTAGGTTTTTGGCACGAAGCCCTTCGCCAGCACCACTGTCGTTTCGGCGCCGTCGAACCTGTCTTGGACGATCCCGAGATATTCCGGCGACGCCCAGAAACGCTGTGCCTCGGCCTCATCGGGAAAGCTCAGAATCACCAGCTTGTCGCGTGGCCAGTCGCCCTCGAGAACTTTCACCTCCTCGTCGGCGACAATCGCCTTCGCATCGAACTCCCGGAACACCGCCGGGAAGTTCGCCTGATAGCGCCGATAGGCTTCGACATTAGTGAACTTGAGCTGGGCAACCAGATAGACCGTCATCGTATTCTCCTACGCCAGCACGAAGCGAACGCCGACGAGATCGACGAAATTCTCACCGCGATTGACGCCCACCTTGTCGGCCGCTGCGAGAACACGCGCTTTGTCCTTGCACTTCAGATGCACCGCCCGCAGGCCTTCGCCGCGATCATCTTGCAGCGGCCCGAACCGCACGAAGGCCTGATCGAATTTGATCTCCAGCGCATCGCCCTCGCTGGCCTTGCCCACCGGCAGCTCCAGCAATTCGCTCCAGCGCGCAGCAAGCGCCTCCGGATCAGTCGACTGGATGCCGGCGCCGACAATGGCCGTGATCGCCGGCGAGCGATCATGCTTCTGCCAGTCCGGCCCGGCCCATTTGTAGGAGCCGCCCATATTCTCGCCGTCCGGTGAGTGACGATCCACCGACAGCAGGCAACCGCCCGTATCGCGCGGATGCAGGTGCAGCGCCTCGCCCGTCAGCGCGCCTTCGCTCGACTTCAGATCCTCGACCAGCCGCACACCATGCTTCAGGAAATGCTCGCGGCGGCGTTCAAGGTCATCGCAATCGACGATGTACATGTAGCCGCCATCGCCCTTGCGCCGCTCGATATAGCGGCCGGCGGCGGTGTTGGGCTGCGTTGGCGCGACGATTTCGAGGAACGTCCCGCCCATCGCGAAGAGCGCATTGTGCAGGCCGTACTTGCCGACGCCCGGATCACGGAAACAGATTTCGAGGCCAAGCACATCCGCGATCTGCTTCTCGGTCGTGGCAAGATCGCTTGCCACCAGGGCGATCTGTCTCAGACGAAAATATCCCACCGCGCGCTCCCTCAGTCTTGTTGTGGCGCCTTATCTGTTCTGCACCCGTCCCTCGATCATATGCCGCAGAGCGGCCGTGCGCGAAGCGATGAAATCGTTGAAGGCGCGGACATGGGGAAGATTCCGCATTTCCTCGCGCGTGATCAGCGTGAGGTCATAGTCGGCCTCGTCGAACAGGAAGCAGAGCTGCAACTCCGGATCGAGTTCGCCGAGCATGCATGGAATGCCGCCCACGCCGAGACCGGAGCGTATGGCCCCGGCGATGTTGAGGATGGAAGACGAGGCCTGCCGGATGACCGCGCCCGCCGCCTTGGCCTCCTGCAAAAAGGCGGGGTCGAACCGCGCGAGTTCCCCAGCGCCTGCGATGATCGGATGTTTCGCCAATTCCTGCGCGTTGGAGGGAGATCCCTGCTCAGCCGCGTATTTCTTCGAGGCATAGACGCCCCACTTGCCCGTCGCCAGCCGCCGCACAGTGACGCCATCGCCCAAGGCCGGACCTTTCGACGTGTTCGCCCTCAGCGCGATGTCCGCTTCGCCACGCGAGATATCGAGACGTCGATCCGTGATGATCGTCTCGACCTGAACCACCGGAAAGCGCTGGGTGAATTCCCGCAGCCACGGCGTCAGCAGACAGTCGGCCAGCACGTCGTTGGTGGTAACCCGGATCATGCCGAGCAGCTTCCGGCTCCGCTGGGCGACCATCCGGGCGAAGGCTTCGGCTTCGGCCTCTACCCGTTCGGCGTTCTGCACCATCGCAGAACCGACCTCGGTCAGGCGATAGCCGCCTGCGGTTTTATCGAACAGCTTCTCGCCGATCGCCTCCTCGAGCGCCGCAACCCTGCGCGCCACGGTCGTCTGGTTAACGCCGAGAATCTTGGCTGCAGACAAGGTGCTACCGCTCCTTGCCACCGCCAGAAAGTGCCTGAGGTCGCTCCATTCGAACATGCTGCGTTATGCATAAATGCAGATCGATCTGCAATACTTCGGATTGTGGGGGTGTGCGACAAGCCGTACCTGAATGTCACGGACCAGATGTCGAAAGACACAACCGAAGCAGAAGACTACTCAAGAAGACGACGCCAAATCGTACGAGAAACTCCCCTCCGATGACTCCCCCGGCCCCTTCCAGGAACATCTCCCCCCCTCCTCCTTGGAAGGCGCCGGGTGTCCTTCGTCTGCATTACGATCCTGCATCGACGACCTGTCGCCCGATCATCCTGTTCGCATCCGAAAACAGCATCCCGCTGGATTACCAGCTCAATGACCTGTTCTCGGACGAGAACCGCACGGAATGGTTCACGCGGCTGAACCCGAACCAGGCCGTTCCCGTGCTCGAGCATGACGGCTTCGTGCTGACAGAAAGCTCGGCGATCCTCAAATATCTCGCGGACCTCACCGGCTCGCCCGCTTACCCGAAAGAGCTGAAAGCCCGGGCGCGCGTGAACGAGGTGATGGATTTCTTCAACACCTACCTGATGCGCGACTATGTCTATGGCCTGGTGTATTCGCGCGTGCTTGCGCACTACCGCCTGCCGGGACCTGCGCAGCAGCAGTTCATCGCACTCCACGAACCGCGCGCCGCGAAGCGGCTGAAAGCGCTGGATACTTGGATCGGCGCGAAAACCTTCATCTGCGGAAATGAGATCACCATCGCCGACTATCTCGGCTCTGGCGTTGTCTCTGCCGGTGAACTGGTCGGCTACGACCTTCGTCCGTTCGCCAACGTCACCCGCTGGATGAACACGATGAAGTCTCTGCTGACCTGGGACGAGGTGCATGCTGGCTTCTACGGCTGGCGCAGCGCGATCGAAGCACAGAACAAGGCATCAGCCTGACGGCAAAGAAGACCACTGAGGAAACAAGAATGAAAATACGAGTTCAGAACCACTGAGCCTACCCTGACCGGCCTCCCAGAAAAAACGCCGGCAAATACTGAAACGAGCAAAAAGCCAAACCAACAAGAGACCGGCGGTCACGCCGGCAAAGGAAGCAATCATGTCTGCACACAGGACCAACATCTACGCCCACACCGCCTTCATCGTGATCGCGGGTCTGCTCTCGCTGCAGGGTTGCAGCAAACCGGCGGCAGCCTCGCCAACCGCAGCTGAAGCAGCTATCGGCGCCGAGCACATCGCCGCCGCATCGCCCGTCGAAGCCGGCCGTTATCTTGTGAAGATCGGCGGCTGCAATGACTGCCATACGCCGGGCTTCGCCATGACGAACGGCGCATCGCCTGGGGAGGCCGAATGGCTGACGGGCGATTCTGTTGGCTTCTCCGGCCCCTGGGGCGTCAGCTATCCGTCCAACCTGCGCCTGTCGTTCAGCAACATGGACGAGCAGCAGTTCATAGAGCTGGCGCGCGCGGGACAAGGCCGTCCGCCAATGCCGTGGCCCAGCCTGAAGGCGATGAGCGACAAGGATCTGAAGGCGATCTACGCCTATATCCAGTCGCTTGGCCCCAAGGGCGAACCCGCCCCGGCCGCACTGTCGCCGGGCGTTGCGCCTGATCGCCCGCATATTCCGTTCATTCCGCAGATGCCGGTCCAGAAAAGCTAGCGACCGAAATCCTCCCCCGGCGACACGGAGAAACTCCGGCGCTGAAAACAAGAAGAGAAGAAAGAATCTTCCGATGACTATGGAAAAAATGCCGATGCCGTCGACCCAAGCGGTTGAAAAGGCCAGCAGCCACAAGATGCGTTTCCTGTATCCGCTTGCCGCCGTTTGCCTCGCCGCCGTGTTCCTGTCTCCCAGCTCGGGCGAAGCCCAGACGGGTGGCGCTGCCAAGCTGCGCCCGGATCAGGAGCGCGCGATTGAGGCGATGCTGAAGGATGTCGAGCCGTCGATGCGCCCCATGGCGCGTCAGCAACTGGCATCCAGCTTCGCCAATTTCAGCGAAGCGCAGATCGCCATGATGATGTCGAAGATGGCAGAGAACAACACCGTCAAGGCGAACACGCCTGCACCCGTTGTCGAAGTCGAGCAGCCATCCACCCCCGAGGACATCGCCTTCATGAAGGCGCAGTACGAGCCGGTGATCCGCAAGCACCACGGCGTGCAGAAGGATTTCGACGCGTTCGTGAACGCCAAGCTTCCGGCCTACTGTCCCGGGCGCGACACCTACGCCCGCTTCGGCTCCGCGTGGCGGTACGAGCAGGGACAGTTCATGATGGATTCGGCTCTGGCGACCTGGAATGTCGAAACCAACGTGACCGTCGCTGGCGAGGCCTATGCACCGCAGAGCGGACGCTACAAATTCGACTTCTCGAAAGTGCGCATGACATTCGACAAGCCGAAGATCGACGCCGCGATCAAGACTGCCTGCGACAAGGTTCATGTCGCCGGGAAAGCATTTCTCGCAAAGGTCGATCCGCTGATCGCGGCCAAGAACTGGGACGCGGCGTTCAAGGCGGAACAGTCGGCGATGGCGGCGCTTGAGCCGATCCGCAAGGAATTGCAGGCCGCCTATGACCGCCTCGGACCGGGCGATTTCACGGAGATCCAACTGGCGATGATGAATGGCGTGAAGGTGAAATAGCACGCCGCAAACCGGACAAGGGTGGTCGCTCAATCCCCCCGGAGCTCAAAGCCGCACCGAGAAGGCGGCGGACCGCCCCACCCTGCAGCGCAGGCCGTCTTGCCCGACGGCCTGCGCTTTTCTTTTACATGAAGCTGTAGGGCTCAACGTCGAGCGCAACACGAACGTTCGATGGCAGCTTCACACGCTCCTTCCATGCGCCGAGGAAGGCCGAGAGATCGACATTGCGGTCCGAGCGCACAAGGAAGCGACGGCGATGCCGGCCACGCAGAACCGTGATCGGCGCAGGCGCGGGCCCCCAGACCTCGACGCCCGTTGCGTTCGGTTGCGCTGCGCTGAAGGCGGCGGCGCTTTCATTTGCCTGTTCTGCGCTGGGCGCCGACAGGATGATCGCCCCGAGCCGGCCGAAAGGCGGAAAGCCGACAATGCGGCGCTGGTCCATCTCGTGCGCGATGAAGGCGTCGCGATCGCCCGCCGCCAACAGCGCGATCGCGGGGCTATCCGGCGCATAGGTCTGGATGATGGCACGGCCCGGCTTGTCTGCGCGCCCCGCCCTGCCCGCAACCTGGAGCAGGAGCTGGAAAGTCCGTTCACCCGCGCGCAGATCACCGCCGCGCAGTCCCGCATCCGCATCGACGACGCCGACAAGCGTCAGCGTCGGGAAGTTATGGCCCTTCGCCACGATCTGCGTGCCGATGAGGATATCGATCGCGCCATTCTCCATGCGTGCGATCAGCTCGCGCAGCGCATCGGGCGACGTAACTGTATCGGAGGAGAGCACTTCCACCCGCGCGCCATGGAAGCGCGTGTGGACTTCCTCCGCCAGCCGCTCCACGCCCGGCCCGACGCCAGTCAACGAACCCTTTGCGCCGCAGTGCGGGCACATCAGCGGCTTATCCATCGTGTAGCCGGTAAGGTGGCAGACGAGCTTGCCGGAATAGCGATGCTCGACCAGCCATGAATCCGAATCCGGCGCTTTCAGCCGCTCGCCGCAGGCGCGGCACAGCACCAGCGGCGCATAACCACGCCTGTTGAGAAACAACAGCGCCTGCTCCTTGGCCGCAAGCGTCTGCGTGATCGCCGCGGCAAGCTCGGGCCCGATCCAGCGGTTTGTGTCGGTCGGTGCATGGCGCATGTCAGCCAGCGCGATCGACGGCAATTCCGCAACGCCGGGCCGGGCGCTCAGCTTGAGGTGCGAGTATTTCCCTTGCTGGGCATTCGCCATCGTTTCCAGCGAGGGCGTCGCTGAAGCAAGTACGATGGCGCATTGCTCGATGGATGCCCGCAGCACGGCAAGATCGCGCGCGTGATAGATGACGCCTTCTTCCTGTTTGTAGGATTGATCGTGTTCTTCATCGACCACGATCAGGCGCAGCTTGCGATACGGCAGGAAGAGCGCGGAGCGGGCGCCCACGACAATACGGGCGCGGCCAGCCGCCACTTCGCGCCAGACGCGACGGCGCGCGGCCGACCCAGCCGCCGAATGCCATTCCGCCGGCGCAACGCCGAAGCGCTCCTCGAACCGAGACGTGACCGCCTGCGTCAGCGCGATCTCCGGCAGCAGCACCAGAACCTGCGCCTCGGGATCACGGCGCAATGCCTCTGCGATGGCTTCGAAATAAACCTCGGTCTTTCCCGAACCCGTGACGCCATCGAGCAGCGCCGCACGATAGGAGTTATCGCGCACCATGTTGCGCAGGTAGCCGGCGGCTTCCTTCTGCTCGCCGGTCAGATCGCGCGGCGGGCGTTCCGGGTCCGGCAACGGGAATGGCGGATCGAGAGAGCGCTCGACATGCGTCAGCGCCCCGGCATCGAGCAGGCCCTTCACAACGCCAGACGACACGCCGGCCGCACGCGCGAGATCCGCGCCGGACAGAGGCGCGCCAGCCTCGGCGAGTACTTTCTCCCGCGCAGGCGTCATCCGCTCCGGCGTCTGGCCGGACGCCATCACAAGCAGTTCGACCGGCGGCTCGTCCAGCGCCTCGCGCGAGCGCATCGCCATCGCAAGAAGATTGCCGACAGGCGCGCAGACATATTTCGCAGCGCGCTCGATGAAGGTGCGCATGTTTGCCGGCAGCAGCGGCGCCTGGCTGATGACTTCGAGAACCGGCTTCAGCTTGCGGTTGCTCGGAACGGTACGCACGCCCCATACGACGCCGATAACCTCGCGCGGGCCCAGCGGCACCACGACAAAACTTCCCGGCGGCGCCTCGACGCCTTCGGGCAGTTCGTAGTCGAACGGTTCCGGCAGGGGCTGCGGAAGCAGCACCGAGACGATTCGGGGTGGGAACAGCATGGTCTCATGGTCAGACCGGGCCGGGGCCTGTCAACCACATGGGCACAGCCCATGGCTTTGACGCCTGAAAACAGGCGTTTACAGATTCGGGCAGCGGACCAGGCGAACGGGTTCACGGGCATTCTGCTGGAATTGCACGGCGGTATCCGACGCCCCGAAATTGATCCGGAACGTGTCTTCGCCTGTCCTGTCGCTGGCCACGCACGTGGCCACGATGGTGTAGGACATGGAGCGGCCGCTCGGATGCTCCTCGTCGATCGACTTGACGACGCACTCGCCCTCGCCCTGCTTCAGGGCAATCGTCTTCGGCGACAGCTTCACGACCTTGGCGGGGTCTCCGCACTCTGTCTCGATAGACGCCCAGCTTCCTGCAAAGCCGGGGTCGATGTTTGAGGGCGGCGGACCGATTGGCCGCGAATCCAGACTGGAGGCTGCCTGCACCGGCGGCGTCACGGATTGCTCGACAACTGTGGTGGTTGCAGGCGGGCTGCAGGCAATCAGCGTGACGAGCGTGAACGCTCCGAGCGCCCATCCCTGGCTGGCTGTTGGTTTCATCGCTTGCGTCCTTGCTTGCAGGCCAACGGGAGGAACGGGATATGGGGCAGCAGCGTGCCAAACCAACAAAAATCAGCGGCGAATTCAGGGCGTTTCCGAAGAAACACGGTCTTAATACGAACGGCCCAGTGTTCGGACCATGAGTATCCCCCACACGGCACGCGAAGCCCTGCAGGAGTTCACGGTCTGGCTGGAGACCGAACGCCGCGCGTCGGAAAAGACCATCGAGGCCTATCAGCGCGATATCGGCAACTTCATCGGCTTCCTGGTGGAGCATCTGGGCGGCGAGCCGAACGTCGCGGACCTGAAACGCCTGTCGCGTCACGATGTTGTCGCCTGGCTGGCCCGACGGCGGACGCAGGACAATCTGGCTGCTTCATCGCGGGCGCGAGCGGCTTCCAGCCTCCGCGCGTTCTATCGCTTCCTCGACCGACGGCTTGATGCCGCCAACGCCAAGGCGATGATGTTCGAAAGCCCGAGGCGACCCCATCGCCTGCCCCGGCCACTGCCCGAGAAGCTGGCGTCTGAAGCCATCGAGATCGCTGGCGATGGCGATGGAGATGACGTTGCCGAATGGGTGCTGGCGCGCGACGCGGCGATCCTCTCGCTGCTCTATGGCGCGGGGCTTCGCCTGTCCGAGGCGCTGTCGCTGGCCGGCAAGGATGTTCCGGCGCCTGAAGCGCTGCGGGTTTACGGCAAGGGCCGCAAGGTGCGGATCGTGCCGCTGATCCGCGTCGTGCGCGAAGCGATCAACGATTATGCGAAGCTGTGTCCCTATCCCGCCGCGCCCGACGAGATGCTGTTCCGCGGCACGAAGGGCGGGCCGCTGAATCCACGCCTTGTGCAACGCCTGATGGAAAAGCTGCGCATACGCCTTGGCCTGCCCGAGACCGCAACACCACACGCGCTGCGCCACTCATTCGCGACGCACCTGCTCGCGAATGGCGGCGACCTGCGTTCGATCCAGGCATTGCTGGGCCATGCCAGCCTGTCGACGACGCAGATCTACACCGGCGTCGACGCAGCAAGGCTGATGAAGGTCCACGCTGAGGCACATCCCCGAGCGTAGAGCGCGCAGCCTACTGGCCGAGCGCCCCGCTCATCGCATGCTCGATGCATTTGGTGAGACCCTGCTGCTCTTCCTGAGACATCTTCGCCATTTCTTCGAGAGCGTTCGGGTTGTTCTGCATCTTCGCAGTTACCTGCTTGCACCAGTCAGGTGAGCCTACGGCGGGGCTGCAGCCGGTCACGAGAACGGCAGTCGCGGCGAGAAGCCCGTAGAATGCTACGCGCATGTAATTACCCCCTGGTGAGTTCGTCCTGTCCGGGCCGGACCCTGACACGGGGGGCCTCCAAGTCAACCTGCAGCAGGAGCTGGAGCGACCTTCACCGGCGACGCGCAACCTTTCAGCGTCTCGCCTTTCCAGCTGGCCGTCGCCGACCAGTGATACTCGCGCTCGCCGAGGCCATCCTTGCAGTCTTCCTGGCGCAACGTCATGACGAAGTCGCCTTCCGGCGTTTTCGACGTCAGCAGCACCGCATTCTCGGCGCCCTTGGACTTCACCGGCAGCTCGCCCGCGATGTCGCGCTCGCCCAGTACGGCGATGCTGGTCGTTTTGTCGGCGCGGGTGATCTTCACGCCCCAGAAGGCCGGGTCCATGCCGTTGACTTCGAGGTCGCCATCCAGCTCGGCATCAGCCGGCGAACAGGCAGCAAGCAAGGCGACGAGGGCTGCGGCGGCGCAGGTAAGTCTGAGCATGACGATCTCCTTCTCGCGCCTGATCTAGCGCGGCCCGGCGGAAGTCCAAAGCCTCGAAACGCAAAGGACCGGGCGCTGCCCGCTGGCGCACGCCAATGTATGCGCTAGAATGCGGTATGGACGCCAGCTTTTACCGGATGACCGCCGCGCAGCTCGCAGCCGGGCTGAAGAAGAAGGCTTTCAGCGCGCAGGAGCTTTGCCGCGCTGCGATCGAACGGATCGAAGCGCTCGACCCGCAGATCAACGCCGTTGTCGTTCGCGATTTCGAGCGGGCGCACACCGAGGCGCGGCTGGCCGATGAGGCGCTGGCGCGCGGCGAACAGAAAGCGCTGACCGGCATTCCGATGACGGTGAAGGAAAGCTTCGACCTTCGCGGGCATGCGACGACGTGGGGCTTTCCACTTCACAGCGAGCATGTCGCCCGCGAAGACGCGCTGGCTGTTCAACGCCTGAAGGCAGCGGGCGCGGTGATCCTCGGCAAGACGAATGTGCCGCCGGCGCTGGGTGACTGGCAATCCGCTAATCCGATCTATGGGCGGACCAACAATCCGTATGACGTGACGCGCTCGCCCGGCGGATCGTCGGGCGGCAGCGCCGCAGCGATCGCGATGGGTTTCTCCGCGCTGGAGGTCGGGTCCGACATCGGCGGATCGATCCGGGTGCCGGCCATGTTCTGCGGCGTTTATGGACACAAGGCGAGCTACGGCCTGTTGCCGATGGGCGGACACACAGCGGGCGGATCGCTGGTTGCGCCGCAATTGCTGAGTGTGATCGGCCCGCTCGCAAGATCGGCGCAGGATCTCGCGACGGCGCTGGACGTGATCGCCGGACCGGACGCGGAATCGCCCGCGAACAAGGTCGTGCTGCCCCTGCCCCGCCACGGACGGTTAGGGAGCTTCCGAGTGTTCGTGCTCGACCATCATCCGGTTGCGCGAGCGGACAGCGCGATACTGGGCGCGCTTGAGAAGCTGGCTGATCATCTCACGAGGGAGGGCGCAGCGGTTGCCCGGCAATCGAGCCTGCTGCCGGATCTGAATGTGCAGTGGAAGGCGTATCAAACGATCCTCCACACCATCATCACACGGGGCGATCCGAGCGTGACGCGGCCGCCGATTTCGGCGCATGACTGGCTCGGCGCGCTTGATCTCCAGCTGCGTATCCGGCGCCAGTGGGCAGACTTCTTCCGGCATTTCGATATCGTCCTCTGCCCCGCCTTCGGCACGCCTGCGTTCCCGCACAGCGACGAGCCCGACTGGCGCAAGCGACCGCTCGACATGGACGGCGGACCGGGCAATTTCGGATCGCAACTCGGCTGGGCGGGAATCGCGACGGTGGCGAACCTGCCTTCCACCGCGATTCCACTTGGCCTCAGCAAGGACGGCCTGCCGGTCGGCGTGCAGGCGATCGGGCCTTTCCTCGAAGACAAGACCACGATCGCTTTCGCCGGCATGGTCGGCCGCGAGATCAAACCGCCTGCTATTGCGGAGTGATCACCACGTTCGCGCGCCGGCAGTGCGCGTGATTTTCGGCTTGGCCAGAAGCCAGACGCCCGCGATTGTCAGCACCATCGAGGCGACGTGCGGCCAGCCGAAAGGCTCGTGCAGGATCATCACCGCGGCCCACGCCGCGACCACCGGACCAACGCCGCCGACCGCGCTCATCGGGCCGGGGCCGATGCGGCTGATGGCTTCGGCGATCATGAAGCTGGGGATCACCGTGCAGACGATCGCAAGGACGAGCGCAAGCCAGTAGCCGTTCGCAGTGACCGGAGGCGGTGAATGGAACGCCATGTCGATGCCGCTCTGCGTGAGAAAGACGATCGACGCCGCTGACATGCCGAAGGCGGTGAACAGGGTTGAGCCCATGCGCGAAATGATCGGCTTCGAGGCCGTGACATAGACCGCATAGATCAGCGCGCCCGCGAAGATCAGCCCACCGCCAAGCCAGGCGTTGGGACCCTGATGGTCGATCTCGGCGCCGAACAGGATCGCGACGCCGACATAGGCGAGCACCAGCGCGATGATGTGGCGCGTCGTGATCTTGTCCTTCAGGAAGAAGAAGGAGAGGCCGGCAACCATGGTCGGATAGATATAGAGGATCAGCCGTTCGAGTTGGGCCGAGACGTATTTCAGGCCTTCGAAGTTCAGCCAGGACGACAGGCAATAGCTCATGATGCCAAGGCCCGCCGCGAGGGCGTAGGTTTTCAGCGATGGCTGTTTCTTGAGCCGCATCCACGCAAAGACGCCGATCGCGAAATAGATCGGCAGCGAGAACGCCATGCGCAAGGTGAGAAGCTGGGAGACGCCGATACCTTCAGCGAAGGCGAGCTTGATGACGACGCCCTTGAGCGAGAAAAGCCCGGCGCCAAGCGCAGCAAGGCCCACGCCGATGGCGCGGTTGCGGCCTTCGTGATCGGTAGGGAGCGCTTCGGTGGTCATCTTCGTCTCTCCGCTCGTCCCTTGAGTCTTCTGCGGAGGTGCCGGTCGGGACGAGGGTCGCCGGCGCTTCCGCCGCCGGCCTCGCCGCTCTAGTCGCGACGCGCCGGCGCAAGCCGTTTAATGGCCTGCTGCTTAAGTCGAAGGGTTTTGGCGCGGGTCGTCATGAGCGGGGTCCTATGCCTGTTTTCCGGGCCACGCAACGGAGGACGGCCGGAGTTGAGAGAGATTTCCGGATGTTGCGGCACGCGAGCGCATCTCGGCTGCAAGGCAGCTGCGGTGATGAGCACACGCCATCACAGAAGACAAAAGACCGAAGGCTACTTCGCGACGTGCGCGGCGGACCATTGGCCCAGGCGGTTCAGTGCCTGGCGGGCTTGCGCGAGCATCGGGTAACGGGCCTGGAAGACGTGGAACATCTCGGGCCAGATCTCCAGCGTGAGCGGCACGCCGGCGGCGCCGAGGCGTTCGGCCAGCGCGGTTGAATCCGACATCAGGATTTCGGCCTCGCCGGTCTGGATGAAAGTCGGCGGAAGGCCACGCAGGTCTGCATCGAGGATGGAGAGGTTGGCCGTTGCATCGCCGCCGTATTGCTTCGCACGCGTGTTGAGCATCGAGGTGGTGAGGAACGGATCGCGCTGCGCCTTGGCGCCGTGGCTCCAGCCGCGGTTGGCGAGATCGACCCAGGGCGAGAGCAGGATCATGCCGGCGGGCATGGCGACGCCCTGCTCTTTCAGCTTCATCGCGGCGGCGACGGCGAGGCCGCCACCGGCGCTGTCGCCGGCGAGGATGATGCGGTTCGGCTGAACGCCTTCGCCGAGCACGGCGCGATAGGCGGAAACAATGTCTTCAAGCGCAGCCGGGTGGCGGTGTTCTGGCGCGAGGCGGTAATCCGGCACGATGGCCGCGATCTTCGCCGCAGCGGCGACATGGGCGGCGAGGCCCTTGTGCGAGCGCGACGAGCCCATGACGAAACCGCCGCCATGCGCCCAGAGAATGACGTGGTCGCCGCTGCAGCCCTTGGGCAGCAGGCCAAGGCAGGAGACGCCGCCGAGATCGATCTCGGACATGGTGGACATTTCGGGCAGCGGGTCGTTTTCAGCATAGGCGTCGTAGGCGCGTCGTTGCGCGGCCAGATCGGACGGATCAACGCCGTGCATGCGCCGCGAGAGGGATTCGCGGGCCTGGGCGAGTTCGCCTGTCAGGGCAGTAAAGGTGCTCAACGCGTCTCTCCACGCAGCTCAGCCCCGTGCGAACCAAGCACAGGCGCTGCGCAAAGGCCATGCCGTTCTGGCGGCGTTAACTGCTGTAACACGGCCGCCTGGCTTATGCCCGGCAGTTCACGCAACGATACCGGATCGCGACGCTTGGGCGCCGCACTGCCGGGCTGGCCGCCCGGCGGTCCGAACTACATCTGCATCGTCCAGCCTTCGACGCCCATGGCGGCCTGGCGGATGGCTTCCGTCAGGGTCGGGTGGGCGTGGGAGGTGCGGGCAATGTCTTCCGAGGCCGCGCCGAATTCCATGGCGACGCAGAGTTCGGCGATCATCTCGCCAACGCCAACGCCCATCAGGTGCGTGCCGAGGATGCGATCGGTCGTGGCGTCGGCCAGGATTTTCACGAAGCCATCGGTCTCGTGGTTCGTCTTGGCGCGCGAGTTGGCCGAGAACGGGAATTTTCCGGACTTGTAGGCGACGCCTGCGGCCTTCAGTTCTTCTTCCGTTTTCCCCACCCAGGCGATTTCCGGCTTGGTGTAAACGACGCCCGGAATGATGCCGTAGTCGACATGGCCCGCCTTGCCCGCGATGATTTCGGCGCAGGCCGTGCCTTCGTCCTCGGCTTTGTGCGCGAGCATGGGGCCGGAGGTGACGTCGCCGATGACCCAGACGCCTTCAGCCGAGGTGCGGAAATGATCGTTGGCGATCTGGCCGCGCTTGTCCGGCGTGACGCCGACCGTTTCGAGGCCGAGGCCCTGCGTGTAGGGGCGGCGACCGATGGCGAGGAGCACGATGTCGGCGTCGAGCGATTCCGCATCGCCGCCTGCTGCGGGCTGCATCGAGAGCTTGAGCTTGGACTTCAGCTTCTCGACGCCGGTGACCTTCATGCCGAGTTTGAAATCGATGCCCTGCTTGGTGAAGATACGCTGCGCCTGCTTGGCGATCTCGCCATCCGCGCCGGGCAGGATGCGGTCGAGGTATTCGACGACGGTGACTTCTGCGCCAAGGCGGCGCCAGACGGAGCCGAGTTCCAGGCCGATGATGCCGGCGCCGATGACGATCATCTTCTTCGGCACGGCTTTCAGCGAGAGGGCCCCGGTGGAGGAAACGATGCGCTCTTCATCGACATCGACGCCCGCGAGCGGCGTGACTTCGGAGCCGGTGGCGATGACGATGTTCTTCGCTTCAAGGACCTGTTCGCCCTTGTCGCCCGTGACGACCACGCGGCCGGGACCATCGATGCGGCCTGCGCCGAAAAATACCGTGACCTTGTTCTTCTTCATGATGAAGGCGACGCCGGCCGTGAGACCGGAGACGGCGTCGGCTTTCTGTTTCAGCATGTTGTCGAGGTTGAGCTTGAGGCCCGTCACCTCGATGCCGAGGCCGGCGAAATCCTTGGCGGCGGTCTCGTAGAGTTCGGAGGCATGCAGCATCGCTTTCGAGGGGATGCAGCCGACATTGAGGCAGGTGCCGCCGAGCTTGTCGCGCTTTTCGATGAGGGCGACCTTGAGGCCAAGCTGGCCGCAGCGCGTGGCGCAGTTGTAGCCGCCGGGGCCGGCGCCGATGATGACGACGTCGTAGCTCTCGCTCATGGCAAATGTCCGTCTCAGATCGATTTGCGCGAGCTATACGCGCCTCGCGCGAGGGGTCAACAAAAGGGAAGATGGGGATGAATTTCGTCGCAGTTTACGCGGAAAACTGAGGCGTGGGTTGAGTTCCTAGTGCAGCACGCCGCGAAACGCAGCGGCCCAGACCAGCGTGGCGACGACGAGCGAGAACCAGCCGGCGTTGACGGTAGAGGTGGTGGGGCGGGCGTGGTCGGCTGATTCAGCGTTGGGAGCGTGGCGGGCGGTGTGTTCGCGCCAGATGAAATAGGCGCCCTGCCCGATCACCAGCAGGGCGACGAGCCAGGCGGCCAGCGGGTGCAGCACGATCATGGAGAGCGCTGTGATCCCCAGCACGACTGACTGCGCCGCGATCCAGCCGCGGCGGGCGGCGTCGTCACGGTCGGTCCAGCGGTCGATGGCCTGCTCTTCGGCGGTGCGCTCGGCGCGTTTCACGGGCGCGTCGATATTGCCGTAGCCGTCCTCGTCGGGTTCCCCGGTTTCCTCGAACTCGCGCGTCATGGTCTCGATCCGCGAGGTCATGCGGTCGAGCATCATCTCCATGCGTATCTGGCGATACAGCATGAAGGCGCCGACAAGCCAGAACAGGCCCGCGATGCGGATGATCCATCCGAGGAGGCCGTCGGAGAAGGCCTCGAGGGTCATCGCCGATTAGAGGTCGAGCAGCAGGCGCTCGGGGTCTTCCAGCGCTTCCTTGACGCGGACGAGGAAGGTGACCGCTTCCTTGCCGTCGACGATGCGGTGATCGTAGCTCAGCGCGAGGTACATCATCGGGCGGGCGAGGATCTTGCCGTCGATCACGACCGGGCGCTCTTCGATGCGGTGCATGCCGAGCACGCCCGATTGCGGCGGGTTGAGGATCGGCGTCGACATCAGCGAGCCATAGACGCCGCCATTGGTGATCGTGAACGATCCGCCCTGCAGGTCGTCCATCGCGAGCTTGCCGTCGCGGGCAAGACGGCCGAGGCGGCCGATCTCGGCTTCGATCTCTGCAAGCGACATCGTATCGGCATCGCGCACGACCGGGACGACGAGGCCCTTGTCGGTGCCGACGGCGACCGAGACGTTGTAGAAGTTCTTGTAGATGATGTCCGTGCCATCGATCTCGGCGTTCACCGACGGGATCTCTTTCAGCGCAGCGACGACAGCGCGCACGAAGAAGCCCATGAAGCCGAGCTTCACGCCGTGCTTCTTCTCGAATGCGTCCTTGTGGCGCTTACGCAGCTCCATCACTTCCGACATGTCAACGTCGTTGAACGTCGTCAGCATGGCGGCGGTGTTCTGCGCTTCCTTCAGGCGGCGCGCGATGGTCTGGCGCAGACGGGTCATCTTCACGCGCTCTTCGCGCGGTCCGAGTTCGCGCGGCGTGTGGGGCACGTCAGCGGCGGGCGCGCGGGCGGCCGCAGGAGCCGGCGTCGAGGCGACGTAGTTGAGCGCGTCGCCCTTGGTGGCGCGACCGCCCTTGCCGGAGCCAGGAATGTCGGCGGGGTTCACATTGGCTTCGGCGGCGATGCGACCGACCGAGGGAGCGACCTTGTCGGTCGCCTTGGCAACGGGTGCAGCCGGCGCAGCGGAGGCAGAGGGCTTGGCGGCGGGGGCGGCAGCGGCCGGCTTCGCGGCGGGAGCAGCCGAGGCGGTTCCGCCTTCCTGCAGCTTGGCGATGATCTTGCCGATCTGGACGGTCTCGCCTTCCTTGACGAGGTGCTCGGTGATGACGCCCGAGGCGGGGGCCGGGACTTCGATCGCGACCTTGTCTGTCTCGATCTCGGCGATCGGATCGTCCTGTTTCACGGCCTGGCCGGGTTTCACGAGCCAGTTGGCGAGCGTTCCTTCAGTGACGCTCTCGCCCATCGCGGGCACCTTGATATCCATGACGTCTCCAGACCGGTTTGAGTCGCCTTCCGGGCGACCGCGCGCGAGAGGGGTTTAGCCCCGCTTGGGCCGCTTGGGGAGGGTAAAATCACGGGTTTCGGGGGCCCGATTGCCGCGTTTTGCAGGAGGTGGGGTTAGAGGGGCGTTACTGCGAGTCCGTAGGCGTATTTTCGAGGTGATTGAGCGGTCGAACACATGCTGGTGAGGAGAGCCGTCTGCCTCACCGCTGAGCGGCGATCCACCTCCCCCGGCCCGGGGCCGAAGGAGGCAAGACAGCGACTTACTTCTCGAACGCGGCTTCCAGGAAGGCGGCCAGTTCCTTGTTGTGGAGCGTCATTGTGCCGGCTGCCGTGGAGGCCGAAGCAGGGCGGCCGACATAGCGGGCGCGCTTGTGCTTCACATCAAGCTTTTCGAGCGTCTTCTCGATGTTCCAGTCAACGAAGCTCCATGCGCCCATGTTGCGCGGCTCTTCCTGGCACCAGACCATGTCGGCCTGCGGGAAGCGGGCCAGTTCCTTCATGAGCGAAGCGACCGGGAACGGATAGAGCTGCTCGACGCGGAGCAGATAGACGTCGTCGATCTTGCGTTTCTCACGCTCTTCGAAGAGGTCGAAATACACCTTGCCCGAGCACATCACGACACGGCGGATATCCTTGTCGGCCTTCAGCGTGACGTCGGCCTTGCACTCCGGCACCTCGGCTCCGTCAGCCAGGATGCGGTGGAACGACGTGTTCGGCCCCATGTCCTTGAAGTAGGACACGGCGCGCTTGTGGCGCAGCAGGGATTTCGGCGTCATCACGATCAGCGGCTTGCGGAAATCGCGGTGAACCTGACGGCGCAGGGCGTGGAAATAGTTCGCCGGCGTCGTGCAGTTGACGACCTGCATGTTGTCCTGCGCGCACATCTGCAGGAAGCGCTCGAGACGGGCGGAGGAGTGCTCCGGCCCCTGCCCCTCATAGCCATGCGGCAGAAGGCAGACGAGCCCGCACATGCGCAGCCACTTGCGCTCGCCCGAGGAGATGAACTGGTCGAACAGAACCTGTGCGCCGTTGGCGAAGTCGCCGAACTGCGCTTCCCACAGGGTGAGCGTATTCGGCGCGGTGAGCGCATAACCATACTCGTAACCGAGGACCGCTTCTTCCGAGAGCAGCGAGTCGATGACTTCGTAATTCGCCTGGTTGTCGGAGACGTGGTTGAGCGGCGTGTAGCGCTCCTCCGTCACCTGATCGACGAAGTGGGAGTGGCGCTGGGTGAACGTGCCGCGGCAGGAATCCTGACCCGACAGGCGCACCGGGAAGCCTTCATCGAGCAGCGTCGCGAAGGCCATGTGTTCGGCCATGCCCCAGTCGAGATTTTCGCCCGACGTCGCCATCTTGCGGCGCGCATCGACCGTGCGGGCCACCGTCTTGTGGATGTTGAAGCCATCGGGAACGGTGGTGATCTTCTTGCCGATGTCCTTCAGCTTGGCTGCGGCGACGCCGGTCTTGCCGCGGCCTTCATCGTCCTTCGGCAGGCCGAGGCCGGCCCATTTGCCATCGAGCCAGTCGGCGGCGCCGGGCTTGAACGTCTTGGCTTTCTCGAACTCAGCGTCGAGATGCGCTTCCATCTCGCCGACCATGTTGTTCACGGCCTCGTCCGAGATGACGCCTTCCTCGACAAGACGGCGCGAATAGAGTTCGCGCGTCGACAGCTGATCGCGGATTTTCGCGTACATCAGCGGCTGCGTCATCGTCGGATCATCGCCCTCGTTGTGACCGAAGCGGCGATAGCAGAACATGTCGATGACAACGTCCTTGCCAAATGTCTGACGGTATTCGGTAGCGACCTTGGCGGCATAGACGACCGATTCTGGGTCATCGCCGTTGACGTGGAAGACTGGCGCATCGACCATCTTCGCCATGTCCGAGGGATAGGGCGATGAGCGCGAGAAAGACGGCGCCGTCGTGAAGCCGATCTGGTTGTTGACGATGAAGTGCATCGCCCCGCCCGTGCGATAGCCGGCGAGACCCGACAGCGCGAAGCATTCGGCGACAACGCCCTGGCCCGCGAACGCCGCATCGCCGTGCAGTAGCAGCGGCATGACCTTGGTGCGGCGCTTGTTGCGCTCGACCGGCTCGACCGCGCGCGTGGCGCCTGCCTCGACCTCGTCGAAGAACTGCTTCGCGCGGGCCTTTCCGAGCACGACCGGGTTCACGATCTCGAGGTGGGACGGGTTCGCCGTGAGCGAGAGGTGGACGCTGTGGCCATCGAACTCGCGATCGGACGAAGCGCCGAGGTGGTATTTGACGTCGCCTGAGCCGTAGTCGTCGCCGCCCTGCGTGTTGCCGCCCTGAAACTCGAAGAAGATCTTGTGGTAGGGCTTGCCCATCACGGCGGCGAGCACGTTGAGACGGCCACGGTGCGGCATGCCGACGATGATCTCGTCGACGCCGAGCGCGCCGCCGCGCTTGATGATCTGCTCAAGCGCAGGAACAGCGGCTTCGCCGCCATCAAGACCGAAACGCTTGGTGCCGGGATAGCGCTTGTGCAGGAAGCGTTCGAAGGCCTCGGCTTCGACCAGCTTCTTGAGGATGGCGCGCTTGCCCTGCGGCGTGAACGCGATCTCCTTGTCCTTGCCTTCGATGCGCTGCTGGATCCACGATTTCTCGTCCGGATCCGAGATGTGCATGAACTCGACGGCGAACGTGCCGCAATAGGTGCGCTTCAGGATGTCGAGCATCTGGCGCGGGGTCGCGTAATCGAGACCCATGACGTTATCGATGTAGATCTTGCGGTCCATGTCCTTGGGACCGAAGCCGTAGGTCTTGGGGTCGAGTTCCGGCTGATCTTCCTGCCTGGCGATGTTCAGCGGATCGAGATGGGCGGCGAGGTGACCGCGAATGCGATAGGCGCGGATCATCATCAGCGCGCGGATCGAGTCCTGGACCTGCTGGGCGAGATCAGCCGGGGCGATGGTGGGGCCAACCTGCGGAGCCTTCTTCGGCTCTTTCTTGACCTCAGGACCCCAGTTGCCGTCGAGGGCGGAGACAAGCTCGCCATTCTGGGGACGCAAGGGCTCTTTCCATTCCGGGCCGCGGGCGGCCTTGGTGGCGCTCTCGGCCGAGTCGGCCACGCCCTTGAAGAAGCGCTGCCAGGTTTCCTCCACCGATGTGGGGTCTTCGGCGTACTGCGCGTAAAGCTGCTCGATGTAGGCGGCGTTGGGACCGTAGAGGAACGCCGTGTCCAGCATGGCTTCGTTGTCCATTCCGCGGACTTCGCCAGGCTTCGCCTCAATGTTCATTTGTCGTGTCCTGTTGCGCCGAGTCGGGGCCCCTGCCCCGCGCGCCGATGGGTGGCACTCAGATGCTGCTTTTTGTGTCCAGACTCAACCAGTAAGGGTGAGACAAACTGCACATAAGACCGTGAGCCGTTAGCGCTTCGTTTCACCCGCCCAACAAGACAGGAAACCCTAGCGTTTCAGCACTTCCGCCAGCGTGACGCCCAGGCGCGCCGGGCTCGGCGAAACGACGATTCCGGCCGATTGCATGGCTTCGATCTTCGATTCGGCATCGCCCTTGCCGCCTGAAACGATGGCGCCTGCGTGGCCCATCGTCCGGCCCTTGGGCGCCGTGCGGCCCGCGATGAAGCCAACCATCGGCTTCTTGCGGCCACGCTTGGCCTCGTCTTTCAGGAATTGCGCTGCGTCTTCCTCGCCCGAACCGCCGATTTCGCCGATCATGATGATCGACTTGGTGGCGTCGTCGGCCAGGAACATTTCGAGGACGTCGATGAAGTCCGTGCCTTTGACCGGGTCGCCGCCGATGCCGACGGCCGTGGTCTGGCCGAGGCCCTCGTTCGTGGTCTGGAACACCGCTTCATAGGTGAGCGTGCCCGAGCGCGAGAGAACGCCGACAGTGCCCTTGGAGAAGATGTTGCCCGGCATGATGCCGATCTTGCACTCGCCCGGCGTCAGCACGCCCGGGCAGTTCGGCCCGATCAGGCGCGATTTCGACTTCGACAGGCGGTCTTTCACCTTCACCATGTCCAGCACCGGCACGCCTTCCGTGATCGTGACGATCAGGGGGATTTCAGCGTCTATGGCTTCAAGGATGGCGGCGGCGCAGCCTGACGGCGGCACGTAGATAACCGTGGCGTTGGCGCCCGTGGCGTCGCGCGCTTCGGCGACGGTGTTGAACAGCGGGCGCTCGACCGTGGAGCCATCCGGCAGCTTGCCGACCCATTTCTGGCCGCCCTTGCCCGGCGTGATGCCGCCGACGAACTGCGTGCCGTAGGCGATGCCTTGCTCGGTGTGGAAGGTGCCGGTCTTGCCGGTCATGCCCTGGGTGAGGACCTTGGTGTTCTTGTCGATCAGGATGGACATCGCTGAGCCTTGTTCGGTCGAAGTCTGAAAACGAAAAAGGGCGAGCCTGCGCTCGCCCGCTGATTATTTGCCCTTGATGGCGGCGACGATCTTCTGCGCCGCGTCGTCGAGGTCATTGGCCGAGATCACGGCAAGGCCGCTCTCGTTGATGATCTTCTTGCCGAGTTCGACGTTGGTGCCCTCGAGACGGACGACCAGGGGCACGGAGAGGTTCGTCTCTTTCACGGCGGCGAGCACGCCTTCCGCGATGACGTCGCACTTCATGATGCCGCCGAAGATGTTCACGAGGATGCCCTTCACCTTGGGGTCCTGCATGATGATCTTGAAGGCAGCCGCGACTTTCTCTTTACCCGCGCCGCCGCCGACGTCGCAGAAGTTCGCCGGCTCTTCGCCGTAGAGCTTGATGATGTCCATCGTCGCCATGGCAAGGCCCGCGCCGTTGACCATGCAGCCGATCGTGCCGTCGAGCGGGATGTAGGCGAGGTCCCACTCTTTCGCGGCGATCTCTTTCTCGTCTTCTTCCGTTGTGTCGCGCAGGGCGATGATGTCGTCGTGGCGGCCCTTGATGGCCAGCGCGTTGTCATCGAACGAAACCTTGGCGTCGAGCACGCGCAGGTGGCCGTCCTTCATGACGATCAGCGGGTTCACTTCCAGCATGCTCATGTCTTTCGACGTGAATGCCTTGAAGAGGATCGGCGCGAGCGTGAGCATGTCGGCCTTCGCGGCGCCTTCGAGATGCAGCGCGGCGGCCAGCTTCAGCGAGTCAGCTTCGGTGACGCCCGTGGCCGGATCGATCGAGATGGTGAGGATTTTCTCGGGCGTGTCGTGGGCGACGGCTTCGATGTCCATGCCGCCTTCGGTCGAGACGACGAACGCGACGCGGCCGGTTTCACGGTCGACCAGCATGGAGAGGTAGAGTTCTTTCTCGATGTCGGCGCCGTCTTCGATGTAGATGCGGTTCACCTGCTTGCCGGCGCCATTGGTCTGGGCGGTGACGAGGTGTTTGCCGAGCATGGCCTTCACGTGCTCGAGCGCCTGCTCTTTCGAGAAGCCGAGGCGGACGCCGCCTTTTTCACCGGCTTCCTTTTCGATGAACTTGCCCTTGCCGCGTCCACCCGCGTGGATCTGCGATTTCACGACCCAGAGTGGACCCGGCAGCGCGTCGATGGCGGCCTGCGCTTGATCCACTGAGGTGATCGCAACGCCTTTGGCGACAGGTGCGCCGAAAGACTTCAGGACTTCCTTCGCCTGATGCTCGTGGATGTTCATGAGAAATCGCCCCTCAAGGGAGAGCCGCGGCCGGCTCGGTGTGGGGTGGCGATTAGCGCATGGGGCGCCCTTAGGCAACGTGGGCGTTTTGTCGTTTTGCCTGCCCGTTTACTGGGCCGTTTTCGGATGCCCGGAATGCGAGCTTAATCGGCCCTCGCTGCCCGCTCGGCATCGTCGGCGACCTTGCCTTGCACAACGCTTGTCGAGCTGACAGCCTGAAAGGGCTGCCGATGTGCGGCGGTTGGGCGATCCTTGATGAAAAGCCGCCAGAGATTGGCGGTCATGAGGGCAAAATAGCCCACAGCGACAGCTGCGAACACGCCGGGCTGCCCTGCCTTGGTGTCGGCGACCACGCCGGTCAGCAGGGGGCCAAGCACGGAACCACCCGCCCAGATAAAGAGCATGCCCGACATCACCTGCGTGATCTGGCCCGCTTCCGTCCGGTCCGTCGCATGCGCAGCGGACACCGAATAGAAGGACAGCGCGCCCGCGCCCCACAGGGCCGACAGCAGAACAGTGATAGAGAACGAGACCTTCCCCGCCGTGAGATAAAGCGCGATGCACGCGCCCAGCGCTATGGCGGCAAGACCAGCCACGACAAAGCGGCGGTCGATCCTGTCTGAGATCAGCCCGGCAGGCCATTGCGTGAGCGTGCCGCCCATCATCGCCGCAATATAGAGCGTGGCGGCGGATGCCCCGGCAGCGCCCGGCTGAAGGTCTTTGGCGTAAAGCGGCAACTGGCTGGTGACGCCGGTGTTGCAGACGCCCGCAACGATCGAACCGACGAGAGCGGCAGGCGGTATCTTGAAGATGCCGGCCAGCGTAAGCGCTTCACGATCCGGCAGGACAGGCTGCGCGCGGCGCGTGGCGCAGAGCGGGATCACCGCCAGCGTCATCAGCAGGCCAGCCCAGATGAAGGGGCGGATATCATCAGCCGCGTGCTCCACGATCAGAAGCGGGCCGCACGACATCGCGATCTTGAGCATGAGCTGATAGAGGCCCATCACGCCGCCGCGCTTCGAGCGGGGCGTCGAATCCGCGATCCAGCTTTCCGCCGACGTGAACATGATCGCCGAAGCCGCGCCCTGGAACAGCCGGAAAATGCCCCACGCGACCGGATCGAACGCCAGGCCCATCGACAGGATGCCGACGGCATAGATCGCCGCCGCCGCCGAATAGGCCCGGATATGGCCGATCTGCCGGACGATATCGGGCGCGAACCACGCCCCCAACATGAAGCCGGCGGAGAACACCGCAGCTACCATGCCAACGCCCAGCGCCGACGCGCCCATATAGTTGAGCGCCAGCGGCGTCGACACGCTGAGAATGCCGGAGGCCGCCTGCAGCAGCATGACTGCGGCGATAAGGGACGCGACGTTGCGATAGACGGTCATTGCTAGGGCGAGGCGGCGTTTCTGGTGTTCTTGTTTGCCCCAGTGCTTACGCCGCTTCGCGCAAGAGCGCGTCTAAAATCTTGTTACGGACAGCACGAAAGCTCAAAATTCACGGCTGTCCACTGAGCTGGATTTGTCGATCGGACCATGCCGCTGTAACGTGATTTGCTGCATTTGCCCGGGGGACGCATGAGCTGGAAGCCAAACCACTTGATCGCGCCAATAGCTTCGCTCTTGTATGTTTTGTCGTTGTGTATCGACCCAGCCTACGCCGAACCACGCGGAGTCCGCATCGGCAGTGAATTGATTGTTGAGCCGGTCGAACAAGTCACGACAGAGGAGCTTTGGCACCTGCGCGCAGCGAAGTATTATTTGCCTGTGCGAGATGCTGGCGGTGCTGCCGTCCTTGCTGTCTGGGACTATGACTCTGAGAGCGGCATTCGAGACGAAGCTTGGCTGGCGATCTGTCTGGCGATTGTTGGAACTGGAGACGTCGGCGAAACACCGGTCGCATTGCGCATATGGGCAAAGGCGCGAGACGTGATTGACTACAAGATTCAGGGCGTGGAACCAGGCACCGGCAAGATTTCGGAGTACGAGGTCAGCATCGGACCGCAAAAGATTTCGATCGCAAACACCCAACTCGGTACGGTGTTCATCAACGGCGATAAGTTCGGTCAGATCCATTAGGAAAGCGGAGGCCATCGGCCTCCGCTTTCAGAAATCAGCCCGCCCACGTCCCGTGAAACCCGAGCGGCCAGGCGTAGTTAGCCTGCCATACCGCGACCGGGCCATCCGTGACCCGCGCAGCGTCAAAGACGTGGACTTCGCTGCGGCCCAGCTTCGTGTTGATCGCAGTGCCGATCAGCCAGCAATCGGTTTCCGCCGCGCCCGAGCCTTTCGGCACGAACAGGTTTTCCTCGACCATGTAGTCTGCGCCGAAATCGAAGACCTGCACCTTGCCGGACGACCAGTCCTGCACCGCCAGCGCGCTGCCGCCGGGCTGGCCCTCGACCGAGCCCGTCACCATCGATGTCAGCTTGCGTGACAGGCCGTGGCGGCGCGGATCGACCTGCGGAAAATCGCCCGCGATGCTGGTCTCGATCATCTTCGCGTCGCCCGACTTTCCGCCCTGTGCGGGCGCGATCACCACCATGGTCAGCTTGGAGGTGACGGTGTCGCCGGCATACTTGCCCCTGATCTCGTCAGCCCCGCCGCCGGAACCGAGAATGGGCTCGGGATAGAACGCCGCGTCTAGCCGGATCGTGCCGTCGCTTTCCTCCCACGCCGCGCCGGTATGATAGAAAGCGCGCGCGGGGCCCTGCGCCCAGCGGGTCTTCGTCAGGTCGTCCTTGTCGATGATCAGGAACTTCATCCCCTCTTCCGGCTTCCACACGAAGCTGTCGATGAAGGGCGGGATGTTCTTCGTCTGGATCCAGGGCTGGCAGAGGATGACCAGCTTGCGCTCCGTCATCGTCCAGTCGTGGATGTAGTGAGCGGCCCCGATATCGACCATGCCGAAGTCCCTGGTCGAGCCATCCGGGTTGATGTTGTAGATGCCGACGCGGCGGCCGTTCATCGCAAGGCTCCACACGCGGCCATCGGGCTCGCGCTTGGGATGGGCGAGGAAGGGCATGCCCTTCAAGTCATTGCGCCAGACCTTCAGACCCTTGGTTTCAAGCGTGACCGGATCAATGCGGTAGGGCGAGCCCGCCTCCCACAGCGCCAGCAACTCGCCGCCCGACATCATGACGGAGATGTTGCCGGGGTTCACATCGTCGGCGGAGCCAACCGGATATGACGGATCGCCCTTCGTGCCGAAGCCCGGCGCGAGGAACTTGTTCGCCTTCATTTCGAGACGACGTTTCTGCGTGTCGATGAACTTGCCGGAATGAACCGCCTTGCCATCACCGATGGCGATGCGCTGGACCATGCCGTCGCCATCGAACCAGTGAGTGGCGTAAGCGTCGCCGTGTTTGAAATGCGCGGGACCGTTCCGGTAGAGCGTGCCGGTGAGCCCCGCCGGGATCTTGCCACGGACGAGCTTCATGGCCCCGGGCGCGAAGCCTTCGGCCGGGGCGTTGGCGTAGCCCACATGCCAGCCGGGAAGGACTGGTTCGGCAAACACTTTCGGGGAAACGGCCAGCGCGGCGCCTGTCATCAGGCCCGTGTGGAGAAACATGCGGCGGGAGAGGTTCATGCGGAAGCTCCTGTCAGCCTAGCTATTGCAGCTTGATCGTCTGGGTCGCGCCCGTGGCGGAGACCTCAAACTTTGCGGCATCCCATTTGGCCGGGCCAAACTGGGCCGGAGCGTTGTTCGAGAAGGCGAACGGTTCGATCGGCATGCCGAACGGGTTCATGCCCATCTTCCCGTCGCCATCGATGTCATGGAACATCTTGATCCCGTACTGCCCAGGGGGGAGTTCGAACGTGGTCGTGGCGGTGTCGGCCGTGACCGGCAGCGTGCTGGCGGCAACCACCTTGTCGGCGTCGTACCCGGCCTGGTCATAGACGGCGATCATCAGCGCGCCGGCGTGCTCCTTGATGTCGGTCACGGTCAGGGTGAGCTGGGCCTTGGCCGGGTCGGCGGCGGCAGTTCCCGGGAACAGGACGGCGGCGGCGACCAGCAGGGCCGGAACCGGGGCGAGCAGGCCGAGGGCGGTTTCGAGGAGGGGGAGGCGTTTCATTGCGGGGCGTCCTTTTTTGTTTTTTGCTTCGCATCAGAACCGGCTTTCCCGGCCGGCAAACGCAAGATCAGGCGCCTTGAGCAGCCGAACCACGCCAAATGCGCGAACCGGCTGTTTTGCTTCGCGAACTGCCGGGTTACACCGTTCACGAAGCGCGAAATGCATTCGCGAAACGCCAGTAAACGGGGCTTGTAACGGTCAATGACGGGGTCGCTGCCGGCCTGGGCTGTGAATATCGCCAAGTGGACGGCCATCTCTGTCGTCCTCGGGGTGATCTTCGCCTGGTTCGGCGTGTATCAGACTGGCCTGATCCCCTTCCCCGAACGGGTCGGCTACTGGAGCGTGCTGATCGCTATCGGGGCCGGCTTCAGCCTGCTCATCACCCCCTTTATCTTCGAGAAGTGGCTGGTGAAGTTCCATCCTGCCGTTCCGATCGCGGTCGCCTCGGTTGCCATCTCGGTCCCGGTGACGGCGGGGATCGTCACCCTTGAAGCGATGAGCGACGGCACGCTGACCCCGCCCGCATGGTGGGCCCAGCAATACTGTTATGTGCTGGTGGTATCGGTCGTCCTGACGACAGGCGCATGGGCCAGCGACCGGCTTTCCAATCAGAGGAAGACGGCGGCGGATGCGCCTGCTCCGGCGACGATACCTGCGGGTTCAGCTTTCGCTGACCGCCTGCCGGTCAAGTTCCGCGCCGGACAGGTCTATGCCGTGTCGGCCGAAGACCACTACCTCCGGGTCCACACCAGCCTCGGCGAGACCATGATCCTGATGCGGCTGGCCGACGCCGTCCGCGAACTGGCGGCGCTTGAGGGCCAGCAGACGCATCGCTCGTGGTGGGTGGCCAGACAGGGCCTCGCCGACGTGACGCGCGGCGACGGCAAGGTGACGCTGAAACTGAAGTCCGGCGCCGAGGCCCCGGTGAGCCGGACCTATCAGAAAGCGATCAAGGACGCGGGCTGGCTCTAGTCTTCGTAATCGCTCTCGAACGTGATGTCCGGCAGCGCGGCGCGAAGTTTCGGCAGCAGCGCCCTCACCCGATCCTTGAACGGCGGATTGTCTTCATACCCGAACATGATGCGGTCAGGCGCGACGGCTTCGCCGCTGGCCGGATCGTCCCATGGAAAGGTGTCGTCATAATCCGTGATGAGCTGTTCGATCTCGTCGCGCAGCTCCTGCGGAATAGCGAGCGCTTCGGATTCGACGGGATAGCCGAAGCGCGCCTTCGCTTCGTCGTCATACGCCCAGAGCAGCACGCCCGAGCCAGCATCGAAGAACAAGCGCAGCAGCATGTCAGATCCGCGCGTGGCGTTCCTGCGCCGCCAGCTTGTCGAGCAATTCGGCGACAAAGCGGATGTGGGCGCGTAGGCGATAAAGATCGTCGGTGTAACTCACGGGCACTTCGACATTGCCGGTTTCCGCCTGCAGGTCCGCCAGCTTGGCGCGAACCTCGGTGCGATCCTCCGGCGTCTGCGCCGCACGGCCCGCTGCTTCCAGCTCGCGCAGGTCGTTATACCAGACATAGATCTTGCGCCGGATGCGCCAGCGATAAAGCGGCGGCGCCGCACGTATCAGCGGGATCAGCAGCGTAATGAGCGGGATCGCCAGCACCCACGCGCGCTCGAAGAAATTGGCCACGCTGTAGGGGAAGATGCGCCGCATGAAGCTGGGGCCGTTCTTGTAATAGCGCGCAGCCTCATCCGAGATCGCAATGTCCGAAAGCTCCGACGTCGGGAACCGCCCCGGATCAGCCAGCAGCGAGCCGCCGCCATGCTCGCGGAACGCCGCCTCGATCAGCAGCGACTGGATCGCCGGATGCAGATCCTCGCGCACCGCGATCTGCGCGGCCGGCGCAATCAGCGTCACATCTTCACGCGGCAGGATGGCGGCAAGATCGATCACGCCCCGATAGAGTGTGACTTCATCGAGATACGCATGGCGCCGCGCTAGGGCGTGAGCTTCGCGCATCGACAACAACGCAACATCACGATCGGCGATCAGGTCTGCAATCCAGCCGGTCGTTGGGCCGGATACGACGAGCGCAACATCAACCTCGCCCGCCTTGAGAGCGGCAGCCGCTGCCTGCCCCGCAAGCGGGCTTGCAGTGTACTTGTCCGGCGTCATCCCCGCCTCAGTCAGCAGCAGCGTCGCGAGCGCCCGCACGCCCGAACCTTCAGGCCCGATCGCCACGCGGCGGCCCGCAATATCCTGCAACTCGTTGATCGGCGCCGACGCGCGATGAAACACCCAGAGCGGCTCGTAGAATACAGCGCCAAGCGAGTTCACGCCCGCCGAGCCGAAATCAGCCGCAAGGCCGGTCTGCACAATGCCGATATCGGCTTCCTTCGCCTTGATCTTCGCGAGGTTGTCGACCGAACCCGCGGTCGAAAGCACCTCGACCTCAACGCCCTGCGCGCGCAGCGCCTTGGCATAACTCTCAGCCGTCGCCGCATAGGCGCCACCCGCCGCACCGCCAGCAATGACAACCTTCTTGGGCGGCGCAGGCGCCATGAACAGGAACGCGACCAGCAGTCCCAGCAGCACGATGACGATCGGCGCGCCGTAGAAGCGGAGAAATTGTTTCATGGCGGCTGACACGTCCCCGACTCTCTCGGGGCGCACCCTAGGCATGGTCGCGCGCGCCGTGAAGGGCGCGCGGCAGGCGCGAGCCTTATTCTGCCGCCTTCAGCGGCTCGAACGGCTTTTCGGGGTCGTTGGGCAGTATGTTCTCGACATAGGCGCGCACATGGTCGGTCACCGCCTGCGGATCGCCCCCGAGATGTTCCCACGGGATCTTCTTGCCGAAGGTGAGATGGAACTTGTCGCCCTGCTTGTTGAGCAGTTCGTGGAACAGCGTGATGTCGCGCAGCTCGCGGTTGATGTTGCAGAACCGGTAATAGAGCGCCGAGTTGCGCCCGTTGATATGAAGCGGCGTAAGCGGCGCCTTGTTCTTGCGCGCGAGCGTCACGGCGGTCGGCAGCCACGGCTCGTCCGTCAGCTTGCCATCCCGCATCTGCGCCAGCGCGCCGGAGGGAAAGATCATCAGCAGGCGCTCGGCGGCGAAGGCAGCGGAAGCGCGGCGCAGCGTCTCCTTCGTCTTTGCAATCGTCCGCTTGTCCTGCACCCACTCCACCGGAATGATGACGTCGGCGAACTTCGCATTGATGCGGCACGCATCGGCATTCGCCATGATCTCGATATCGGTGCGGATCGGCTTCAGGGCGGCCAGCGCAATCGAACCATCGGCAAGGCCCGTCGGATGATTGGACACGATGACCGTGCGGCCCGCGCGCGGCACGCGCTCAAGCCCCGTGGCTGTCACGCGAAGGTCGAGCGCCTTGTCGAGATAGGCAAAGCACGCATCGCCCGATGGCAGTTTCTTGATCTCGTCTGCCCAGCGCAGCGCCTTGCGATAGCCGAGCATGGAATACAGCACCGGGCGCACGACCGGCCATGACCAGTGCTGTACCCAGCTTGGGCACCGCTCCTCGATCATGATGTCGACAATGTGCCCGGGCCTTGTTTCCGCGTCGATAAACGCTGCAAGACCGCGGTCAGCGATTTCTGCTTGTTCAGGCATTCCAATCCCTACGCGCCACTCAACTTATCAAACTGCCTTGACTTGTTAACCATTCGTAACAGATAGCGGGTGAATATCAGTTGAAGAGTCTTTCGGGATTGCGAAACCTATCGCAGGGGAATTTCAATCTGCTGCCAGGCGCCTTTGGTCGGGAGGTCAGGCTGCGAAAAGAACATTGCGGGGGAAGTGCATGAAAGTCTTGTGGGTGGAGGATCACGCCCGCGCCGGTGAACTTCTCGCCGCCGCTGCCGCCGCCGCATCGCGCAAGCGCTATGGCATCGACCTCGTCATTGCGACCTCACTTCTGGATGCCGAGCGGAAGCTGCGGCTTGAGCGTTTCGAACTCGTCGTGATCGACCTGATGCTTCCCGATTCCACGGATGAAGACGCAACCGTCACGCGTATCGCCAGCATGGGCAAATTCCGCGTCGCCGTGGTGTCCGGCAGCGACAAGCGCGACGACGTTGTGAAAAGCCTCGTGCGCGCGGGCGTCGATTGCTCGCCGAAAGCTGTCGGCAAGGAAGACCTGCCGCTGGCCGACTTCGTGCGCCGACCCGAACTGTTCCGCGACTTCGTGCATTCGCTGATGCCCGACACGGGCGCGCCGCTGAAAGCCGCAACGCGCTAGCAGTCTCTCCCAACTTCCGCCGCGATCCCATGGCACGCCTTTCACCGGATGAAGGGGGCTTCCATGCGCTTGATCGCCTTGGCCTTGCTGGCGCTTGCCGCCGCCACACCCGCAATGGCGCAGACGCCGGAAGACGAGGCAAAGATCCTCGCTGTCATTGCCGAATGGTATGAGCGGGTCGGCCATAACGAGGCGCGCCAGCCCTACGTGCTGATGGCGCCGGGCGGCATCAATGCCGGGCCGGGCTACGCCGAAATCCCCTACCGACCGCCGAATGAGCGCAGCGCCGCCGCCTACCCTGGACCGTTCATCAACAACGAGCTGGCCTCGAAAGCGATGCGCTTCACCTACGACATCGACCGGCTGATCCTGAACAAAGACCTCGCGCGCGTGGACGTGTGGGAGCGCGGGTATTTCTACGCCTCCGCCGCCCAGAAAACCTACGAGCTGGCGGCCGACGCCATGTTCGTCATGCAGAAGCTGGACACCGGCGCGTGGAAAATCCTCGCCCACGAAGCCACCGCGCAAGGCATCCCGCCCAACAAGATCACCAGCCCGATGCCGGACCTGCGCGACGAATACTACGCCAAATGCGGCCCGGCCTGCGATCCTGCAGCCGACGCGAAGAAGGCTCGTGAGTTCTAGGAAATCCGGCCCGCGACGCGAAACCGCTTTCCCGCAAGGCCGAAATCCCGCTATCGCGGTCGGGCATGACCAAGGTCAAACAGCTTTACGCGGTGCGCCTCGCAGCCGGCCAGCTTCAGCCTGATCCGGCGCAGGCGGAAGCCGCCTCACGGCTGGACGGGCTGGCGAAGCAATTGACCGCCTCGCGCGGCTGGTTCGGCGGCGGCGCCAAGGTTCGCGGCCTTTATATCTGGGGCGCAGTCGGCCGCGGCAAATCCATGCTGATGGATCTGTTCTTCGAAGCTGCCGCTCTGAAGGAAAAGCGCCGCGTCCACTTCCACGATTTCATGCTCGAAACCCACGCCTTCATCTTCGAATGGCGCAAGCTGTCGTCCGCCGAAAAGCGCAAGCATCCCGCCCATGTTCGCGACGCGGGCGACGATCCGATCGCCCCAGCCGCCAAGCACATCGCCGATCAGGCGCGGCTGCTATGCTTCGACGAATTCCACGTCACGCAGATCGCCGACGCCATGATCCTCGGCCGCCTGTTCGAGCAGCTGTTTGACCGCGGCGTCACCATCGTCGCGACCTCGAACCGCAAGCCATCAGACCTCTACACCAACGGCATCAACCGCCAGCTCTTCCTGCCCTTCATCAAACGGCTGGAAGACGAGCTTAATGTGATCGAGCTGAAGTCAGCCCGCGACTACCGTCTCGACCGCCTGGCCGCAGCGCCCGTCTATTATTCCCCCCTCGGCAAAGAAGCCGACGCTGCGATGGACGCCGCCTTCGCGCGCCTCACCGGCGGCGCCGCGCCCGCGCCCGAAACGCTCGACGTGCATGGCCGCAAGATCCATGTCGCGAAGCAAGCCATGGGCGTCGCCCGTTTCGAATTCGACGAACTCTGCAAGAAGCCCCTCGGCGCCGCTGATTACCTCACGCTGGCGCGTCACTATCCCACCATCCTCGTCGACCACGTCCCGAAGATGGGCCTCGACGAACGCAACTGGGCCGCGCGTTTCGTGACGCTGGTGGATGCGCTCTACGAGTCGAAAACCAAGCTCGTCATGTCGGCCGACGCGAAGCCCGACGACATCTACGTTTCAGGCGACGGCGCTTTCGAATTCCAGCGCACGGCCAGCCGCCTGCACGAGATGGGCTCCGCCGATTATCTCGCGGCGGAGCGCGAACAGGCGCAGGAACCCTCCAAATGAGCGATCCCGTACTGGACCGGATTTCCGAAGCGCTCGACCTGTTCAACGCAGGCCGCAGGGCCGAAGCGCGCGCAGCCTTCACCGCAATCTGGGCGGAGATCGAAGCCGACGGCGATCCCTTCCACCAGTGCGTGCTCAGCCACTACACAGCCAACGCACAGGATGATGCCGAAGCCGAACTGATGTGGAACCGCCGCGCGCTGGCCGCCGCCGACCGCATCGTCAACGAGCGCCCGGATACGGCAAGCCTCAGCGTGCTCAGCCTCTATCCATCGCTGCATCTCAATCTCGCGGATGCATTGTTCCGCGCCGGCAATATTCCCGACGCCAGCCGCCACGTCTTCCTGGCCCGGCAAGCCGCCGACGCACTCGCGGACGACGCACAAGGCCGCATGGTCCGCGGCGCGATTGAAAGCCTCGCCGCGCGCCTCCCCGTTGCCTGAAGCCGCCGCCTGATCTGCAGCAAGCAGATCGTTCCCGCACTTGCTGCAATTCGTCATCCGGCGTTGCCGGATCGCCGCAACCGCGCCGTCACACGCGCGTTAGCTTGCCATGCCGCACAACATCCCAGCCTTCTTTGATTCTTACGCCAACCTCTACAACCGCGCGCTTGCCGGCGAAGATGTGTTCGGCGAGATCGCGTCGCGCTTCTCTCCCCGCTTCATCGCGGCGGGGCCAGATGGTGTGTCCACGGGCAAGCATGGCGCAGCCTTCAGGCGCATGCTGGCCAGAGGCTATGCCTTCTATCGCCTGATCGGCACGCGCAGGATGATCGCCAAGCGGGTCGAAACCACGCGCATCGACGCCAACCACATGATGGCGAAAGTTTTCTACTGCGCCGAATACCGAAAGCCCGATGGCTCGGACCTCAGGCTGGAATTTGACGTCACCTATTTCCTCGATGTGTCGACCACCAAGCCGAAGATTTTCGGCGTCGTCTCCGGCGACGAAATGGGGCTGTACCGGCAGCACGGCCTTATCCCCGCGAAGGAGGCGACGCGGCCACGCCCGCGCGTTGAACCCGAACGTGAACGCCCGCGCCTTCACTGACCCACACGCCACATCGCGGGCGCAGAATGACGCGACGCGTCGGCTCCACCGCTCAGCGATAGACGCCGCAAAGGCGCATTCTTGCCGCGCGCCGGCGATTTGCCCGCGATCGCGTGCGTGAAAGCGCCCCTAAACGGCCTGTTTCAAAGCCGCATTGCCCCTTTGCCCTGCTTGCGCTAACCGTCCCCGCGTTCGATTTCCGGGGCGAGAATGTTCGGCTGGTTCAAGGGCAACAAGAAGAAGAGCGCGGCCAAGCCGCCTGCTTCCGTGGCGCCCGCCGCCAGCCGGCCTGCATCGCCTCCGCCAGCACCCGTGCAACAACCCACACCGCAACCTGCGCCTGCCGCGCAACCTACAGGAGACCTCCCCATGGCCCGCAAGAAGATCGCCCTCGTAGGCGCCGGCATGATCGGCGGCACGCTCGCCCATATCTGCTCGCGTGAAGAACTGGGCGACGTCGTCCTCGTCGACATGAAAGGCGGCATTGCCAAGGGCAAGGCGC
>DAIRES010000273.1:0-1274 GCA_036795465.1 Hyphomonadaceae bacterium
CGAGGCCGATGGTGAAGATCGCCATGAAGCCGGTGACGGCGATGTGGCTGGTGGTCGTGAACCAGTACGGCATCATGCCGACGATGTTCGCGATGAAGATGAACGAGAAGAGCGTGAAAACCAGCGGGATGAAGGGCTTGCCCGGCGCGTGGTTCACATCTTTCACGATGCCGGCGATGAACTGGTACCAGATCTCGGCGAGAGACTGCATGCGCGTCGGCACGGTCTTCATCTTCGAGGTGGCGACGGCCAGGAAGCCGATCAGCACGAGAACGCCGACCACCATCCAGAACGCGGAGTTGGTGAAGGACAGGTCGAGGTCGCCGATCCGGAAGTCGAACCAGCGGTCGATCTTGAACTGGTGCATCGGGTCAGTGGAGACCATCATGCGCCTTCGCCCTTGTTAGCGTCGCCCGGTTGGACGCGGTTGGCCTTCATCGCGGTCGCAACGACATTCCTTACGCCGGCGACGAACCCGAGCAGGAGGCAGATGATCGTGGCCCAAGGCGAAACCTTGAAAACCGCATCAATCCCCAAGCCCAGGAACACTCCCACTACAACGGCGGCCGCGAAGTCCGACGCCATGCGGAAGCCCAGACCCATCCCTTTGCCCGTGCTCATGTAAGCGGGGCGCTCTTTTGCGTCGATTTTCGCCTGAGCCTTCGCGATCCGGTCGTTCAGATCGTCTTTGCTCATGGGAAAAGTCCCGCAACAGGTGGGGGAGAAGTCCGTCCCTGCGTGCGACAAAGCCCCGGAAAACCAAGCGGAAAGCCGGTGTTTCGCCGCGCGCGAAGCTATATGGGCGGGTCTGAGTCCAGTCAAGCAAATGTAACGAAGAAAATCGCGACTAGACCGTTGAAATGAAGCGCTTTTTTCGAAAGCCATTACGCCGCAGGGTTCGATGACGCGTGCGGCGTTGGCAGGCGGTTGTTTCAGACGGTCACCACGTGACGCTCTACCGTAACGTGAACCAGTTCGTGGACCGGCTTCAGGCGTTCGCGGATCGTGGAGATATCCACAGACGGGCGGGTGGCGACCGTGAGGACGGCGGCGTGGGCGTCCGGGCCGATGCGCCAGACGTGGAGGTCGGCGATCCAGCTGTCGCCGGGGCCTTCGACCTCTTGCCGGATTTCGTCGACGAGGTGCGGGTCAGCTGTGTCCAGCAGGACGCCGGCGGTGTCGCGCATCAGGCTCCATGACCAACGGGCGATGACGATCGCGCCGACAATGCCCATGGCCGGGTCCAGCCAGACCCAGTTGGCGTACTTGCCCGC
>DAIRES010000273.1:1374-3648 GCA_036795465.1 Hyphomonadaceae bacterium
GATGATCGCCTGGTCGAACGCCACCGTGGTCGGCGAGATGAGGCGCTGGCCTGACTCCACCGCGATGGCCAGGGCCACGACGCCGAGCACAAGCGCGGAGGCGAAGCCCGCGAGATCGCCTACCTTGCCCGTGCCGAATGTGTAGCGGGGATTGCGCGAATTCCGGCGCGCGAAGCCATAGGCGACAGCGGCGACTGTAAGCGCGCCAGCGTGGGTCGCCATGTGGAAGCCATCGGCGAGCAGCGCCATGGAGCCGAAGAGCGATCCCGCAACGATCTCGCCCACCATCATCACGGCCGTGAGCGCGACGACCCAGAGCGTGCGCCTTGCGTTACGGTCGTGATCCTTGCCGAGGAATTCGTGGTCGTGCCGCAGGGCGGCGATGGCGTCTGTCATGGCGCTCTACTTCGAATAACGCTTGATGATGGTGATGAGGTCCTCAGCGGCCTTCTTGCGGGCTTCGCCGCTGATCTTCGGACCAGCGACATGCTCGCGCACGAAATCGGCCATGATTTCCTCGGTCAGCCCGTTCATGGCGCCGCGCGCGCCTGAGACGAGATGCAGCACGGTCTCGCAGCCAGCTTCCTCTTCCAGCGCCCGCTCGATGCCTTCGAGCTGGCCTATGATACGGCGAACGCGGGCAGTGATCTGCTTCTTTGATGCGATGGTATGCGCCATGGTATAGGGGGGTACCCTATCCGGCAGCCGTGCGCCACAGGTATTTGGGCCGCGGATTGTTGGAAGTTGCGTGGATCAGGCCGCGACGAGGCGTTCGGCTGCCTGAAGATCGACGGAGACGAGGCGCGAGACGCCGCGCTCCTGCATCGTGACTCCGAACAGACGGTCCATGCGCGACATCGTCACCGCGTTGTGGGTGATGATGATGAAGCGCGTTTCCGTACGCGTGCGCATTTCCTCGAGCAGGCGGCAGAAGCGGTCGACGTTGGCGTCGTCGAGCGGCGCATCAACCTCGTCGAGCACGCAGATAGGGGCAGGGCGCGACAGGAACACGGCGAAGATCAGCGCCGTCGCCGTGAGCGCCTGTTCGCCGCCCGACATCAGCGAGAGCTGGCCGAGGCGCTTGCCCGGAGGCGAAGCGTAGATTTCGAGGCCTGCATCGAGCGGGTCATCGGATTCAGTGAGGCGAAGCTCAGCGTGACCGCCGCCGAACAGAGCAGTGAAGAGCGACGAGAAGTGGCCGTTCACCTGATGGAAGGCGTCAACGAGGCGCTGGCGGCCATCCATGTTCAGAGCATCAATGCCTTCGCGGAGCTTTGCGATGGCGGCGGTGAGGTCGTCGCGTTCCTCGACCTGGAAGCCCATGCGTTTCGAGATTTCGGTGAGCTGGTCGTCAGCTTCCATGTTGACCGCGCCGAGCTGGTCGCGCTCGCGGCGAAGCTGGGCAAGGCGTGTGTCGAGCGCGTGAGCGTCGGCGAGGGCTTCGGATTCGGCTTCCGGTGCGTCCGCGTCGCCGTGTTCGGCGCGCGCGGCGCGGGAGGCGGCGAGAACCTGAGCGACGACGCCTTCGAGTTCTTCGAGATTCTTGTCGAAGGCGGCGCGTACCTGCTCGGCGATTTCGGCTTCGCGGCGAATGGCGGCTTCGAGGCGCGATTCATTGCGCACGAGGGTTTCGCGCGCGTTGCCGGCGGCGTCGCGCGCCGCACGCGCGGCGATCTCTGTCTCGCGCAGTGAGCCCTCTGCTTCGGCGAGCGCGTCGGCTGCTTCGCGGCGCGTGGCTTCGGCGGTCTCGCTGGAGGCGGCGAGGTCCTCGAGCTTTTTCTGGATCAGGGCGGGTTGATCCTTGGCGACCTCGAACGCGGAGCGCGCTTCGGAAAGATCATGCGCGATTGCGCCCAGCCGGCCAGATGCTTCGGAGGCGCGGGCCAGCCACTCGTCATGATCGCGGGTGATGGCGAGGCGCTGGGCAGATGCGCGCTCGGCCTCGCGGATGAACGTGTCGAGTGCGGCGGCGGCGGCGCGTTCGGTTTCGCGCCCGGCTCGCACCTTGTTGGCCAAATCGGCCAGGATCGCGCGGTCGCGGTCCGATGGCGCTGAAGAAAGGGCGGCCTTCGCGGCGGCTAGCGTCTGTGCCGCGTGGTCGCGCTCGGCAGAAAGGCGTTTGGCGGAATCGGTAAGCGCCGAGCCGCGCAGCGACAGGCGTTCAACATCCTGCTCCGCGCGGATCGCGGCTTCATGTGCCTGTCCCGCTGCACGCGTCAGTTCCGGCACGTTGCGGCGCGCGGCCATCAGCGTGACTTCGGCATCGGTGAGTTG
>DAIRES010000274.1:0-3634 GCA_036795465.1 Hyphomonadaceae bacterium
GAGTGCATGGTTGATCGGCGTTGTGTCGGGAAGGCCCGCGCAGGACGCGGTCAGCGCAGCAAAAGCGAATGCGGCGATACGCATTTAATACCCTCGACTTCCCCGATCAGCTTTTCGCCGAGACGGGGCCGATGTCCAGCGGCTCGCGGGCTAGCCGACGGTCTTTCTCGCGCGTGAGACGAGTCTCAGGGTGGAGGGATCGCGCTTGCCGGGGTCTTCGCCGGCGATGGCCTTGTCGAGCTGCTCGGCGAGGACTTTGCCGAGTTCGACGCCCCACTGGTCGAACGGGTTGATGCCCCAGAGGATGCCGGCGGCAAAAGTGCGGTGCTCGTATAGCGCGATCAGCGCGCCGACGCTTTCGGGCGAGAGATTGTCGAGCAGGATCGTGGTGGAGCCACGGCCGCCATGCATGACCATGTGGCGCGACTGTTCCTTGGCCTTCGCCGGGTCCATGCCCTTGGCGAGTAGCTCCTTCTCGGCGGCGGCCTGACCGCGTCCTCCGAGCAGGCCCTCGGCTTGCGCGAAGGCATTGGCGAGGAGGGCCCGGCCACGGGTCTTGTCGCCTGCGCCTGCATCCAGAGCGGCGACGAACTCGATCGCGGTTTCGCGCATGCCCTGGTGCAGCAGCTGGTGGAAGGAGTGCTGGCCGAGCGTGCCGACGGAGCCCCAGACGATGGGGGCGGTCGGCGCGATGAGACCGCCGGGAGCATCCGACACGTTCTTGCCGTTGGATTCCATTTCGAGCTGCTGGAGGAAGTCCGGCAGTTTGCGGAGACGGTGGGCGTAGGCCAGCACGGTGCGCGTCTGTGCGCCGTTTTCGCCGGAGTGGCGGAACACGTCGAGCATGGCGAGCTTTGCAGGCAGGTTGTTTTCAAGCGGCGTGTCGCGGAAATGGCGGTCCATCTCGGCGGCGCCTTTGAGGAAGCGGTTCCAGACATCGGCGCCGAGCGCGATCTGGAGCGACAGGCCGACCGACGACCACACCGAGTAACGACCGCCGACACTCTCATCCATCGGGAAGATGCGGTCTTCAGCGGCGCCCCAGGCTTTCGCCTTGTCGGGCGCGGAGGAAACGGCGGCGAGGTGGTTGTTGGCTTCGGCCTCGCCCAGTTGCTTCACCAGCCATTCGCGGCCGAGCTGTGCGTTGGACGCGGTCTCGGGCGTCTTGAAGGATTTGGAAACGACGAGGACGAGCGTGGTTTTGGCGTCGAGGCCCGCAGTCTGTTCGGCGAAGTCTTCGGGATCGACGTTGGCAACGAAGCGGATCTGCGGACCGTTGGACGCGTAGTCGCGCAGCGCATCCCAGATAAGGCGCGGGCCGAGGTCTGACCCGCCAATGCCGATGTGGAGGATGGTCTTCACGGTGAAGCCGAGCCCGCCGGATGCGGCCTTGGTCGCGAAGGCTGCGGCCTTCTCGGCTTCGCGGGTCATGGCGTCGGCGGCGGGGATGCCCTTGCCATTGCCGCGCAGCGCCCAGTGCAGGGCGGGACGATGTTCGGAAACGTTCACGATCTCGCCCGCGAACAGCGAGCGGATCTTGTCCTTCAGGCCCCGCTCGGCGGCGACGGCCTGCATGGCGGCGAGCGAGGTTTCATCGATGTAGGCCTTGATGACATCGGCCTCGAGATGGGGCGCGGACCAGACGAAAGCCTCCGGGTTTGCCCGGCCCAGCAGCGCCGGATGGTCCTTCCCGGCCATGCGAGCCATTTCGGCTTCGACACTTTTCCAGCTGGCCAGCGTCATTTTGCGGAATTCCCTTGCGGAGGCAGATGTTCTGAAGAATTTGGCGCGAACCGATGCAATCGGCGAGCCCGGATACCGCAAAAGCGGTTAATCCTGTTCCAGTGCGAGGCGTTATGCGGCTTGGTTATCTGATTCCGGCGATCCTTGCGGGCGCAATCGGGCTTTCGGGTTGTAGCGGCGAAGCCTCTGCTCCAGCCAAGCCTGCGGCGCCTGCCGCCCCGGTTCCGACACAGGCGGAGCTGCCAGCGCCCTACAACGAAGCCGACCTGAACGTCGGCAAGGGCATTTTCGGACGCCAGTGCGCATCGTGCCACTATGCGGCGGCGGGCAAGGGCCACCTCGTCGGCCCCAACCTGCACGGGGTGTTCGAGCGCGGGACAGGCAAGGCCGAAGGCTACAACTATTCACCGGCGCTGAAGAATTTCGAGCATCCGATGTGGACGCCGGACCTGCTGGAGCAATGGCTGCTGGCCCCGCAAGGGTTTGTTCCGGGCACGTCCATGTTCTTCAACGGCATCAAGAAGGACGAGGAGCGCCACGCGCTGATCGCTTACCTGCTGATTGAAAGCCGGAAGAACTAGCCGAAAGCTCTACAGAGAGAACTGCTCGCGCAGGATGCGTTCGTCGAGGGCGTGGCCTTCGTCGAACAGCATGGTGAGCGACTTCGCGTGATCCTCGCGGATCTCGACGCGCACGACATCGCGCACTTCCTGCGTGTCAGCCGAGGCCGATACGGAGCGGCGGTCAGCATCCAGTATCTCAATCTCGACACGCGCGTCATGGCGCAGCAACGCGCCGCGCCAGCGTCGTGGACGGAATGGCGAGATCGGCGTCAATGCGAGCAGGTTCGCTCCGATCGGCAGGATCGGGCCGTGGGCGGAAAGGTTGTATGCGGTTGAGCCTGCTGGCGTCGCGACCAGCACGCCATCAGCCGCGAGATCGGCAAGGCGCTCTTTCCCGTCGACGAGAATACGGAGCTTTGCCGTCTGCGCCGTCTGGCGAAGCAGCGAAACTTCGTTGATGGCCTGAAGGTGAGAGACCTTGTCCTTGATCGTCACCGCCGTCATGGCGAGCGGATGGATCACGGCGCGGACGGCGGCATCGAGGCGCGCGGGAAGATCGTTCTCCGCAAACTCGTTCATCAGGAAGCCGACCGTACCCCGGTGCATGCCGTAAACCGGCAACTTGTCGGCATAGCGGCCACGGAGGGTTTCCAGCATCCAGCCATCGCCGCCCAGCGCCACGATCACGTCGGCCTTGCTGGCGGCGGTCTGGCCATAGCGCCGGGTCATCGCCTCCAGCGCCTGACGCGCCTCCGGTTTGGCCGACGCGGTAAAGTGGATCTTGGGGTCGGCCATGTTCGGGGTCCCGCTGCGGCGCCCACCTATAATGCTGAAATCTGTAAATGACGACAGAATGACAAGGCCGATGTGGCGCTATAAAGTGGCTGCAACAGGAGAATTCTCATGGCCGATGACCTGAAATCCGTGAGCGTGAAGAGCCGCTGCAGCGCCGAAGAGTGGAAAGCTCGCGTGGAACTGGCCGCCCTTTACCGGCTGGTCGCCTTGTACGGGTGGGACGACATGATCTTCACCCACATCTCCGCCCGCGTGCCGGGGCCGGAGCACCACTTCCTGATCAATCCGTATGGCTACTTCTTCAACGAGATCACGGCCTCGTCGCTGGTGAAGGTCGACCTTGATGGCAACATCGTCGAGCCGACGGAATACATGATCAACCCGGCGGGCTTCACCATTCACTCCGCCATCCATGCGGCGCGCGAGGATGCGAAGTTCGTCCTGCACGTTCACACGGACGCAGGCATCGCGGTGGCCTCCACGAAGGAAGGCCTGCTGCCGATCAGCCAGCATGCGCTGATCGCGCTGCCGAA
>DAIRES010000275.1:0-3622 GCA_036795465.1 Hyphomonadaceae bacterium
CTTGGCCGTGTAGGGCGTTGAATGTGTTGGGAGACGCGGGAAGTTATCCCCCAATACCGGGCCTGAGATGTGCGGGATCTGGCGCTGGGGCTTGTGGTCAGAAGGAGATGAGCTCGACCCAGAGGCGGTATCCGGAGTCCGCTCCCTGCTCGACCACCAGCTGCCACTCCACGTCGACATAGGCGCCCTGGCCGATGAACCGGGTTTCAGCAATCATGCGCGTGCCCGACGTGGATGTGGCGCCCTGCCCTGCGCTTTGACGCTCCCAACCCGCAATGCAGCTTGCGAGCACGGAGACGTTGGCGTTGTAGGTCGCGACTGCATCCTGCTCGGAAACGAAGCGCCACAAGCAGGAATGGACCGGTTCGGCGAAGAGATCGATCGCGCACGTCTGGGCGCCGGCCATGTGAAGGCTGGTCTCGAAGAGGCCGTCGTCGACTTCTTCCCCAACCAGTGACTCGAAATCACCCAGCACCGATGCGTTGAGGCGGCCCGCATCATCGCAGGTGATCTGTGCGTGCGCGGCGGGCGCAAGGGCAAAAGCCAGCGCCAGCCCAGCGGATACGATTTTCATGTCAGCCCCCTGACTTGCACCAAGGGGAGTGTCTGCCTGCGGACAGGCGAACGCAAGCTGCCGCAGCCGTCCAGGCGAGAGGACGCTAACGGCCCTTCTTCAGCGCGGCGTGAGCGGCGGCGAGCCTTGCCACGGGGACGCGGAAGGGAGACGCCGAGACGTAGTCGAGGCCGGTTTCCTCGAAGAAGAAGATCGAGGCCGGATCGCCGCCGTGCTCGCCGCAGACGCCGAGCTTGAGACGCGGACGCGCCGCGCGGCCGCGCGTGCAGCCGATGCGAACGAGTTCGCCGACGCCATCGCGGTCGATCGAGACGAAGGGGTCTTTCTCGTAGATGCCCTTTTCCTCGTAGGTCTTGAGGAAGCGGGAGGCGTCGTCGCGCGAGATGCCCAGCGCGGTCTGCGTCAGATCGTTGGTGCCGAAGGAGAAGAATTCGGCTTCTTCGGCGATTTCGCCAGCGCGCAGGGCTGCGCGGGGAAGTTCGATCATGGTGCCCACGAGGTATTCGACCTGCGCCTTGCGTTCCTGGAACACCTGCTCGGCGGTTTTGACGACGAGGGCGCGCATGAGTTCGAGCTCGCGGCGCGTCGCGACGAGCGGGATCATGATCTCGGGGATGGGCGCCTTGCCGGACTCCTTCGCCACATCGAGCGCGGCTTCGAAGATGGCGCGGGCCTGCATCTCGTAGATTTCGGGGTACGTCACGCCGAGGCGGCAGCCGCGATGGCCCAGCATCGGGTTGGATTCGTGCAGCTCCTCGGCGCGGGCGCGCAGGAGTTCCACAGCGACGCCCGACTGTTTCGAGACGCCGATCATGTCTTCCTCGGTATGGGGAAGGAATTCGTGGAGCGGCGGATCGAGCAGGCGGATGGTGACGGGCAGGCCCGCCATGATGCGGAAGATTTCGGTGAAGTCGGCGCGCTGCATGGGCAGCAGTTTCTCAAGCGCCTTGCGGCGGCCGCGTTCGTTGTCGGCGAGGATCATCTCGCGGACGACGGGGATGCGGGCGGCGTCGAAGAACATGTGTTCGGTGCGGCAGAGGCCGATGCCTTCCGCGCCGAACTTGCGGGCGGTTTCGGCATCGAGCGGGGTTTCGGCGTTGGCGCGGACCTTCATGCGGCGGACGCTGTCTGCCCAGCCCATGAGTTCGCCGAAGTCGCCGCCCTGTTGCGGCTCGACCATCTTCACGGAGCCGACGAGGACTTCGCCCTTGGCGCCGTCGACGGTGATGACGTCGCCCTTTTTCAGGGTGCGGGAGCCGACGCGGACGATGCCGCGCTCTGCATCGATCTGGAGCGAGCCGGCGCCGCAGACGCAGGGGCGGCCCATGCCGCGCGCGACGACGGCGGCGTGGCTGGTCATACCGCCGCGTGCGGTGACGATGGCTTTGGCGGCGTGCATGCCCTGAATGTCTTCAGGCGACGTCTCGATGCGGACGAGGATGACGGCTGTGCCTTTCGCCGCGAGGGCGACGGCTTCGGCGGGCTCGAACACGACCTGGCCGACGGCGGCGCCGGGGCTGGCGGGGAGGCCCTTCACGAAGACATCGCGCACGGCGTCCTTCGCGATGGTCGGGTGGAGGAGCTGGTCGAGCTGGGCCGGGTCGAGGCGGAGGACGGCCTCTTCCTGCGTGATGAGGCCTTCCTTGCACATCTCGACGGCGAGTTTCAGCGCGGCGGGCGCGGTGCGTTTGCCCGAGCGGGTCTGCAGCATGTAGAGCGTGCCCTGCTCTACCGTGAACTCGATGTCCTGCATGTCGCGATAGTGCGTCTCGAGGCGTTCGGAGACGGCAGTGAGTTCGGCATAGACGCCGGGCATCGCCTCTTCGAGGGAAAGGTCTTCCGAGCGCAGGTCGGCCTTGCGCGAGTTGGAGATGGGCGCGGGCGTGCGGATGCCGGCGACGACGTCTTCGCCCTGCGCATTGACAAGGTATTCGCCGTAGAAGCGTTTCTCACCGGTGGAGGGGTCGCGGGTGAAGGCGACGCCGGTGGCGGATGACTCGCCCATGTTGCCGAAGACCATCGACTGGACGTTGACGGCTGTGCCCCATGATTCGGGGATGTCGTTGAGGCGGCGGTAGGTGATGGCCCGGTCGTTCATCCACGACGCAAACACGGCGCCGATGGCGCCCCAGAGCTGGTCCTTCGGCTCCTGCGGGAACGGGCGGCCGATGCGCTTCTCGACGGCTTTCTTGTAGAGCGCGATGACTTCGATCCAGCTTTCGGCGCCAAGGTCAGTGTCGAGGTTGAAGTCGCGGCTTTCCTTGTAGTCGTCGAGGATGTGCTCGAATTCGTCGTGGCTGATGTTGAGGACGACGTTGGAGTACATCTGGATGAAGCGGCGATAGCTGTCATAGGCGAAGCGGCGGTCGCCCGAGAGCTTGGCGAGGCCTTCGGCGGTCTGGTCGTTGAGGCCGAGGTTGAGGACGGTGTCCATCATGCCGGGCATGGAGGCGCGCGAACCGGAGCGGACGGAGACGAGCAGCGGATTGCGGACATCGCCGAATTTCTTGGCGGTGCGGCCTTCGAGCGCCTTCAGCGCGTCGTTGACCTGGGCTTCGAGGTCGGCGGGGTATTTGCGCTTGTTCTGGTAGAAGACTGTGCAGACTTCGGTGGTGATGGTGAAGCCGGGAGGCACAGGCAAGCCGAGCTTCGACATCTCGGCAAGGTTTGCGCCCTTGCCGCCGAGCAGGTTCTTCATCGAGGCATCGCCATCCGAGGCGCCGCCGCCGAAATCATAGACCCACTTGGTGGCGAGTTGGCTCATGCTCGTTCGTCCGCTCTGCTTGTCATCCCGGACACGCGGAGCGTGATCCGGGGACCATTCATCAGTTCGTCCCTGCCTTCCGATGGGTCCCGGCTCTCCGCTTCGCTGCGGCCGGGATGACAGTCGGAGGGCTAGCCCTCGATCTTCGAGAAATCCGCCACGCGCCCGAGGGCGTCGCGGATTTGCGAGAGGATCGTCAGTCGGTTGGCGCGTGCGGCCGCATCTTCGGCGTTCACGGTGACCTTGTCGAAGAAGGCGTCCACGGGGCCGCGGAGTTTCGAGAG
>DAIRES010000276.1:0-2176 GCA_036795465.1 Hyphomonadaceae bacterium
CGCGTTGTGCATCATCTCCGAATACGAATAGCCGACGAAGCCCAGCACCAGGAACGCCATCGTGCCATAGACGCCCCATCCCGCCGTCGGCGGATGGAAGATTGGATTATCGGGGTCAGCCGGGTTCGGCGTGAACGTGCCCGGCATCGAAAACCACAGCGCCAGCCCGCTCACCATCAGCATACCGATGAACACGGCCATCAGCGGCTTGCGGGCCCCGCCCTTGTCCATCATCGAGCCCAGCAGCGGCGCGGTCACCGCCCCGATCACGCCGGCCCAGGCCGTGGCGTCTGAAACGGTCGCCTGCCCCAGCACCGGGTCGCCGACGATGTATTGAGCGAAGTATGGCGGGAACACATACGTCACGATCAGCATGAAGTACGGGTTGCGGCCGAATTCGAACAAAGCCCACGAGAAGCCGGCCGGGGCCATCAAGCCGCCGACCCGCTGACGCTTCTTCGTGGCGGCTTCCCGCGCGCCAGTTGTGGCGTCCGTCATCATGTCTCCGCAGTCGCGCCGGATCGGATGCGAGTGGGCATCATGATCGACTCGAAGTCGAGGGTGTCGACAGAATCAATGCGGGGATTCGGATCGGGGGAATACCCTGACCCTTCCCTCATCAGCCAGGCTGCCCTTAACGGCCAACCTCACCTTAACGGAAAGGCGGCTCGTAGAACGACCGCAGCTTCCGCGAATGCAACGCATCCCCGCCCGCGAGCGCAAGGCTCTCCAGCGTCTCGATCCCGATACGGATATGCTCGCCGATCGCGCGCTCATAGAAGCGGTTGGCCGCGCCCGCCAGCTTGATCTCGCCATGCAGCGGCTTGTCCGAGACGCACAGCAGCACGCCATACGGCACGCGCATCCGATAACCGTTCGCGGCGATCGTCGCGCTTTCCATGTCGATCGCAATGGCGCGCGACTTGTTGAAACGCTTGGCCGAGTCCGTGAAGCGCAGCTCCCAGTTGCGGTCATCCGTCGTCACGACCGTTCCCGTGCGCAGCCGCTGCTTCAGCTTGTCCGAGTCCTCGCCCGTGACCTTCTCGGCCGCCTCCTGCAGCGCCACCTGCACTTCCGCGATCGGTGGAACCGGGATGTCGCGCGGCAGCACCGCATCGAGCACATGGTCATCACGCAGGTAAGCGTGCGCCAGCACATAATCGCCAATGCGCTGCGAGTGCCGCAGGCCGCCGCAATGGCCAACCATGATCCAGCATTCAGGCCGCAGGACGGCAAGGTGATCCGTGATCGTCTTCGCGTTCGACGGACCCACCCCGATGTTCACCAGCGTGATGCCCGAACGATCGTCCGCCATCAGGTGATAAGCAGGCATCTGGTGACGGCGCCACGGCCCGTCATTCACCTTCTGCGCCGCGTCCTTGGTCTTCGCATCGACGATGATCCCGCCCGGCGCCGACAGTTTCTTGTAAGGCCCCGGCTGCTTCAGCCGCTCAACCGACCATTCGACGAAGTGATCGACATAGCGATGGTAGTTCGTGAACAGGATGTAGCGCTGGCAATGCTCGAACGGCGTGCCCGTATAGTGCTTCAGTCTCTGCAGCGAAAAATCGATCCGCGGCGCGTCGAACAGCGCCAGTGGCCGCACGCCATCCGTATCGAATATCCCGCCATCCTGGATCTCCGCGTCGATCACCTCGTCGCCGATGGCGGCAAGGCTCGGCGTCGGGAACCAGCGTGCGAACTCCGCCGGCGGTAACGCTTCCGCGTCGATGTTGGAGGCATGCTCCAGCACATACGGATACGGAATCTCGGACGTCGAGTTCACGACCTCCAGCTTCACGTCGAAATCCGCCATGATCTGTTCGAGCTGCTCCAGGAAATAGCTCCTGAAGAAAGCCGGCTGGGTCACCGTGATCTCGTAGATCCCCGGCTCCGACAGCTTGGCGAAAGCGCGCGACAGCGGCGGCACCGGGCCATCGGGCTGATACGTCATCCGCAGCAGCGGATAGCAGAAATCCCCGCGCGACCGCGCCTTGGGATCGGGCGTCTCGCCCTTCGTCACGAACGCTTCAAGCGCCGCGCGCAATCGGCCTGCCGCCGCTTCATAAAGCTCGGTTGACTTGTCGATAGCTTGTGCTGGTGTGAGCTTGCCCGTCATCTCAGGTTCCTAAAACCGCGACGCGACACAGTCAACGCCGCCGTTCTTGCCCCGCCA
>DAIRES010000276.1:2276-3598 GCA_036795465.1 Hyphomonadaceae bacterium
GTCCGCGCCGTCGGCGAAGCTTACGGCCTCGCCGCCTTCGCCGACATCGATGAAGCCGCCTTGCTCAAGCTCGTGAAAGAAACGCCACAGCTCTCCGCGACCATCGAATCCCAGCTCGGCTGGATGGCGCTACAGAACACGCAGCTTCAGTCTGTCGATACCGCCGCCGCAGCCCTGCTCGACCGGATCAAAGCCCAGATCCCCGCGGAGTGAAGCCAGGCGCCTGAGCGCTACAGGTGGTGATTCCCGCCGCTGACCCGCTCGATCAGCTTGTCGACCATGCCCAGCGCCACCTGCGGCTTGCGCGCGATCAGCAGGCCCAGCCCCGCGATCACCACAGTCGCCGCCACCGGCCGCTCCTTCATGATCTGCTTGGCGACCTCAACCGGCAGGTCGAGCATCGCCAGCACGGCCTGCGTCGGATCAACCTCTTCGGGCTGCTCCTGCTTCTCCGGCTTCTTCGGCTGCACGCCCACCCACATCGCTATCGCCGCGACTGCGAGAAAGCCCACCGCCGTCACCGCATACGCGGCCGGCGCCGGCATCCACATCTCCAGCGTCAACGCCGCGCTGATCGCCAGCGTCACGACGCCGCCAATGGCGAGCAGGCTCGCTGCTCCCGCTGCGACTGCGACGCCTTTAGCGCGATCAAAGAAACGTTCAATACCGAACACGATGGCTCCCGACGCCCCGCTTGAACCGCTACTTGCGGCTGGTCAGCGAAGCCAGAACGAAGCCGGCGGCCAGCGCGATGCCGACTGCAGCCAGCGGATGCTCGCGAACCTTGTCCGCAACAGCTTCCTTGTACTCTTCAGCTTTTTCGCCCGCGTCTTCGGCCAGTGCGCGGCCCTTCGCGGCGGCGGCCTTGGCCTGCTCCTGCGCCAGCGAGCCCGTGTCGCGCAGCAGCGCGGCGAGATCGGCGCGCAGCGCTTTCATGTCGTTCTTGAGTGTTTCGAGGTCGGTCTTGGCCGCGGGATTTCCGTTTCCGGACGCGCTGGTTGGGGACGACATGGGATTACTCCAGGGAAAGCTGCGACGTCACAGTATAACGCCTGCGCTTCATATAGCGTTTCATCGGCCAAGAAATATGGCCGGTGTCGTTAATCCCTGAAAACCATGCAGAATCGGGGCCGCACGGGCCCCTTCTCCCGCCGATATTACTCGGCTGCGACCTTCTTCTGCATCTTGTCGAAGCTGGTCCACACGCCATCGGCGCCGTGCCAGTCCCCGCCAGTCGCCCCTTTGGAGTATTCCGTCGCGCGCTGTTCGAAGAAGTTCGCGTGCTCGACCCCGTTAAGGATTTCCGACAGCCACGGGATCGG
>DAIRES010000277.1:0-3583 GCA_036795465.1 Hyphomonadaceae bacterium
CGATCCACCTCCCCCAGTGCTTCGCACTGAGGGAGGCAAGAAGCCGGGGGTATAACGACGCGCGGTGGGTGTGGGTCGCGCTGGAGAGTTACGTCGATCAGGCGGGCGTCTTGCAGTTGCCGGTGATCGCCTCGCCTGCGAAAGCCTTCTTCACGAAGGGGGTGGAGTCAGCGAGAGAGCCGTTGACCGTGCCGGAGTGATCGAGGTCGGCATAGACCTTGTGCTCGATGACGGAGCCGGCCTCGCAGGCGTCGGTGAAGAGACGCTCCTGACCCGGAGGGGGCACGTCCTTATCCTGGCCGCCTGTGCCGAGGAAGACGGGGCCTTTCACCTTGAGCGTGGAGTACGCCATCAGCGGATAGTATTTCGCAATGGCGGATGTCGGGTCTTTCGTGAAGGCGGTGGCGGGACTGAATTTGTCGGACATGATCAGCTTCGCTGTCGCGCCGAAGCATTGCGTGCGCGTGCTGTCGATCAGGGGCGCGGCCGTCTCGTTCGCATAGTCGGCGATCTTGAACGAGGGATCGGCCTGCTCGGCGAGATACATGATGTAGATCGTGTAGCCGAAGACGGGGCTGACCGCCTTGGGATCGCGGACGACGGGCGCGCTGTCGTTGGTGAAGTACGGCGTGCCGGTGGCGACCGTGCCGCGGATGTCGAGGTCGGGCGCGTAGGTGACAGCTTCGCCCGCTGTTGCGAAAGCAGCGCCGCCGCCCTGGCTCTGACCGACGAGGACGACGGACTTGGAGAGCTTCAGGTTGGGATCACCCTGCACGGCGCGGATCGAGTCGAGCACCGAGTAAGAGGCGGGGCGCGTGGCGAGATAGGGGTGACCGCCGGGCGCGCCGAGGCCCTGATAGTCCGAGGCGACGACGGCGTAGCCCTGGGACAGCCAGTGGTTGAGATACTTCGTGTCGCGCTCGGAGCGCGGATTGTTGGACGGCGCGCAGACATCCGCGATGCCGACCGTGCCATGCGCCCACGCGATCAGCGGAAAGCCGTCGGCGGGCGCCTCACCCTTTGGGAGGAAGAGCGACCCCGACACGGCGACCGGCGTCTTGCCATCAAGACCATCGGTGGAGGAGTAGAGGATGCGCATCGCCTGCGAAGCTTCGGCGAGGCTTGTGCCTTCGGGTTGCGCCTCGGTGCGGATCAGCGTGCCGGGTTTGGCAGGTGCGGGGCCGGCGAGATTGTAGAAATCGGCGACGCCGCCATCGCCCTGCTCCGGCAGCGGCGTGATGGTGGGGATCGTGGCTTCGGCCGTGTCCGGCCCGAGTTCGGCGGGCGGCGGTTCGGGCGCTTTCTGCTCGCACGCGGCGAGAGCGAGCGCGGCGGCGCTGGCCAGCAAGAGGGTGATCGATTTCATCGCGTGGTTTCTCCCGGAAGCACTTTCCCCGGCGATTACCCTATAGCGGGCGTGGCTTCGCGCCACCCCTTGAGCGGGCTGCCGCTACGTCAAATTTTAACCTGCAGAGCGCGACTTTGGGGCTCCTGCATTTTGCGCACGCATCTGTTACAATTGCCCCATGCCCTCAGTCACACGCGTTGATCCGAAAACCATCTTCACGCCCGAGGAGTGGGCGCGGGTTTCAGCACAGTCCATCTGGATGGGACCGGGGCTGGTGGTGTTTGCGTGGGCTGTCATCATCGGCGCGGGCGCGCTGTTCATCTACTTTCCCAATCCGCTGACCTATGTGCTGGCGGTGATGCTGATCGGGACGCGGCAGCTAGGGCTGGCGATCCTCGAGCATGAGGCGGCGCATGGCACGCTGCATCCGAATGCGAAGCTGAATGACTGGATGGCGGAGTGGCTGTGCGGCGGACCGCTGGGCGGGAGCCTGAAGCGGTATCGGCCATATCACCTGACGCACCACAAATACACGGAACAGCCGGAAGACCCTGATATCGGTCTGTCGAAGCCCTTCCCCGTGACGCGCGGATCGATTGCGCGGAAGTTCGTGCGCGACCTGACGGGGCAGACTTTCTTCAAGCAGCGGATCGCACCGTTCATCGAGCGGCTGAAGGGCAAGACGCGCAAGCCGCCGCGCGTGCCGGATAATCCGGGCGTGCGGTTCTGGATCACGAACGGCGTCATCATCGTGGCGACGAGTGCGCTGGGATACTGGTGGGCGTGGCCGGCGCTATGGATTGTGCCGATGGCGACGTGGTTCCCGCTGGTGACGCGGCTGCGCTCGATGGCGGAGCATGCGATGGTCAACACGCAGGAAGACCCGTTCACGCACGCGCGGACGACGATCGCCAATCCGCTGGAGCGGCTCTTCATTGCGCCGTTCTGGGTGCATTATCACTGCGAGCACCACTGCTTCATGTATGTGCCGTGCTACAATCTGGAGAAGGCGCACAAGCTGCTGCTCGGCAAGGGCTATCGCGAGCGGATGCGGATCACGAAGGGGTATGCCGAAGTGCTGCGCCGGTGTGGGTCGAAGGACGCAGCCGTTCCGGCCTAGCACCGATCGGCACAGCTAGACGGCGTCTGCCCACGGCTCTGGGCGGGCCGCTCATCTAATTCGCACGAAAAACTGATCGTCCACCGTCAGGCTCCTCTTGCGCTGGCCTTTGGCGAGGCGTTCGCTCGGCAAAAGAATCCATCGTTGCTGCGGCGCGAATGGATCACGAGAAACGCGGAGGAGGAGCCCGTCATGAAACATGTAACACTCGCCCTTGTACTCGCCATGAGTTGTGCGCCTGCGGCGCTGGCCCAGGCGCCAGGATATGCGACGCCCCAGACGACGTGGGGCGTGCCGCAACTCAGCGGCTTCTGGACCAACCAGTCCTATACGCAGATGAGCCGTCCACCGAAGGCCACGAAGCTGACTGTGACCCCGGCGGAGGAACAGGAACTCCTGAAGCACAACGTCTATGAGAAAGTGGCCGCTGACGAAGCCGGCGTGTCGGACGTTTCCGAGGAGGGATCGAAGAAGCTGCTGGCGGACGCCAACCCGAGCCGCGGCTATAACCAGTACTGGTTTGAAGTCGGCGAGATGTTCGGCCGTGTGAAGGGCGAGATCCGGACGTCGTGGGTCGTCGATCCGCCGAACGGCATGGTGCCCTTCCGGCGCGACTACGCAGCGAGCCGCAATTTCGGCAACGACTATACGTCGTACGAAACGCGCCCGGCGGCTGAGCGCTGCCTGCGCGGCTTCACCAACGGCGCAGGGCCCGTGCTGGCGAACGGCCTGTACAACAACAACTATCAGATCGTGCAATCGCCGACGCACGTGATGATCCTCGCGGAGATGATCCACGACGCCCGCGTGATTCCGATCGTGAAGAGCAAGGCCGAGGCGAAGCACGAGCCCAACGTGCTGGAAAAATGGTCGGGCGACAGCATTGGCTGGTATGAAGGCAACACGCTGGTGGTTGAGACCGTCAACCTCAACCCCAAGCAGAACACCTATGGAAGCTCGGCGGGCAAGGTGACGGAGCGCTTCACGCGCTGGGACGACAAGCAGATCTTCTATGAGTTCACGGTCGATGATCCGACCATGTTCACCCAACCGTGGAAGGGCGAGATGTCGCTCAACGCGAACGACAAGCCGCCGTTCGAATATGCCTGCCATGA
>DAIRES010000278.1:0-3582 GCA_036795465.1 Hyphomonadaceae bacterium
GCCCCGGCGCCAACCGCGCGCCCGATCTCAACGAGATCGTCGAAACGCTTCTCGAATCCACCAAAGCGCAGGGCCTCAAGCTGGTCGAAGGCTGGCTCGACGCGCTCGACTCCACCGGCCGCTGGGGCCTGCTGAAACTCATCACAGGCGGCCTGCGCGTCGGCGTTTCCGCCCGCCTCGCCCGTCAGGCCGTCGCCGATTTCGGAAAAGTCGACGTCGCCGAGATCGAAGAGCTCTGGCACGGCATGTCGCCGCCCTATCTCGATCTCTTTGCCTGGCTTGAAGGCAAAGCAGACAAGCCCGTCTCCGGCGCCCTCGCTCCCTTCCGCCCGCCCATGCTCGCCCACCCGCTGCTGAGTAAAGCCGAGCGGATGGAAGCCAACGACCTCGACCCGTCCCTTATCTCACCGAGCGACTTCGCCGCCGAATGGAAATGGGACGGCGTCCGCGTCCAGCTTGCTTCCGATCAGGGCGTTCGCCGCCTCTACACCCGCAATGGCGACGACATATCGAAAGCCTTCCCCGATCTTCTCGAGTCCATCACCTTCAACGCCACGCTCGACGGCGAATTGCTCATCCGCTCCCCGGAAGGCGGCGTCGCCTCCTTCAACGAGCTTCAACAGCGGATGAACCGGAAGACCGTATCGCCAAAACAGATGGCCGAACGCCCCGCCATGCTGCGCGCCTACGATCTGCTCAACGAGAGCGGCGAAGACCTCCGCCCGCTCCCCTTCGTTGACCGCCGCAAACGCCTCGAACGCTTCGTGGTATCGCTCGACAACGAACGCATAGACCTGTCCCCGCTCGTGCCCTTCGACGACGCGCTCCAGCTCGAAGACACGCGCCGCAATCCGCCCACGCGCGAGATCGAAGGCCTGATGCTGAAACGCTGGGATGCGCCCTATCTCGCCGGCCGCCCTGCGGGCCTGTGGTACAAGTGGAAGCGCGATCCCATGCTGATCGACGCCGTGCTGATGTATGCCCAGCGCGGCCACGGCAAGCGCTCGTCCTTCTATTCCGACTTCACTTTCGGCGTCTGGCGCACGACCCCCGAAGGCGACGAACTCGCCCCGGTGGGCAAAGCCTATTTCGGCTTCACAGATGAAGAACTTGTCATGCTCGACAAGTATGTCCGCGATCACACCTACGAACGCTACGGCCCGGTACGCTCGGTAACAGCCAACAAGCAGGAAGGCCTCGTGCTGGAGGTCGCTTTTGAAGGCATCCAGCGCTCACCGCGCCATAAATCCGGTGTCGCGATGCGGTTTCCCCGCATTCATCGCATACGTTGGGACAAACCCTCCCGCGATGCTGACCGGATGGAAGCTCTGGAAGCCCTGCTCGCGGTCTAGCCAACGTTCCCGATTCAGCGGCCTGTGACCCTGTTACAATTGACGGATACTGTTCGGCATGATTCTTCTATGACGAGAATTGGTGGGAAATCCTCATGCGTATGACATGGGCCGTCGTCACGGCGCTCGCATGTGTCGCCATACTGGCGGCGCCGATCCTGGCGCAATCGCCCGTGGTCGAATCAACCACGGCGCACATCGCCAGAACCTTCGGCCTCACCACGCCGCTCGATCAGCGCGCGGAATCCGAAGTGTCGCTTACCTCCGCAACGCTTTCGGAATAGCGCCCGCCGGGCTTGAACGCCTCATTGTATTGAACTGCGGGCGCTTGGGTTGCCCGCGCCGCCCTGCTACGCCACTTTCGAATCTTCCGAAACGGCGCGCGGCTAAAGCATGGATTTCCCGACACAGTTCGAAACCTTCCGCGAGTGGGCTTTCCACTTCGAGGGAACCACCCAGAAATGGATGTGGTCGGGAATAGCGCTGCTTGTCGGCTACCTGCTCGGATCCCTCGTCTCCCGCATCCTGCGCTTCGTCGCCCGCAAGCTCGCGGGCCTTGCCAAGCACAACGAAGCCGACAGCCAGCCGAAGACCGCCGATCATGTGATGATCGATATCCTCGGCGCCCTCATCCGCGCCGCGTTCATTCTCGTGGCGCTCGCCATCGCCGCCAACCTGCTCGTCGGTTACAGTCTTGATGAAGCCCGCGCCCTCGCTGTCTCGGCGCTCAAGGGCCTCGCCATCCTCGTTGCTGTCTGGTTCCTCGGCTCATGGCTGGGCTCGCGTGTGCGCAAGTTCGGCCACAAGGTCGGCCGCAAGGCCACTTCCGGCGGCGAGACGCTGTTCAACTTCCTCGCCGCGCTTGTCCGCTTCGGCGCCTTCGCAGTCGGCCTCATCGCCGCTCTGCAACAGTTCGGCTTCGACACCGCCTCGCTGCTCGCCATCGTCGGCGCCGCGGGCCTTGCCGTCGCCCTCGCCCTGCAGGACACGCTGAAAGCCGTCGCCGCCGGCGTGGTCATCGCCGTCTTCCGCCCCTACCGCATCGGCGACAACGTCCGCGTCGCCGGGCAGGACGGCACTGTCGCCGACATCACGCCCTTCACCACCGTCCTCAACACAATCGACAACCGCGAAGTCGTCATCACCAACGACAAGGCTTGGGGCGACGTCATCATCAACTCGTCCGTCCGCAGCCTGCGCCGCCTCGATCTGCTGATCTCGATCGACTATGGCGACGACATCGATCAGGCGATCTCGATCATCAAGAACATCCTCACCGACGATCACCGCGTCCGCGACGAACCGCCCGTCTGGGTCAAGGTCGTCGATCTCGCTTCATCCTCGGTCGATCTGCGCGCCCGCGCCTGGGTATCCAACAGCGACTGGTGGGATCTGCGCTGCGATACGCTGCAGAAGGTGAAGCAGGGCTTTGACAAGGCCGGAATTACCATCCCCTATCCGCATCAGGTGACGGTCACGAAAAGCGGTCCCCATGTGGGCGATGCTGAACCAGCCGTGCCAAGGGAAGCCAAGCCCAGAGCCGCAGGATGAACGACACCCGCCCGAACGATCCGCCACCGCCCGCCAAAGTGACGGAAGTCGCCTACGAACCCACTCGCCAGAAAGACCCCCAGCGCGACCAACGCGACGGCCCCTTCTGGAATGATGGCGACGACGCCCACACGCTCCGCCCCGTCTCCTTCTCCGGCCGCATGTTCAATGTTGGCTGGAAAGGCTGGGTCCGCCTCGCGCTCGTCTGCATCTTCGTCGGCGCAGTCTTCCAGGCCGGCGGCTTCAACCCGTTCGCTACCGGCTTCACGCTCAGCATCGGCGCCGGCCAGATCATCACCGGCGTCCTCAACATAGCCGGCTGGGCCGCGCAGCTCGGCGCAATGCCGCTGGTCCTCGGCGCTATCGCCGTGCTTCCATTCTGGCTGCTCTGGCGCGCGATCCTCGCCCTCTTCAACCGGGACAAACCGCCCGGCCCTGACGACCGCATCCTGCCGAAAGACCGCCCCCGGAAACGGCGCTAATCCAGCGCCTTCTCGTCCCGCTCGCCGGTGCGAATACGCACCACTTCCGTCAGCCCGGTCACGAAAATCTTCCCGTCGCCGATCTTGCCCGATCCCGCCGCCTTCTGGATCGCCTCGATCACCGCCTCGGCCTGGCCAGACGCCACCGCGACCTCGATCTTCAGTTTCGGCACTTCCGTCGCCTGATACTCGTTCCC
>DAIRES010000279.1:0-3573 GCA_036795465.1 Hyphomonadaceae bacterium
GGGGCTGATCCCGCGGGATCACAAGGAAAGCCATCATGGACCGCGCGTCCTTCGAGCTCATCGGCAATGTCGGCAAGCTCGAGATCAAGCCCATCAAGGGCGACAAGAAACTCGCCATCGTCTCCATCGCAACATCCGAACGCTGGAAAGCCGAAGGCGGCGACTGGAATGAGAAGACCTACTGGCATCGCATCGTTGTCTTCGCGCCCGCAAAGGTTGCCCTGATCGAGAAGGCTGTGCAGGTCGGCACCCGCCTGCGCCTTGTCGGCCAGGTCCGCCCCGGCTCCTGGGAAGATGAGCGTGGCCAGACGCGATACTCCATCGAGTTTGTTGTGACCGGCCTCGGCGATGTCGAGATTCTCGCGCGCGGGAAGCCGAAGGCGGATGTCGCTGTCGAGGAAGCGCCCGCAGGCGAAGAGGCTCCCAGGGCCAAGCGCAAACGCGCCGCGTGAGGCGCATGACCGGCCGCGTAAGCGGCCGGTCACCTTCCACCCGCTCACCTCATTTCTCAGGAAACATCCATGTCATCCGCCGCATCGCGCGCTCTCAGCGCGTTCGATCTCGCTCAATTCACTGGAAGCGAGACCTTCTACCGTCACCCGCTCTCGGGAGGCTGCGTCTATACCGAAGGCGTCCAGTATCTGGCCGAAGCCGGATCAGCATACTGGCTGATCGACGCCATCCTCTGTCCACAACCTCACGTTGGGAAACTCCAGGCCGCTGAATTTCAGGTCTGGACACTGACCGTTCGCGCCGACCACTCGGCGACATTGATCTGCACCGACGGCGATGACGGGGAACTCTACTCTCATCCCATCCCCTGGACCGACTTCCCGCTCGCATCTGTCTCGCTCTGGTTTTCAAACCGGACACTCTACCTGCCGAGCGAGCACTGACTTCTAGCAAGGCTGCGACCGGCGCGTTGCCGCCGGTCGCTTCCACTTCATCCATTCAATTTCACAGGAGGTCGGCATGGCTGCCGCCGCTGAGACCGTGTCGCTGCACGACACGGTGACGAACCGCATCATCCGCGAACTGGAGCAGGGCCGCATCCCGTGGGTTCAGCCCTGGGCGTCTTCATGTGGTGGGACGCCCCTTGGGCTGCCGCAGAATGCTGCAACCGGGCGAACATATTCCGGGATCAACATCCTGCTGCTCTGGGCTGCAGCCATCGAGCAGGGCAGGCCATCCCAACGCTGGCTCACCTTCAAACAGGCGCTCGCCCTCGGTGGAAGCGTGCGCAAGGGAGAGAAGGGGACGATGGTCGTCTACGCTGACACCTTTGTCCCCAAGGCCGAGCAGGAGAAGGCGAGCGCATCGGGCGAGGATGCTCGCCGCGTCGGATTTCTCAAGCGGTTCACGGTCTTCCATGTCGATCAGTGCGTTGGGCTTGCCGCTGATGCTGATGCTGCGCCGCTGCCGGGACGAGCTGAGGTCGTGCCGCATGTCGAAGCTGTCATTGCCGCGACCAAGGCCGACATCAGGATTGGCGGCGAGATGGCGTTCTATTCGCCCTCCCACGACTTCATCCAGGTCCCGCCGCAGGAAGCCTATTTCGAGCCCGTAAACTGGTATCGGACGAAGCTGCACGAACTGGGTCACTGGACGGGGCATGTCTCGCGTCTCGACCGCAACTTCTCGGGCCGGCATGGCGGCGAGGCTTATGCGCGGGAGGAACTCGTCGCGGAGCTTTGCTCCGCCTTCCTGTGCGCCGAACTGGGCGTCGCGCCGACCGTCCGACATGCGGACTACCTCGGCTCCTGGCTTCAGGTCCTGAAGGGGGACAACCGGGCAATCTTTCAGGCCGCTTCGATGGCGTCCAAGGCGGCTGACTTCGTCATGGGCCGCCGTGAAGCTGGCCGCGTTCAGAACGGCGCCGCTGAAATCCGGCTGGAATCAGCGGCTTGAAAGAAAGCCACCAATCGCAACGGACTTTTCGTCTTTCACGTGGAAAAGTGTCAGAAGAGAGTCTATATATCTGACACTATGGAGACGTCAGATGACGGTGTCGAAGGCCATTCTCGAGTTTCTGAAGCCGCGCAAGCGGGGCGAGCCCGTCTGCGCCAAGCAGCTGCTCCACCTCGGCAATCGCGCCGCCGTGGACCAGGCGCTGGCGCGCCTTGTCCGGCGGAAGAAGCTCGTGCGCGTGTCGCGGGGCTTTTACGCCGTTCCCGTGGAAAGCCGGTTCGGTTTCCTGCCGCCCAATGCAGGGGAGGCGATGGAAGCCATCGCGCGTCAGAAGGGCGAGCAGATCGCGCCTGCAGGCGCTGCTGTCGCCAACGCCTTCGGCCTGACGACGCAGGTGCCTTTGCGCCGGACCTACGTGACAAGCGGACGGACTCGCACGCTTAAGGTGTCAGGCGAGACAATCGAGTTGCGCCATGCTCCGCCATTGGCCGAAAATGCGCGCCATGAGAGACTGCTGCGGGCGATCGAATGGTTGGGACCGGATGGTGTTGAACAAGCCAGAGCCATGCTTCTCACGCTCACGCCAGCCGAGCGGCGAACCCTTGCGCGACGCGCGGCGGGCATGCCGACCTGGATGGCGGCGGCGGTAAGCGAAGCAGCCTATGCCGGACAGCATCTTCAGTCTCAGCGCGCGGGATAGAGCGGACTTCTTCCAGGCCGCCGTCGCACGCGTCGGCCGGAACGCCATCCTGCTGGAGAAGGACGTCTGGGTCGTGTGGGCGCTGCGGGCCCTCTTCGAAGATGCCGTCGGCGCCCACCTCGTCTTCAAGGGCGGCACCTCTTTGTCCAAAGCACACCGGCTGATCGAGCGGTTCTCTGAGGACGTCGATCTGACATACGACATCCGGGAGCTGGCTGCGGACCTCTTGCCACGCGGAGAGGGGGGCGAGGTGCTCGACATCCCGGAGACGCGCAGCCAGATCCGGCGGGTCAGCGAGGCCATTCGTAACGAGCGGCTGCCGGCCTGGGTCAGCGGGACGGTCGCACCCATCATTCAGGCGCGGCTGGCGCGGGATGGCGCCCAGGCGCTGGTCGAGCTCGATGGCTGCAATCTCAGCATCCGCTACGCGGAACAGGACCATGGCCAGGTCAAATCCGCCGTGCTCCTGGAATTTGGCGCTCGCGCCACGGGAGAGCCTGCCGACTTCCACGACATCGCCTGTGACAGCGCGGCGGCTGGCCTGGACATCGACCTTCCAACAGCGCGGGCCAGGGTCATGAAGGCCGAGCGGACGTTCTGGGAGAAGGCGACGGCGGTGCATGTCTTCTGCCGCAGTGGCGACCCCGTCGGCAATCACAAGGCGCGCCACTGGTACGATCTGGAGCGGCTGGACGCCAACGGCGTCGCCCCGCGCGCGATTGCGGACGCAGACCTCGCTGCGCAGGTTGCCACGCACAAGGCCGCCTTCTTCCGCGAGCGCGACCAGGCAGGCGCGTGGATCGACTATCATGGTGCCGTTGGGGGCGGGCTGCAGCTCGTGCCGGTGGGGCCGCATCTCGCAGAGCTTGAGGCGGACTACGCGGCCATGCAGGCCGATGGGCTGCTGCCGGAGGGAGCGCTCACCTTCGCCAGGCTCATGGCGCGCTGCGGCGAGATCGAGCGGG
>DAIRES010000280.1:0-3558 GCA_036795465.1 Hyphomonadaceae bacterium
TTGCGGCTGATGCGTTCCCAGTCTTTCTGCGTTGGTGCGCGGCCGGCGGGAAGTGTGGCGAGGGCGGCGCGGATATCCTCGATCGAGAAGCCGAGCTGCTGGGCGATCAGCACGAAAGACAGGCGACGAATGTCTGAGCGCAGGTAGCGACGCTGGCCGCCTGCGTTGCGGGCAGGTGTGACGAGCCCCTTGGTTTCGTAGAAGCGGATTGCCGAGACTGCGAGACCGGTGCGTTCGGCGAGGTCGCCGATAGTGAGCGGCGCGCCGGGGGAGAGTGTTTCTGGCATCGCGAAAATATCCCTTGACCTCAAGTTAGGTTGAGGAATTACGACTCAGACCCATCGAGAAAGCAACCCGGTCAACCGGGTGACGAAAAAGGGTCTGATCATGAGCAAGGCGGATGTGGCGGAAGCCACGCGGAAAGCTGGCGCGACGACCGTAGAAGCGGCGGCGCTGGAGCATGTGAACGTCACCACGTCGTCGGCTGAAGAGACGGCCGGGCTGATGTGCGAGGTGTTCGGCTGGCGCATCCGCTGGCAGGGACCGGCCAAGCTTGGCGGCCACTCGATACACGTCGGATCAGATGGTTCGTATGTGGCGCTCTACACGCCTCCGGAAGACCTGAAACAGGCGCCGGGCGAAGGGCAGCCCAACCATGTCGGCGTGCTCGTGAGGGATATCGACGCGACAGAGATAAGAATCCGCGCGGCCGGCTATCAACCTTACGCGCACGCCGACTACGAGCCGGGGCGGCGGTTCTACTTTCGCGACAAGGGCGGGGTGGAGTTTGAAGTCGTGAGCTATTCATGACGCGCGCTGATGTTGCGTTGCGCGCAGCTGGGCTGGTGCGCTTTGGCGCGGTGGCGGCTGTGATTGGCGGCGGGCTGCGGATCGTGTCGAGCTTTGTGCCGTATGAGGCGGGTTCGGCAACGCTGGAGACGCTGTATGGCGTGATCGATCTATGCCTGCTGTTCGGCTTGCTTGCGGTCTATGTGGCGAGTGCGGAAGTGGTGGGCATGTTTGGGCTGGCGATGTTTCTGGTCGCGCTGGCGGGCGTTGCGAGCATTGTCGGGCCGGACGCGCAGGCGTTCGGGATCGACTTCTATCGCGTTGGGGCGCTGGTGTTCGTGATCGGGCTGGCAGGGTTATCCGTGCAGCTGGTGCGGGCGCGGCGGATGATGGCGAGTGCGGCGCTGTGGACCGCGACGCCGGTGGCCAGTCTGGCGTCGATCGCGCTGCCGCAGGCTTTCCTGGCGGCGGGGATTTGTATCGGCGCGGGGTATGTGGCGGCCGGGCTGAGCCTGCTGCGGGAAAGGCGTGTTCTGGCGCTGATCCCGGCCTGATCCGTCAGCCCTGCTGAACGAACTGTTCGGAAAAGGTCGTCCGGGCCGGCATTGCGGCGGGGCGGAGAGGGGCCATCTGGGAGGCATCAGAAGCGGAAAACCGCACAGGAGCCTCCCCGATGAAAGCCCTTCTCGACTTCGTTGTTTCACTACTCGCGATCAAGAGCGACGGCGATGCCGGCGCGGTCCTGCTTCGCGAGCACTAGCAACCTCAGACTTTCAGCCTACGACCAGCGCTTCGCGGCTTCCGCGCGCAGATCTTTCTTCATGATCTTGCCCGTGGCGCCGCGAGGTAGCGGCGCGTTCTCGAAGTGGAAGTAGCGCGGGATCTGGAACTTGCCGAGGCGGGTCGAGAGGAAGTCGCGGAGTTCGGCTTCGGTGACGGGCGCGTTGGCATAGACCGTCGTGCCGACTTCCTCGCCAAGGCGTTCGTCGGGCACGCCATAGACGCAGGCCTCGACGACGGCGGGGTGTTCCTGCAGCGCATACTCAACTGAGCCACAGCCGATGTTCTCGCCGCCGCGGATCACGAGGTCCTTGATGCGGTCCACGATGAACAGGAAGCCTTCGTCATCAATGTAGGCGACGTCGCCCGTACGGAACCATTCGTTGTTCACGAACTCGGCCGCGTTTGCATCGGGGCGCTTGTAGTAGCCGCGCATGATCGAGGCGCCGCGAATCTGAAGTTCGCCGCGCTGGCCGGTGGGCAGCTCTTTGCCGGCTTCATCGACAATGCGAATGTCGAGCACGGCGGAGACGCGGCCGGAGCTTTCGGGCTTGCGGAGATAGTCGCTGGCCGCAATGCCGACGCCGATGGCGTTGGTTTCGGTCATACCCCAGCCCGTGGCCGGCATGGCTTTTTCGAAGACAGCATCAATGGCGCGGACCTGTTCAGGTGCGCGCGATGCGCCGCCGCCGCCAACTGCAGACAGCGACGCGAATTTGCGGCCGGTCTCGCGCGAGAAGACGACGAGGTCGCCCGTGATGGCGGGCGTTGCCGTGAAGTTCGTGATGCCTTCGCGCTCGATGATGTCGGCGCCTTTGGCTGCATCCCATTTGTACATCGAGACGAGGCGGCGCTGCAGGCGGAAGCAGGACAGGGCAACGGAATGCAGTCCGGTGACGTGGAACAGCGGAATGACGAGCAGAGACGCCGCTTGCGGCGCGTCTGCCGGCGGACGTTCGATCAGGCCAACGGTGAAGGCGGTGACGAGATCCAGCTCCCACGAGAGCAAGGCATGGATCACGTTGCGATGCGTGGAGACCGCGCCTTTCGGGTGACCGGTCGAGCCTGACGTGAACAGCATGATGGCGTCGTCATCAGGTTGCACGTCGACGTTCGGCAGTTCGGATTTCTCCGGGCCGGACATGACGTCGGTATAGCTGCGCACGTTCGCAGGAAGCTGCTTCGTGGTGCGGACGCCGATGAGCTGCAATCCCGCCGGCAGGTTCGGCAGCATGTTGAGACGGTCGATCCGTTCCTGATCGATGAAGGCGACCTTGGGTTCGGCGAGGCCAATGCCGTAGGACATCTCGTCAGCGGTCCACAGCGCGTTGACCGCAACGGTTAGCGCGCCGATCGAGGTGGCTGCCATGAAGGCGATCATCCACTCCGGGTAGTTGCGCATGGCGATGGCGACGCGATCGCCCTTCTTGACGCCATAGTCGTTGACCAGCGCGTGGGCGAGCGTGCAGGCGCGCCTCCACGTCTCCTCGAACGTCAGGCGTTCGTCCTCATAGACCAGAAAGGGCTTGTCGCTGCGCGCTTGGGCGTAGAGCTCACCGAGGTTCTTTGGCGCGTTCTTGAACGAGCGTATCCGGCGGCCGATCGCTTCGATCTCGACGATCTCATGCGGCTGACCCGGCGCCGTCAGCGCAGCAATAGCTTCTGGTCTGGTAACCACGCGTCTTCCTTCCCGATATCCGGGCTTCCGTTCTTCCGACGGATAGCCAGCCGTTTTCCGTTACGGCGCTATGTAACATACCCGGTCTTCGGCGAAAGTGGGCCGCGCCAGCTAGAGGCTCGGATTGATGAGGTATTTTTCGCCCGTCGCCTTGCGGTTGTACGCCTTGATCGTCTCCAGATCGAGCGCGTCACGGAGGGAGATCGTGTTGGTGTAATGGCTGGCGAAGGTGGTTTTCAGCTCAGCCGCGACCCGTGCGCGCATCTTGCCGGCTTCTTCCATGCCGACCTTCTGCAGGAACGGCGTCAGCA
>DAIRES010000060.1:0-17485 GCA_036795465.1 Hyphomonadaceae bacterium
GAATACAGCATCGTGCCATCGAGATCGATGACGAGCGGCGCGTCGTTGCTGCGCGGTTGGCCTGTGTTCTCAACGCCGTCGCTCATGAGACTACACTCCCCCCGGGGTGGATTGATCGCCGCCAGAGCTAGACCGGCTTTGTCCAAAAGTGAAATAGCGATGGCCAAGATAACTCGTTACAACGGGCGATAGCACGCCAATGCCGTGGGCGACCTCGGCAGTCCGCCACGTCCAGCCAAAAGCCGGCAACGCCCAGCGCTCAAGCGTGACCGAAACCACGAAGACCACGACCAGAGCCACCAGGTTAACCAGCGTAAACCGCACGATTTCTCCGGCCAGCGAACGACCCGTCTTTTCAAACACGAACATTCGCGACAGCAGGTAGGCTATGGCCATCCCCAGCACATAGGCCACGACCACGGCAACCTCGAACGAAATGCCCTGCCCTGACAGGATGATCCGCGAGAACCAGTTCACGGCGGCCGCAAGGCCACCCACAACCAAGAATGCCCAGAACTGCCGCGCCTTGCTGGTGGGACTGGCCGTGCTCATGCCTGACTCAGCTTGCCGACCATGTCCCGGGCGAAGCGCAGGCTTTCGGAAACACCGCGATCTTCCGGATAGTAGAAAGCCGTGTCCGCGATCTGCAGGCCGGCAATCGGCGTTTGCACCGCTGGCAGGATGTCAGCGAAGCGCGGCTCGTAAACAGGCTGTGCGAACCGCAAGCGACCGACATGCGCGTCGATCCGGTCCGCATCTTCAAGCTCGGGATTGATCGCCTTCAGACACTCCCAGCTCTCCTTGATGAAAGCCTCGTCCGGTGCGCCAAACTTCGGATTGCTCTGCGGCATGTAGAACGGAACATAGACGATCGTCTCGCCCAGCGGCCGAAGGTTGGAGAACTCGATCACTCCGGGGATCTGGAATCGCTTGTCGCTGATATTGACCCAGAAGTACTTCGAGACCGGTCGCTTCAGCTTCAGGATCACGCACACCACAGCCACGTTCCGGATGCGCGCGTAATTGGCGCGCAGATCGCCATACTCGTCTGGAATGATCTCTGCCACATAAGGCGTCGGCACGGTCGAGATGACATGATCGGCTTCGAAGACGCGGCCATCAGCCGTCGTCACGCCCTTGATGACGCCACCCTTTACCATCAGCTTCTTCGCGGGCGCAGACAAATGGATACGGCCGCCGCCCTCGCCGATGGCTTTTACGAGTGCATCGACAAGCGTCTGCGAGCCACCCTCGATATAGCCGAGCTTTTCCTCGAATAGCGATTTGCGCGAGCGGCCGATGCGCTTAATCCTCTGCCACACCCAGGCGGCGGAAACGTGCTGAGCCATCTCGTAGAACTTGTAGTGCATCAGCGGCTTCCACAGCCGCTCATAGGTTTGCTGGCCTAGCCAGCCGACATACCATTGCTCGGCATTGATCTTGTCGAGCTTGCTCCAGTCCTTGCGTCGGGTGGAATGGAACGCCTGCAGTCCATAACGCAGCTTCCCTATCAGACCGAGCTGGGGAAAGGTCAGCAACGAGACGGGATCGCCCCAGGGATAGAGCTTGCCATCGAAGTACAGACCCATCCGGGTCGTGCGCCACTTCATTGCGCCCTTGAGACCAAGCTGGTCCAGCGCCTCAAGGGTGTCGTGGTCGCTCAGAGCGCAGAAATGGTAGAAGCGTTCGATCGACAGGCCGCCAAAATCGAAATGCGCCGCCATACCGCCGGCAACAGGCGCTGCTTCGAGCAGATCGACATCGAAGCCGTTCCGGACACCATGCCAGGCGGCGGCAAGGCCCATCGGGCCGGCTCCCAGAACGACAAGACGTTTCGCCATTTCGTTCCCTGAACAGAGTTTGCGCGATCGCAAGCTGCTGCGCGCCCTTTTTTCGCCTGCCCACAAGTGGGTCAAGGCGGCGTAGCGTCAAAAAGTCAATGTAACCTTGGAATAGACCGGGTGATTGAAAGTTAGATCGAGCGCTTCCCGCAACGGTGTTGCTTTCACGCCGAAAATGCCGGGCCAGTCGATTACTTCGAATGTTTCAGGGATGACCAGCGCCTGCAACTGCTTGGTGGTGAAAGGAGGGTTGCGGTCGAAGGTCGCGCGCGCCGCCAGCAAGGCCGCAAAAACGGTGTAGGGTATCTTGATGACGGACGCCCTCGCCTTCGTCACCTCTTTGATCGAGCGGATAAGGTCGATGTAGTCGATCTGAGCCAGGCCCGAGATATTGTATGCGCCTGTGATACGCGATTTCAGCGTGGACTCGACGATCGCGCTGAAATCACCCGCATAGAGAGGCTGGCGGGGATAGCGACCATGGCCGGGGATCGGGAAAACCGCCGACCTGTCCATGAAACGGCGCAACCAGCCAAGATGCTTCCGGTCGAACCAGCCGAACATCAGTGTCGGGCGCAGGACCACGTGCGTCAGTGAACTGGCGGCTACCACCGCCTCCTGAGCCTTCTTGCTCTCGGTGTAGAGATCGACAGCCTTCGAGTTCACGACAGACGAACTGATGTGGCAAAGATACTTTGCGCTGCCGCCAGACACAGCATCCAGAATGCGGTTCGTCGACGTGATGTTATTTCGCGTGAACTCCTCGCGCTCGAGACCACCGATCTGGGCCTGGAGCATGACGACCACATCGCATTGACGAGCTTCGGCCGCCCATGCGCCGGTATCAGCAAGGTCAGCTTCCAGTACGTCGATCTCGGGGTGAAGCTCTCGAAGAATTCTGGTGTTCTGCGGGTGCTTGTCGATCGCGAGGATCGAGCACGCCGGATCGGCTTTCAACTTTGGAATGAGATTCTGGCCGACGAGTCCCGCCGCCCCCGCAACCAGGACACGCATTAAAAATCACCCGGACAATCGTAACCAAACCCAGAATGGCACAGCCCGGACAATCACAGCCCTTTGAGGCGGTCAAGCATCACGGCCGCCCGGCGCTCAGACAGTCTTAAACATGCCATGATAGCCGTCGGGTATGGCGCACAAAATGCCCCCTCAGGCCGCGATGATCGCGGCGGCGCAAAAGCCGGACGGGCTCTGGCGAGACCTACTCGCGGGTCTGGGTGCGCGTATGCACCTCGTCCGTTACGCAGGCTTTGCTGGTCTCGCCATCGCCATCAACCTGTTTTCCCAAAATGCCGTTCTGAGCTTGTTCGGCGGCTTCTGGTTCGGAATCTATCTCGCCATCGCATTCGGTAACGGCGCTGGGCTGGTGTTCAAATACATTGTCGACAAGTCCTGGGTCTTCAAAGACGCCGATCCATCGCTGGTCAACAACTCACGCAAGTTTGCGCTTTACGCCACCTTCGGTGTCGGCACGACGCTGATCTTCTGGGCTGTGGAACTTGCGTTCCACTACGTCTTCCAGTCGCAATTCATGACCAACGTCGGCGCCATCATCGGTCTGAGCGTCGGCTACGTGATCAAGTACAATCTGGACAAGCACGTGACATTTGCGGGCGCAGATCCGCTCGCCAACCGCACGGCCTAGGACGAGAAGTCCTTAGAGCGCGAAGATTATCTTCCGCCCCGTCCGGACCATGGTCCACATCGCGATCGCCCATAGCCCCCCTGTCCAGCACGCCCAGACGATCACGTCCTGACGTGACCAGAAAAGGCCGTGCAGCATCGGGTCCCGGAAGAGATCCAGCAGCGGGATCACAGGATTGAGATACTGCAGCATGCTGAGCGACGGATTATGCAGCACAGCGCGATCCAGCATCACGGGCGAGAGGAAGAATACTGCCTGAAGCGCCAGCGCGATGATGTACCGCGCATCGCGGAATGACGGGCCGATGATCGAAAAGATGATGCTGAGCGGAACGACCAGTAACAGCAGCATTCCCATGAAAAGCGGCACGAGCAACAGATGGGCCCCCAGCGGCGGAAGCTGGCCGACCACGGCCATCAGCACAACCAGGCCGATCAGGCCGCACGCCATCACAACAAGCCCGGATAGTGGAACCCTGACCTGAAAGATGAGGAACGGGATGCGCGCTTGCTTGAGATAGCCCCTCGAACTCATCAGCGAGTCCAGTCCGATGCTGATGCACTGGCTGAAATAGTCCCATACAAGCATGCCGCTATAGACATAGACCGTGAAGGTCATGAACGAGGCCGCCTTGAAGACCTGCGACCAGACGACGGCGATGATCAGCGAAAAGCCGAGCGGCTGAAGCACAGCCCAGAGGATGCCAAGATGGCTCCGCCGGAAACGCGAGCGCAGGTCTGAACCGACAAGGTTCCAGGCAAGATGCCGATAGCGGACAAGATCGACGACATACCGGACAGGAAACGGCAGCGACCGGGTGCTGTAGTTTGTGTAACTCACGTGCAGCCTCTCAGGCTTCGCTTTCCAGCGTTAGTTCGCCCCGCAGAAATGCCTTGAACTGCGGCATCACCGCAGCCGTCGCGCCATCGCGGATCAGCTGACCGCCATCAAGCCAGATTACGCGCGTGCACAGTCTCTCGACCAGCGACAAGTCATGCGTCGCCAGCATCACAATGCCGGCGTGGTGCACGACTTCCATAATGCGCTTGAGAGCGCGCTCCTGGAATGTTGCGTCCCCTGCCCCGAAGATCTCGTCGATCAGCAGGACATCCGGCGACAACTGCGTAGAAATGGCGAAGCCAAGACGCACGCCCATACCCGCTGAATAAGTGCGCATCGGCAGGTCGATGAACTCGCCGATGTCGGCGAAGTCGACAATTTCCTGCTCGACTTCCCGCAGCCGCGCGGGCGAATGGCCCATGGCGATGCCGCGGTAATAGATGTTTTCGCGGCCGGTCGATTCAGTCTCGAAACCAAGACCGAGTTCAAGCAGCGTTCCGATCTGGCCAACCACGCGAACCTTGCCCTGGTTCACCGGATAGATGCCGGCAAGCATGCGCAGCAGCGTCGACTTGCCCGAACCGTTGCGCCCCAGAATGCCGACACGCTCACCGAGATTCACAGTGAGGCTAAGATTGCGGAGCGCATCCACATACTCGACGACTGGCGTATCTTCCCGATGGCCGAACACACGCATCAGAGACGATTTCAGGCTTCCGCTGGCGAACGGACCAATGGGGTAACGGAGCGTGACATTCTCAAGCTCGATCGCGCAGGACTGGGGATCGCGGCGCAGGATTTCCCGCGACTCTGACGGTTCGCCAGTCTCCCCCGAACTCACAATACGGAGGTCTTCCGCGCGCAACTGACCTGCCATTCACAGACTCTCCCGACAGGCCTTGCGTTTCGTGCGCCCGGCTCTGTTTCGTCAACGCGCCGATCTAACGTCCCCGCACTGGCCGGCAAGCTGTAACCTGCAGCCATATGACCCAAGGCTATACACGCAGGCGGGTGTTGATCCACCCCTAAAAGGCGGCCGGACTGCGTCATGCCTTATACGAGCTTTTCTCAAGTATTTTGCGCAGTTTCGCAGTTTCGCGAAGCCGACAAAGCAACCGGACGCAGATGCGTCAATGGATAGCCCGCCATGAGCGTAGTTTATCGCAAGATCTGCCGCTCCCGTGGGCATGTCCGGAGAGTCCGGATGATGACGCTGGCGGCATGGCCTCACCCTTTATGCAAAGGGACACCCCGTCGCTCGATGAGACACTCATGAAAACCCTGTCATGCGCGGTCGAGGAGGCAGCCAAACTACCTGCGATTGACTTCACCTGCCCCATACGCGAATCACCTTCCGAGCAGGCTTCCATGGCGCCTGGGGATGGAGAGTAGAGTGTCGCGCAAGGGGATAATTCTGGCCGGCGGGTCCGGCACGCGACTTCACCCGATCACGCAAGGTACGATCAAGCAGCTTCTCCCGATCTATGATAAGCCGCTGATCTACTATCCCCTGTCCGTCCTGATGCTTGCCGGCATTCGGGATGTGCTCGTGATTACCACGCCGCGCGATGCGCGGGCTTTCTCTGACCTGCTTGGCGACGGGTCACGGTTCGGCATCAATATTCAGTATGCGCAGCAGCCGAGCCCGGATGGCCTCGCGCAAGCATTCATAATCGGTCGGGAATTCGTGGGCCGCGATCCCAGCTGTCTGATCCTTGGCGACAATCTTTTCTTCGGCCACGGCCTCGACACGCATCTGTCGCATGCCGGCACAGCCAAAAGCGGCGCCAGTGTTTTCGCCTATCACGTTCGCGACCCCGAACGTTACGGCGTCATGGAGTTCGACGCCAAAGGCCGCCCGCTGAAACTTCACGAGAAGCCGACAACTTTCAAATCGAATTACGCTGTCACCGGACTGTACTTTTACGACAATCAGGTCGTCGACATTGCTGCATCTATCAAACCCTCGCCTCGCGGCGAGCTGGAAATCACCGACGTCAACCAAGTGTATCTCGACATGGCGCAGCTTGATTGCGTCAAGCTTGGTCGGGGCTTCTCATGGCTCGACGCGGGCACGCCGGATAGCCTGCTCGAAGCCGCGCAATTCGTGCAGACGATCGAGAAGCGTCAGGGGCTTCGCATTGCCTGTCTGGAAGAGATTGCATTCCGTCAGGGCTTCATCACGCTTGCCGAACTCGAGAAAACCGCGAAGGGGCTCGCCAAAAGCGATTACGGCCAGTACCTGCTGAAGATCGCGCAGGAAGCCGGTGATACGCCCGCAGCCTGACAACCAGCCTGAGAATTCGGGGAAGACATTGTTTCAGAGACTGGCGATCCCGGACGTGTTTGTGTTCACGCCGAAGCGGTTCGGCGACGAGCGCGGCTTTTTCGTCGAGACCTACAATCACACCCTCATGTCGCCGATGACCGGCCCAATGGAGTGGGTGCAGGACAATCATTCTCGCTCGAGTCCGAAAGGCACCGTGCGCGGCCTTCATTTCCAGATCGCGCCATTCGCACAGGACAAGCTTGTGCGTTGCATCCGCGGCTCCATCCTCGATATCGCCATGGATATTCGCCACGGCTCGCCAACCTTCGGTCAGCACGTCTCCGCGAAGCTTACAGCCGAAGGCGGGGAACAGATCTTCGTGCCCAAGGGCTTTGCCCATGGCTTCGTCACGCTCGAGGAAGGCTGCGAAATTACCTACAAGGTCACGAACTATTACAGCGCCACGCACGATCGCGGCGTGCGTTGGAACGACCCGGCGCTGAAGATCGATTGGGGTATCGCGGAAAAAGACGCCACCCTGTCCGGCAAGGACCTGGTCCAGCCTATGCTCGCGGACACGCCCGCATACTTCCGCTATGGCGGCTAACAGGATCACGGAGTCGCCGCCATGCGCATGATCGTCACTGGAGGCGCCGGCTTCATCGGCTCGGCCTTGGCTCGCATCGGCGTAGCGCAGGGCCATGATGTGCTGGTCGTCGACAAACTCACATATGCGGGCAACCGGTCGTCCCTGCGCGACATCGAGGTAAGCCCGTCCTTCTCTTTCAAGCAGGCCGACATCTGCGACGACGAAGCCATGGCCGCCACGCTGCACGAGTTCCAGCCGGACGCCGTATTTCACCTCGCCGCCGAAAGCCATGTCGACCGTTCGATCATCGGCGCCGGCGCCTTCATCGAAACCAACATCGTCGGAACCTTCCGCCTGCTACAGGCCGTGCGAGGTTACTGGGACCAGCTCCCCACGGAAAAGCGCGATGCTTTCCGTTTCCTCCACGTCTCGACGGACGAAGTATATGGGTCGCTCGGCGCAGAGGGCCTCTTCCGGGAAGACACGCCCTATGACCCGCGCTCGCCCTACTCCGCCAGCAAGGCTGCCTCCGACCACCTCGCCAGCGCCTGGCATCACACTTACGGCCTGCCCGTTCTGATCTCGAACTGCTCGAACAATTACGGGCCGTATCACCTGCCGGAAAAGCTGATCCCGCTGATCATCCTCAATGGGCTCGATGGCCGGAACCTGCCGGTCTATGGCGACGGATCGAACATCCGCGACTGGCTCTACGTCGACGATCACGCGCGCGCCCTTCTGACCATCGTCGAAAAAGGACGGCTTGGTGAAACCTACAATGTCGGGGGACGAAACGAGCGCACGAACCTCGATGTCGTTCACCGCATCTGTGACCTGCTCGACAAGCACGCGCCCGCGGCCGCTGCACGGCGAGGCCTGATCACGTTCGTGAAGGATCGCCCCGGTCACGACCAGCGCTACGCTATCGACGCAACCAAGCTGGAAAGCGAACTCGGCTGGCGCGCGCAGGAAAATTTCGAAACGGGGATCGAGCGGACGATCCGCTGGTATCTCGACAATGACTGGTGGTGGCAGCCGCTCCGCGCCGCCGGCCATGGCGTTGCGCGTCTTGGTCTTCCCGCAGGAACAAAAGGATGAAGGCGCTCGTCATCGGCGGCACAGGCGGACAGGTCGCGCGCGCACTCGCCGCGCTCGATGGCCCTGACTTCGGAATAGATGTGCGGGGGCGTCCGAACGCGGACCTCGCAGCGCCCTCAACACTGTCAGCCGCGATCGCCGACGCAAAGCCGGATGTCGTGATCAATTGCGGTGCCTACACGGCCGTTGATCAGGCCGAATCCGAACCCGATCTCGCCCGTGCGATCAACGCTGAAGGCCCCGCCGCGCTTGGCGCAGCCTGCACCGCAGCCGGCATTCCGGTTGTCCATCTGTCGACCGACTATGTCTTCGATGGCTCCAAGACGAGCCCCTATGTCGAGACGGACCCGACCGCTCCGCAGAGCGTCTATGGCGCAACGAAGCTCGGCGGCGAAACCGGCCTCGCGGCGTCCGGCGCAAAGCATGTGATCCTGCGCGTGTCGTGGGTTCATGCCCCCGAAGGCAAGAACTTCGTACGCACCATGTTGCGCCTGGCTGGCTCGCGCGAGCGGCTGGGCGTCGTGGCCGACCAGATCGGCCGACCGACCTACGCGCCTCATCTCGCCATCGCTTTGCGGGACATCGCCGCGCGCCTGGTGCTCGACCCCGAAGCGCCCACCGGCGTTTTCCATCTCACCGGCTCGGGCGAACCCTGCTCATGGCGCCAGTTTGCGGAAACCATTTTCGCTGCGTCGCAGGTGCGGGGCGGCCCCGCAGCCATCGCAGATCCGATACCAGCCTCGTCCTACCCTACCCCTGCGAATCGCCCCGCAAACTCGGTTCTGGACTGCGCGCGCATCACCGAAGCCTACGGCCTCATCCTGCCCACCTGGAAACAAGGCGCAGAGGAATGCGTCGAAGCCATCCGCGCGGGCGGCTGGCAGCTAGGCTGAATCAGGTCGAAGCCGCTCTCTCGACACCGGCTCCCAATCTCCCGACATGCTTCACCACGTCGCGGAGTTGCGCCGTAACAACCTCGTCTGAACAGAAGCTCCGCAGCGATTTGACAGCAGCTTCCGACATCTGCGCGTAACGGCCAGGATCATCGCGGGCGACGCGGTAACTTGCTCTGTACCGCCCAACGAGATCTTCGAAGCTGATGTGATGATGCATGCAGCGTTTGACGACCCGTTGGTCGTGGGGCCAATGCGTTAGCTTGGGAGTGCTCTTGATGACGAACGCGTTGTCTGGCGAAACATAGTCCTGCATCGCTGTATGGTCAGGTGCGACCACTGGCCTGCCTGCAGACATATATTCCATCAGGGGCAGACATTGCCCCTCACCATACGACGTGTTCACCGCGTAACTCGTGCAATCGATCAGGCCGCGATAGGCCTCGTCCGACAGCAATCCATGGATCAACACCACGCGGCAGGCGAACGGTCCCAGAAGACTCAGCAGCTGAAGAACCGGCGCGATCCCCTGCTCGACATCGAAGCGCGTCAGTTTGACAATCAGAGTGGCCGTCGGCGTCTCTCTGAAGGCCCAGACAAAGCCGGTAAGCAGATCTTGCCAGTTCTTGCGCCCATCATGCGGATTGAACACGGCGGTGTAGATAACACCTCCGAGGCTCACGACTTGCGGCTTCCTGCGCGGATCGAGGCTGGTAGCCTCCAGCGCACGTAATACTCCCAGGCCATCGATAGGCGGCCGCTCCGGCCTGAACCATGTCAGGTCTATGGCGCCCACATCAATTGCCAGCCCCCCCTCGACCGTCAGGTCGAAAGGCTTGTGCCAACCCTTGCTGTCCAGACTCGCCCGCTTGTGCTTGTCGAACATCGGCGCAGGAATGACCCAGATCGGAAAGTCATCGCCCATGCTGCGCTTGACAGCTTTCTCGGCATAGCTGCAGTGAGTGATCGCCATACCCGTGCGGCGCAGCACGTAGGTCCAGTCCTCTGCTGGATTGGCGCCCCAGCTTTCATCCGGCAGCGTGTCATATTCCCAGGCAAACACCGGAATCGTCGGGCACGTCTGGCCGAGTGGTGTGCGGTTCGGCGCAGTGAACGGCAGAAAAACGCACGGCTCACCGCGAGCTCGGGCCGCGTTGTAGATGACGTCCACCTCTTCAGCGGGGTCGGTTATCGAGATATGCGTGCCGAGTTGCGCAAGCAGATGACGGAAAGCCTGGCGCACAAACCAGTAGCTGTACTCTGGCGCGCCCAAACTCTCCTTCATCGAAGACTTGTTGAAGTTGGTGTAGTCGAGGAGCAGCATCTCAGACCGCCCGCCGCGAGGACGCCGGCATAGCCTTGACGTAACGCAACACCTCGCCAAGCTGCCGGGCGACGACATCTTCCGAGCAGTAAGTGCGCAGTGCATTCACCGCAGCAAGCGACTTGGCCGCATAGCGCGATGGCTCGTCGCGCGCGACGTGGTAGCTTTCCAGGTACTGGCGAACAAGATCGGCAAAGCTGATCAGATGATTTCGCGCCCGCTGGGCCCTTCGCTCATCCTGTGGCCAGGCCGCAGGCCTTGGACCGCTCCTCACGACAAAGGCGTTCTCCGGCGAGAGATAGTCCAGCATGGCGGTATGTGCGGGTGCGACCGCTGGGCGTCCTGCTGACATGTACTCCGTCAATGGCAGACACTGCCCTTCGCACAGCGAAGTGTTCACGCAATAGCTCGTAGCATCCACCAGTGCGCCATAGGCTTCGTGCGACAGCAGACCGTTGATCACCACGATCCGGCACTTCATCTTGCCAAGCGAACTGATGTGACGAAGAACCGGCATCAGCCCTTCCTCGATCGTCGCGTGCGTAAGCTTTAGTATCAACGTCGCTTCGGCGGTTTCGCGAAACGCCCAGATGAAGCCGCCAACAAGATCGGTCCAGTTCTTGCGTCCGTCGATCGGGTTGAACACGGCAGTATAGACAACGCCCTCGAGCCGCATGGTCTTCGGCGGCCAACCTGCCCGAGCGCCGGCCCGATTCAGAACGCGCAGCGGATGGTTTGCCTCCTGCCACGATACCTCCGGCTGGAAGAACGACAGATCGACTTCACGCGTATCCACTATCAGTGCGCCATCAAGCGTAAGATCAAACGCTGCGCGCCAGCCCTGAGCTTCGCTCGCATGCCGCGCATACGCGTCGAACAGCGGCGTTGGCACTGGCCACACCGGATAATCGCTGCCCATGGCTTTGCGCACCGCGTGCGCCGCCTCGCGACTCAGCGTTACCGCCATGCCGGTTTGCCTGAGTGGAATTCGCCAGTCGTTCTCGGAATTCTCATTCCAGGTTTCGACAGGTATGTTGTCATACTCCCAGGCGAAGATCGGCAGTGTCGGACACGCTAGCCCAAGTGTCGTCCTGTGCGGCGGGTTGTAGGACAGGAAAATGCAGTCCTCGCCGCGCTCTACGGCTGCCCTGTAGATCGCATCCACCTCGCGCGCCGGATCAGCAACATCCACCCGGGTACCCAGCCGCTCCACCACCGGTCTGAAGCCATTGCGTACGAACACATAGCTATGCTCCGCCGCGCCGAGATTGGCCTTCAGCGTCGACTGGTTATAAGTGGAGTGTTCGATCAGGATCATTCCGGCGGCTCACGGAGGAGCGCGGAGGGCCCGAGCGCCGCCAGCGCAGACGGGCTCTTGGGACCGATGAATTCTGCAAGTCTTGCGACGACAACATCATCACCGCATACAGCACGCATGGTGGCGACAGCGCCCGCCGCGAGCGTAGAATATTGCGAAGGCGCAGCGGCTGATTGTCGGTACGCTTCTGCGTAGGCCTCGTTCAGGCTGATCCACGACAGCCGGTATCGCGAGGTGACGCCGACATCTGCGGGATGCTGTGTCCAGCTCCACCCTTCCTTCTCTGCGGGATCAGGCCACGTCCATGGCTCTTCGTCGGCATCGACCAAAATTGCATTCGCCGTGGTGACGTAGTCCGCCATTGCCGTATGGGCGACAGAGATGGCTGGGCGGCCAGCGCTCATGAACTCTTGCAAAGACAAACGAAGTGCGGCCGCCCTTGGAACGTTGACGTACCAGCTGGTGGCGCCGATCAAGGCACGCCTGTCGTCCTCATCCAGATTTCCCCGAACGACAATGATGCGGCATGCGAACTGCGGCATCAGACGCAACCAGGTGAAAATTTCGCGCCACCAACCTGCGTTGGCTTCCGACAGGATGATCAGCAGCGTTGCGTCCGAGTTTCCTCGGTGAGCTGCGGCAAATGCCGAAATGAGATCATGCCAGTTCTCGCGTCCATCGCTGATATCCAGCATCGACGTGAACAGAACGCCCGATATTCGGACAACAGACTTTCCATCCTGACCGCCCTCGTCGCCCGTCCAAACAGGGGGAGGAACCGTTGTGTCGCCGGGATCGAAAACATGATCACGGCTATCGAGCACTACGCCGGTCACTCTGACTTCGCGTTCCGCGCTTATGTTCGCTGCCGGCAAGCTTGAGATTCGATCAGCGACCGGAACAGAAATCACAGCCAACGGAAATTGCGGCCCCATGGCCGCCACTGCGGCGTCACGCCCAAATTCCGACAGCGCGATAGCGCGCCCCGTGGTACGCAACGCATACCGCCAATCGCTACGGCGATCGCCATCCCACATGCCTGTCGGAATTGACGGAAAAGCCCACCCGAAAACCGGCACGACCGGACAGGGCGCATCCAGTGGCGCAGTACGCAGCGGGCCGAACGCGAAAAGGAGACAAGCCTCGCCGGCCGCTTTGCGCTCCAAACATTCGCGGGCGACATCGTCGAGGGTTGCCAGCTCAACCACTTCCCCAAGCGAGGCCAGGACAGTGGCGAAGTATTTTGCGGCGCCCCGGTAGTCATCATATTCCCGCGCCCAGAACGTGCCCGCATCCCGCGGCTCTGCGCAGAAGATCAACATGGCAGTCTTTGGAATTGGCAGCCGACCTGGCGCAGGGGCCTCGCGTGGAACGCCCAACACCGAATTTACAAACGACCGCAAATGAGCGTTCGCCGGGTCATCAAGAAGAAGATCATTTTTCAGTTGGAAGACGCCACCAACAACGGGTTCGCCATCCTTGATTCTGATCTCGATCTGAAGCGGTTCGACACGATCAGGATCACGCTGGATCGGTAACCGCCAACCATAACGACCGTGCCCCACGCCATTGGCCCGCAGGTCAGGCCTGAATCCATCGGCAGCAACCTCTTGCTTGAGTACGCCATTGACCCAAAGCTCGACAGTCACGGTGGCGTCGGGCCGAGCTGGATTCCACGCCCAGCCATCGAAGGCCGCCCCCTTGATCCCGTCATACCACCCGACATTCCGATCCAGGACGTTCTCGGAATCCTGATGCGTTGACGTAGATTTGTCGGCGGCAACAGCGTCACGCGTCAGCGTGAAAAGCCCGCCGGCAATCGGACCATCGCCCCTGATCCGCAGTTCGACGCTTTGTGGCTCAACTTTCGCCAGGTCCAATGCGAGCTTCATCGACCAGCCATATCCGCCGTGTCCTCGACCGGCGGCAGACAAGTCTGCACGCGGTAGATCGGCAATCGTCACCCCGGCTAGTACGCCGTCGATCCACTGCTCCACCTGCACGTGCTGTTCGGGAAACTCCGGACGCCATGCCCACCCGCGAACCATGCCGTCATCCAGACCGTCAAACGCTCCCTCGACCTGAGCGACCTTCAAGGATGGAGCCGTCTTCTTCGGCTCTGCCGGCAACTGACTCTCGATCGTCGCCGGTGTGTCTTCCTCCGCCCGCTCTACGAGCATCGACGGATCAAAAGTCAGATCGAACTTCCCGTTTGGCAAGAGCTCGCCGCTTGTAAGTCGGATCTCCACGCGTTGCGGCCGGGTCTTGTAAGGGTCGAGCGCAATGTTCAGTTTCCAACCGTGCCTGCCGTCACCAACGCCTTGTTCGCGGAGGTCTGTGCGGAGCATGTTCGCTGTCGCGGAGCCGGCCAGCACCCCATCGACCCACTGCTCCACGCGGAGACGGTGGCCCGGCTCTGCTACACGAATTGCCCAACCCTCGGCGACAGCTCCCACCACACGGTCGCAAATGCCTGCAAGTCCGCCGGCTATCCGTGACAGCGAGTTTTCATTTTGATCTGGCGGGCGTCTTTCACCCTCGCCCGCACGGGCGCTAAACTGCGACGTCACCGACCAAGGACTCCCACCACAGGTTGCCGCAGCCAATCGTTCCGCGGCAGACACGGAAGATGTTCCGTATTGTGCATGTGGTCGCCAGCCAATCCGCCCAAACCAATCGAAGAGGCCCTTCCTCTGAGGCCGTTGGCTGCTTATAGCCGCCATGTCAGCGTAAGTTAAGGCCGGCTGGACTCCGCCGCGACGAACGACGCGGAGGCGACCATGCTTTCTAAGGTCATGCGGATACCCGGCTCCGGCAACGCACCAATCGCTGCTTCCAGTTTGCGTTTCGAACCAACGATTACGCGAGGCTCATCGGGCCGAACAAAAGAGGGATCAACCGTAAGCGTTATGCGGTTATCCGTTATCTCCTCAAGCAGGCGCGCAATATCGCCAAGCAGGACCGGCTGACCTGAGCAGATGTTGAATGTCTCGCCCGGCTTTGGGGACGACACCAGACGACGATAGACCTCGACCACGGTGGTGATGTCAGAGAAATCCCGCGCGACATGAAGGTTGCCGACCCGCACATCTTCACCAGCAACATAGGCTGCAACCAGTTTGGGCACGAAGAACTGCGCGGCCTGCCCCGGGCCTGTATAGTTGAAAGGCCGCGTGATGGTTATGGGCAGCTCGTTGCTGAACAGCTGCGCCACGCGCTCCATGGCCATTTTACTGGCGCCGTAGTGATCGGCAGGAGAGAGAAGGTAATCTTCCTGGATCGGATCGTCCGATATTGGCGGCGCATAAACGCGGGCGCTGCTCGGAAGAATGACAGCGTTGAGCTGCCCTGCAAACGCGCGAGCGCCTTTCAGCAGCGATGCAGTGCCTGACACGTTCGTCGTGTAGATGCGATGAAAATTCTGATCCGGAGCAAAGGTTATCGCAGCGAGATGTATGATCGCCGTAGGCTTTACCTGATCAATCACGCCGATGATTTCATCAGGGTCGAGCAGGTCAGCGGCCATGTCAGCTTCACCAACGTGGCGGCCAACGGTGACAACCTCATGCCCGTCTTGCCGCAACGCCTCGACAAGCGGCCTCCCGGTAAAACTGTCTCCGCCGGTCAGCAGGACACGTTCAGAACGAAACGCCACGCTCGTTTCTCCGAAGGTCAGCTTCCACCATCATGGTTGCGAGATCCTGCAGCGACGTCTTGGGCTGCCAGCCCAGCTGCTCACGCATCTTCGCGGCGTTGCCGGTCAGCTGATCCACTTCCGCCGGACGGTAAAACTCCGGATTGACCCGCACGCGCGTCACGCCTTTGCCGTCAATCCCGACCTCATCAATCCCCTTGCCTTTCCAGCTCAAAGGCATTCCGGCCGCTTTGAACGACAAATCCACAAAATGCCGAACCGATTGCGTCACGCCCGTGGCCAGCACGAACGTGTCCGCCACATCCGTTTCTTCCGTCATCAGGCGGATGCCCTCGGCGTACTCATCGGCGTAGCCCCAGTCCCGCTGGGCGTCGAGATTGCCGAGCTCGAGCAGACTTTCCTTACCGAGCCTGATGGCGGCGGCGGCATTCGAAATCTTCCGGGTAACGAACTCACGTCCGCGTAAAGGCGATTCATGATTGAACAGGATGCCGCTGACGCCGAAGATTCCATACGCCTCGCGGTAATTGACTGTCATCCAGTGGGCATAAAGCTTGGCAACGGCATATGGGCTTCGCGGATAGAACGGCGTCGTCTCGGATTGAGGGGTCTCCACCACCTTCCCATAAAGCTCCGAGCTTGATGCCTGATAGAAGCGTATCTTCGTATTCACGGACCGGATTGCTTCAAGGCAATGCAGAACGCCAATGCCTGTGATTTGCGAGGTCGTAACCGGCTGGCCAAACGACACGCCCACGAAACTCTGCGCGGCCAGATTGTAGAAATAGTCCGGCTCGTACTTTTCCAGCAGACGGATGCATGAACCCATATCGAGCAGATCGAATTCCACCAGGGTCAAGCGCTCGTGGCGCTGGATTCCCATTTCTTCGATACGCCAGAAATTAAGAGAGCCCGTTCGCCGGTAAGCGCCGACCACATGATAGCCTCGGGCAAGGAGGTTACGCGCGAGATAGGCGCCATCCTGACCTGTAATGCCCGTAATGACCGCCGTAGGCATTCGCATCCTCACCCGCTTATCGCCAGTCTTGATCCCTCAAGAATGCTCCTACCGCAACTGCCAAGCCGATGAATTGGCGCGCGCTACCAATTGGTTGTACTTGTGGGACGCTCTGCTTGGCCTTACCAGGGCGAAATAAAAGGCGCGTCCGGCAAGAGGACGACCAGCGTAGACACCGGATTGGATTGGATGAGAACGGCCATTCAGGTGGAGCCCCGAGACATCGCAGCCGCAAATAGGGGCGTTGACGCCGCGCTAATCATCGCCGTCCCCTTCTACAAGAACGAGCGACTCGTCGATCCGATGGTCCGATCACTTCTGGCATCGGCAAGAGAAATCTGTGATCTGAAGGCGAGAGTCATCTTGTTCGACGACTCGCCCGATTATCCTGCGCTGGCTGACGCACTCGCGCGAGCCGTTAAGACCGTCGGTGACGCCTTCCCTGTGACAGTGCAGCACAACGCTGTGAACCAGGGCTGGCTCAAGACATGCAACATCGCGATGGAACACGCGAACCGTATCGGCGCGGACATTCTGCTTTTTAACTCAGACACCATCGTAATTCCTGGCGCGATCGGCGAGATGTTTAGAGTGTCGCGGCTCGATTCCATGATCGGGTTCGTCAATCCGCGCTCGAACAATGCGACACTCGCCACGCTTCCGAAGATAAGCCCATCGGCCGAAGATACTCCGATCGCGCTGGCGCAATACCGCGTCGCTTCCCGGACCATGCCGTCACATAGCTATGTGCCCACCGCTGTGGGATTCGCCATTCTCATCCGCCACAATATTTTGTCCGAGTTTGGCTATTTCGACGAGATATATGGCGGCGGCTACAATGAAGAGAACGACCTCGTCATGCGCGCGTCGCGGTGCGGCTATCGGGCTGCCCTCGCGAACCACGCCTACGTCTGGCACGAGGGAAGCGCCACGCTCGCCGCGACCGGCGACAGCATGCAACGTAAAGAGGCTCCCAA
>DAIRES010000281.1:0-3542 GCA_036795465.1 Hyphomonadaceae bacterium
ACAGGCGGCGCGCGAGAGCGCGATGGTGCTGTTCTGGCGCAAGGGCTATCTGGCGTCGTCGCTGCCCGACCTGTTGGAAGAGATGGGCATATCGCGCGGCAGTTTTTACGCCGCCTTTCGCGACAAGCGCAGCCTGTTCGTTGAATGCATCGACCTGTTTGCGGAGCGAACGCACGAGATGCTGGCGCGCGGCCGTGCGCGGCTGGCGCCGCTGGATGCCGTGCGGCGGTTTCTTGAGCGGAACTTCCTGCGCGCCGATGACCGGCACAGCGGCAACGGGTGCATGCTGGTCAACACCGTGATCGAGCTATCCGGCGTCGATGCCGAGCTGAGCGCCCGCGCCAGCGCGCACTTGCAGGACTTGCAGGCGGAGTTCGAGGCGTGCCTGCTGGAGAGCGGCTTTCCGAAGGCGCGTTCTGCAGAGCTGGCCGCTTTCCTGATGACGCTGAATGAGGGGCTGCGTGTTTCCAGCCGCCGGAACGTGCCGCGTCGCCAGCAGCTTGAACGGATCGACACCGCCTTTCGCCTTATCGGGAGCGCCGCAGCATGACGGAGAGCGGGGCGTTCGTTCAGAAGTTCTGCGAGGTGAGGGGAAAGCGGCTTGCCTATCTGGAGGCGGGAAGCGGCGCCCCGATCGTGCTGCTGCATGGCAATCCGACATCCAGCTATCTATGGCGCGATGTGATTCCGCATCTGGCGGGAAGCGGGCGGGTGATCGCCCCCGATCTGATCGGTCATGGCGACTCGGACAAATTGCCTGCGTCGGAAGGGCCGGGGCGGTACAGCTTCGAAGGTACGTATGACTATCTGAGCGACATGCTCGATGCGCTGGGCGTTACGTCGAACGTGACGCTTGTGCTGCATGACTGGGGAAGCGCACTGGGTTTCCATTGGGCGTACAGCCATCGGGATCGCGTGCGGGCGATCGCCTATATGGAAGGGATTGTGAGGCCGCTGCGGTCCTGGGACGAGTGGCCGGAAAATGCGCGGGGAATTTTCCAGGGGTTCCGGTCCGCCAAGGGTGAGGACCTGATCCTCAAGCGGAACATCTTCATTGAAGCGGTGTTGCCCGGCTCGATCATGCGCAAGCTCAGCGAGGAGGAGATGGCGCATTATCGCGCGCCGTTCCTGCGCGAGGAGGATCGTCAGCCGACGCTGAACTGGCCGCGGCAGATTCCGGTTGCGGGAGAACCGGCGAACATCGTGGCGCTGGTGGAGCAATATGCGGACTGGCTGAAGGACAGCCCGCTTCCCAAGCTGTTCATTAACGCCGAGCCGGGATCGATCCTTGTCGGCGCGCAGCGCGAGTTCTGCAGGTCGTGGCCCAATCAGACCGAGGTGACGGTCAACGGCGTGCATTTCATCCAGGAAGACTCGGCCGATGACATCGGCAAGGCAGTCGCAATCTGGCTCAAGGCAATCGACGCAGGGGATGCGGCATGACGGAGCAAGCAGTCTATCTGATCGCAAATCTGGTCGTGAAAGACGCGGCCACTTACAGGGCCTACGAAAAGGGGTTCTTTCCCCTGCTGAAGCGCTACGACGGAGAGTTCGTCACCTATGACGACGCTCCGCATACATTCGAAGGCGAGGCGCCGCGCCCGGGGCGCGTAATCATCTTCAGCTTTCCGTCCGAGGATCATGCCCGGCGCTGGTATGCGGACGCTGAATATCAGGCTTTGTCGGAGCACCGGCGCGCCGGAACGCAGCTGGAATTCCTGACGATGGTTCGGGGTCTGCCGGTCAGGAAGCCTTCCTGACCGAAGAAGGCATCGCGGAGGGTGGGTGATGAAACTCTACAATCTGAAGGCGGGGATGAATCCCAGGCGCGTGCGCATTTTCCTGGCGGAGAAGGGCGTTACGATTCCGACCATCGATATCGACATGATGAAGGGCGAGAACGGAACGGCGGAGTTCCTGCGCATGAACCCGTTGGGGAAGTTGCCGGTTCTTGAGCTGGACGATGGGACCTGCATTTCTGAATCGATCGCGATCTGCCGCTACATTGAAGAGCTGCATCCCGAGCCGGATCTTTTTGGGTCGTCGCCGGCCGAACGCGCCGTGATCGAGATGTGGAACCGGCGGGTCGAGTTCGAGTTTGCGCAACCGATGAGCAGCCAGTTCGAGCATCTGTCTCCGTTCTTCGCAGAGAGGATCGAGCAGGTTCCCGAATGCGGCACTTATGCGCGGTCGCGGATACTGAAGACGCTGGGCTGGCTGGATGCTGAGCTGGCTAAGCGGCGCTATATCGCGTCGGATCGCTATACCATCGCGGATATCACGGCGCAGTGCGCGGTTCTGCTGGGCAAGAACACCGGCGTGCCGCTGCCGGTGGAGCTGGCGAATGTTGCGCGTTGGTGGGGCGAGGTTTCGGCGCGGCCGACCGCGCGGGCGTGACGCTGGGAACTCTGCAGCGATGCTGCTAAGCGGGCCGCATGGATTCGTACCTGCTTATCGTGATCGCGGGCGCGGTGCTTGCCGGGTTTGTGCAGGGGCTTTCGGGCTTTGCATTTTCGCTGGCGGCGCTGTCGATCTGGGCGTGGGCGGTTGATCCGCAGCTGGCGGCGCCGATGGCTGTGTTCGGGTCGCTGGTGGGGCAGCTGGTTGCGTTGCCGCTGACGTGGAAGGGCACCAACCTGAAGCGGGTGGCGCCGTTCGTGATCGGCGGATTGATGGGTGTGCCGCTGGGCATTTTCCTGCTGGGCGTTCTTGATCCGGCGGGGTTCAAGCTGGGGCTTGGGGCTTTTCTTCTGGTGTATTGCCCGGCGATGTTCTTTGCGCCGTCGACGTGGGCGCTGAAGTGGGGCGGGGCGTGGGCGAATGGCGCGTCGGGCTGGGTAGGCGGCGTGTTCGGCGGGATCGGCGGATTTGCGGGCGCGATACCGCAGCTGTGGTGCACGGTACGCGGCTGGGACAAGGACACGCAGCGCGGCGTGATGCAGGTGTTCAACATCTGCATGCATGTGGCGACGCTGACCGGTTATCTGATCGCGGGCGACCGGATCAACGGCGAGACGTTGTGGATGTTCGTGGTGATTACACCGGCTCTGGTTGTGCCGGTGTTGCTGGGGGCGCTGGTTTTCAGGCGGCTGGACCAGAGGGCGTTCAGGCGAATTGTGTTGGGGCTGTTGTTTGTTTCCGGTGTCGGGCTGACGTGGTCGAGCGTTGGCGCGGTGTTTGGCTGAGGCTTGTCATCCCGGCCGAGCGTAACGAGAGCCGGGATCCATTGATGGATCGTCGTGCTTGCGCGATGGGTCCCGGATAGCGCTACGCGCTTTCGGGATGACAAGTTGTGATCTTCAATCCCGCTTCACGCCGCGCAAGTCCGCCATTCGCTTGCCCAGCAGGATGTTGGGGAGCGAGTAGTTGTGCTCGTGGCAGGGCGAGGGGAACATGCCGGTGGTGGAGGCGTGGTAGGAATACTCGGCGAGCCAGGGGGTGGTGTAGGCTTTCGGGTCTTCGACAGTGAACTGGTAGAGCAGTTCGTCTTTCGCGAGGCGCGTGAAACGCTCGATCACCTTCGCATCGGCGTTGACGAGGAA
>DAIRES010000282.1:0-3494 GCA_036795465.1 Hyphomonadaceae bacterium
CATGCGCCGCGCTTCGTCGATGAGGTGCAAGCGGTCGACGTCGCATCTGCTTGTGACAGGATTCGCGGCATGCAGCTGGACCCAGACAGAGCTGAATTCGAACCGAGAATGGGCAAGAGCGGCCGAGGTCGTGGATCAGGCTTGGCTCAACTGCGCGCGACGATCAGCATCTCTGGCCGATCCTCGCGGTCGCGATCTACTCGGCCAGCAACTGGACCTGTCGCTCATACCGGCCTGCGCGCCCACTTCGCAAAAGGATCGAAAGGCCAGGGCAAGCCGACATTCGCCGCTCAGCGCCGCGTCGTGGTGAAGGCCCGCTATGTGGCTCATGGAGCGGGGCGCGCCGCGCCGCTTCGCATGCATGTTTCCTATCTCGCACGGGAGGATAAGGCGCAAAGGTCCCTCACTGAACCGGCTGTCGAAAAAGGTCAGGGGGATGATCTGCAGAAGTCGGTCGACTATCTCGCGCGGGAGGGGCGCGAAGGCGCGCCGGGTATTTCATTCTACAACCAGCGGGAGAGTGGCCTCGACGCTCAAATGGTGACATCCGGCTGGGCCGATGACGCGCGGCACTTCCGCCTCATTATCAGCGCGGAGGACGGCCCGGCGCTTGGCGATCTTTGTCCGTTCATCCGCGAGGTGATGGCCAACCTTGAGGCTCGGCTCGGCGCCCGGCTGGAATGGGTCGCCGTCGACCACTACGACACGGACAATCCCCACTCGCATGTTCTCATCCGCGGTAGGCGCGGCGACGGACAGGATCTGTTCATCCCCTCCAGGATGATTTCGTCAGGCATCAGGGAGCATGCGCAGGAGGTAGTCACCCGCGTGCTGGGGCCGCGCCTGGGGGTCGATCTGGCGCGCGAGCGCGAACGCGAAATCCGCGAGGTCGGCGTCACGGCGCTTGATCGTGAATTGACGGCGCAACTGCGCCGAGCTGGCGGTCACGTCAGCTGTCCCGATCTCGTCGCCCGGCTGGAGCAGCTCGAACGCTGGGACCTGGCCACGCACGCTCCCAACGGGTGGCGGCTTGCGGATGGTTTCATTCATCGGCTTGGTGCGATGAAGGAGCGCGCCGAGGTCGAGCGAGCCGTGGCGTATCTGCGGCGGGGCGACGCAAAAGCGCTCCTGGCCGCCGACGCGAACGCTCCCGTCTTGGGCGAACTTGTCCATGCCAGCTTGGATGACCAGTTCGGCGAGAACTTTCTCGCGGTGGTGGAGACTGGCGTCGGCGAGCTGCGGTATGCCCGGTTCGATCGGGGGGACGATCTCGCCGTCCTGGCCGATGCTCCAACCGGCGCCATCGTCGCGTTCGAGCCAGCGGTGGCGCGTCCTAGGCCATCGGACGAAGCTGTGGTGCGCGTGGCGGCGAGAACGGGTGGGGTCTATTCGGCCAGCCATCATGCGAGCGTCGAGCCCCAGGTCGATGGCGGGCTCATGGCGGCGAATGTGCGGCGCTTAGAGGCGATGCGGCGCGGTGGCTTTGTCGAACGGCGAGCGGATGGCGTGTTCGAGATCGCACCGGATCATCTCGAACGCGCGACCCGGTTCGAGACCCAACTTATCCAGAAGTCGCCGGTCACCGCGCGCGTGGTCAGCTATTGGACGCTGGCCGAACAGGTCAACGCTCTTGGCCCCACGCATCTTGATCACACACTCGTTGGCGAGGCGGTGGAGCCGGAGGGAGACGGCGCTTTCGCGCGTCGGTATGCGATGGCGCTGCAACAGCGCCGTCTCTTTATGATTGACCAAGGATGGATGGGTGAGGCGGAGAAGCACCTGTCCCCAGCCGTGTTGCGGACGCTGGCGACCAATGAAAGGGCCGATTTTGCCAAGCGATTGTCTGGAGAACTCGGGCGACCGGTGCTGATGCAAACCCCAACCCGTCTTCGCGGTATCTATGCGCGTCGCGTCGATCTGGCCCAAGGCCGCGTGGCCGTGATTCTGCAGGAGCGGCAGGCCTATGTTGTCCCGTGGCGCCCGGCGTTGGAGCGGTTCGCTGGCCGTGAGGTCGAAGGCATGCTGCGGGGCCAGACTCTGTCATGGGGATTGGCGAGGAGCCTGGGACCCAATCTGCCGCCCATGGGATGAAGGGCCGAGCAAGAGCGGCGGAAGCGCTCCATTTGCATCTTCAAGGTGAAAGGAGTGGAAGCACTCCTGACGCTGTGGATAAATTCACCGAGGTAGAGGCCGGTACAACGAGTGTCCCGCATGTCCCGCAACGCACGATCAACTACTCTCAATCAACCTGACCTCTTCTCTTTTTCGGGAAACGTGGCCGTCGAGCAAGTCGTCGCGCCAGTTTACGACAGGCCCAAATTGAACACGACCCGGCAAGCCACGCAAAGTCACCCGGAGGCGGCAAAGGCTGATCGTTTGTCGGGGTCTAGTTTGGGCCAGCGCCTTGGCGCTGTGGGCCAGCCGCCGCCCGCTGTGACGGTCCGCCAGTCGCAACTCGTCGCGCCCGCCCGGCCGCGTCATCCCGAACCGCCAGCCCGGATGTTCACGGTCGAGGACATGCCAAGCTATCCGCCGGATCTAATCGTTGCGGCCAAGCGGTCGATGAAAGAGATATCCACGGACAGGGTTCTGCTAACCTACAAAGAGATCGACGGATTTTTTGGAATTTCGCGGGCTACGGTTGCGCGCCGACTTAAGGACGGCCTAGTTCCCGGTATCCGAATTCGGCACGGCCGCGTGCTGGAGGACGGTCCCGTGCGCCGGCTCGATCGGACGCAGGTGCTCTATCTTTTGCTGGCGGTCAGAGCGAGGCGGTGACGAGCCGGGCGGCGCACCGGGCAGGCGCGTTGCGTACGGTGCGGCCCGACCTTGGATCTGCAGCTGAATGAAATTTGCCATAAGCCGCCGGTAGATTGTCAAGAAGCCGCTATGTCCAAAGTGACCTTTCTGACGTCAAGGCTCGCTTGAGCGAACTTGTGGACCAACCCGCCGCCAGCGAGCCGGTGCAGATTCTATGTCATGGCAAGCCGGTCGCCGAGATCGCGGGCATCGACCGGCCGAGGAAAGCCGTCTTGCTTGAGGCCTTGACGTCCGCGACCGACGGGACACTTACGACGGCATCGTAAATATGCGCGCCATGCTGACGATCAAAGATGATCTCTTGGCGCTCGATGCAGCCTTGCAGAAGATGCTGTACGCTACCTCGTTGCGGCTCGGAGCAGCCGAGACTGAGAGGCGGGCGCGTGGATGGTTTCCTGGGCTGTGACGATCGTTCGGGCGAAATGCCGTCCGCTTCGATGATACGCAAGCGATGTCGGTGCTAATGCGTGCAACAGTTTGCGGCAGATTGAGCGCGTATGAGAGTGTTGCTTCATCGCTACGCGCCGCGAAATTCCCGCCTGGCTGCGATGGGGTACTTTGGGGGTATATTTTCGCGAGAAGCATCGTAAGCGGTTGATATGTAAAGGGGTGTGTATCCAGTCCCTTCCACCAGCCGCCTCCTGGGCTCTGATTCCGGATCAGGTCAGGCAAGC
>DAIRES010000283.1:0-3492 GCA_036795465.1 Hyphomonadaceae bacterium
CGAGCGCGGTGGTGATGCAGGCGAAGGTCATCTGGAAGGCGACGAAGACGATCTCGGGAATGGCGACGCCGACCGAGAAACTCTCGACCATGGTTGCCGTATCAACGCCCGCGAGGCCGACCTTCGAGAAGCCGCCAACGAATTTGTTGAGCGCCCCGCCGTCGGTGAAGGCCATCGAATAGCCCCAGCCGACCCAGGCAAGCATACCGATCGCGGTGACGATCAGGACCTGGCTGAGCAGCGAGATCATGTTCTTCGAGCGGACAAGACCACCGTAGAACAGCGCGAGGCCCGGGATGATCATGAGCAGCACGAGAACCGTGGAAATGAGCATCCAGGTCGTGTCGCCCTTGTCGACCGTCAGTTCGACAGCGGCAGGCGCTGCTTCTTCGGCCGGAGCCGCTTCAGGAGCGGCCGCTTCCGGAGCCACAGCTTCAGGCGCAACCGCTTCCGGTGCGACAGCAGGCGCTTCGGCGGCGGGCGGCGCTTCAGCCGGAGGCTGGGCCATTGCCGGCGAAAGCGTGGTGAAAAGGAACCCTGCCGCAATCGCGGCCAGACCGGCTTTCAAGCCAGTCCCCCAAAGTGAAAGTCGATCCAATCGACTGATCTTGTTCAACATTTGTCTCCCCTGAGGTTGACTGGCAACCGGCGCTAAAAACAGACGCACCCACCACAGCGACGTGATCGCCCCCGGACGATGCGAGGTCTGATAGGGGCGTCGCGCTGCCTATTGGACAAGCAGAGCCCCCCTGCGGCCTTCTGGACTCCTTCGCAATTGCACAAATTTTAGGCACCCACTCGGGCACCCGCCCCTGAACAGGGCAAGCCGAAGCCCCGCCAGGCCCGCCGGCGCCCTTCCCCGTGCGCCAACCCCAAACCTGGCTACAGCTGTCCTGGTGAACCACCGCAAGGCTGGATCATGGGGATGGTCCCGGATGCCCGACGTGGCGTCCGGGACCCTTTTTTGCAAACCGCCCCGCCTCAATTCACAACGGGTTTGTAACGATATTTTCCTCTTCCGAGCCTGTGGAAAACCTCGTTTGGTAGCGCCCCGTTAAGCCTGCCCGCGCCAGTGTCGCCTCTCTTCAGTAACCCTGATTGTTCGAGCGAGGACGCAGGCATGCCGCAGTCGCGAGCGCCCAATTCCGAGGACGGCTATGAAGCGAGGGGCTCAAGCGCCCTGGCCCGCTTCCTGAGCGGCCTCATGGCGTTCTCCGGGGGCGTGTTCATCTGCGGCGCCTGCTCATCGTACAATTCGATGGACCCGTCGCTGAACATGGCGGTCGCCCGTTCGCAGGACCCGATCACCAACGCCATCATCGAAGCCGGCCCGGAAAACATGTTCGGCCATGTCGGCGCGATGTTCGGCGACATGCTGATGCAGGGCTTTGGCTGGACCGCGATCCTGCTCGGCTTTGCGCTGATGATTGGCGGCGTACGCCGCGCCTTCGGCATCGGCCAGCAGGACCCGGCCGCCTGGATGTGGGGCCTTGCCGCCATCCTGTTCGCCGCTTGCTGCCTCGCCGAATGGCCGATCCCGAAATCCTGGAACATGTCCGCCGGCCTCGGCGGCGTTGTGGGGGAGCTGATGCTGTCGATCGTCTCGACGCCGTTCGCCGCGCTGAAAATCCCTGATCCGCAGGTGTGGGCCTCCGCCCTCGCCGGTCTTGGCGCGATCCTGTTCGCCGCGATGGCCATGGGCCTTGGCGCCAGCGACGCATCTTCCCTGTGGCGCGCGCTCATGCACAAGCCGCAACACGCGCCGGAAACGCCGATCGTCGGCGTGCCCGCCCTCGCCTCGCGTCCTGCTGCTTCGGGCAGCCTGATGGACAATGTGATGCGCCTGCTCGGCAAGAAGCCCGAGGAAGTCATCGAGCCCATCGTGTACACCGAGGAAGACGGCTTCGAGGAAGGCGATCGCGGCTTCTTCACCGCCGTCGAGAAAGCCGAAGGCGCAGACGGACGCACACGCCCGATCGTTCCGCGCGTTCTCGAAAGCCGGCCGATCCCGGACGCAGCGCCAGCTCCCGTCGCCGCCGCGCCGTCTGTCGCCCCGCGCAATATCAACAAGTCGCAGGCGCAGCCTGCCGCGCCGCGCAACACAGCGGCCAACTCGTCGCCCACGCAAGCCACGCGCGTTCGCGACGCCTCCAGCGCCATTCCGCCGCTCGAACTGCTCGACGTGCCGCCGCCGCGCTCGTCGGACGTCGATGAAGCCCGCCTGCTCGAAATGGCTGACCGCCTCGGCGGCGTGCTCACCGAGTTCGGCATCAAGGGCCGCATCACCGAAGTGCGCCCTGGCCCCGTCGTCACCCTGTTCGAACTCGAGCCCGCCGCCGGCGTGCGCTCGTCGAAAGTCATCGCGCTCGCCGAAGACATCGCACGCGCCATGTCCGCAACCTCTGCGCGCGTCGCCGTCATCCCTGGCCGCAACGCCATCGGCATCGAATTGCCGAACCCGACGCGCGAGACCGTCTATCTCCGCGACCTGCTCAACGCGCAGGAATTCTCGCGCTCTCGCATGGCCCTGCCCCTCGCACTCGGCGAGAGCATCGAAGGCCAGCCGATGATCGGCGACCTCGGCAAGATGCCTCACCTGCTCATCGCGGGTACGACGGGTTCGGGTAAGTCGGTCGGCATCAACGCGATGATCCTGTCGCTGATGTTCAAGCTGCCGCCCGAGAAGTGCCGCTTCATCATGATCGACCCGAAGATGCTCGAACTGTCGATCTACGAGGGCATCCCTCACCTTCTTGCTCCCGTGGTCACGGACCCGCAGAAGGCCGTGCTCGCCCTCAAATGGGTCGTGCGCGAGATGGAGAGCCGTTACGAGCTCATGTCCAAGATGGGCGTGCGCAACCTCGCCGGCTTCAACCAGAAGGCCGAGGACGCCGCCGCCAAGGGCGAGCACCTCACCCGCCAGGTCCAGACCGGCTGGAACAAGTCGACCGGCGAAGCGGTGTGGGAGAACGAGCTCATCAAGCCGGAGCCGATGCCGCACATCGTGGTCATCATCGACGAGATGGCCGACCTCATGCTCGTCGCCGGCAAGGACATCGAAAGCGCCGTCCAGCGTATCGCCCAGATGGCGCGCGCCGCCGGCATCCACCTCATCACCGCCACGCAGCGTCCGTCGGTCGACGTCATCACCGGCACGATCAAGGCGAACTTCCCGACCCGTATCTCCTACATGGTCACCACCAAGATCGACTCGCGCACCATCCTGGGTGAGCAAGGCGCCGAACAACTGCTCGGCATGGGCGACCTTCTCTGGATGGCATCGGGCGGCAAGATCTCCCGCGTCCACGGCCCGTTCGTGAAGGACGAGGAAGTCGAGCGCGTCGTGAACTGGCTGAAGGATCAGGGCCAGCCGCAATACGTCGAAGGCATCACCGACGAAGTGGAAGAAGAAGCGTCCGTCTCCGACAACGCCTTCGGCACCTCGTCTGGCGATCCGGAAGAAGACATGTACCGCGAAGCCGTGGCGGCCGT
>DAIRES010000061.1:0-2269 GCA_036795465.1 Hyphomonadaceae bacterium
GCAGCAGGTCGGTGGAGACGAGGCGGAAGCGTTCGATCACGCGGCTGTCGGTCGTGACGAATGCTCCTCCCCGCCAGGTGAGCCCGGCCGGATCGGCGATCGACAGGCTGGTAGTCTCGACCACGAACGTGTCGTCCTCCCACCTGCCGCGCGATTGGCCGCCGCGCGAGCGAAGCGCGTCGTGTTGCGGTGGGGCTGTAAGCGAGACGATCCGCACGGGCTCCATGTCTTCCACCGCGATGACCACGGTGTCCGGCGTCTGCACGATCTGCATGGGGATCATCAGGGACGACGCAGCCAATGGTGCGTTGACCAGACCGTCGATGCAGCGTTCGGGGGCGGGGCGGTTTTCCGGGTCTTCGAACCGTGGTCCGTCGCGTTCGAGCGCCGCCTTCGCCAGCGCGGTCAGAGGCAGCTTTCCATCCGCGGGTTCGATCAGCCATGACGAGCGCAGATCGCCGCCCATCTCCAGCAATGCGCGGGGGACCGGGTTCGAGTCGAATTCGGGATCATAGACCTCGCCCTCGCTCTGGTCTGCGATCAGCTTCTCGATCAGGCCGGCCTGCGCCTCGGGCGGCACGACAAGCCCCGTCACGTCGTCGGGGCGTTCGAGCGGCGTCAGGAAGCCGGAGAACCAGTAGCCATGAAGGTCGGGCCGGCCGTCAGGCGCGCGGGGAATGTCGGCGGCCTGCGCGAACGCGGGCGTCGCAAAAAGCGCAAGTGCCGCGAGCGAAGCGCGCATTGGGATCCCCATCCTGACCGATCGTCAGGGTGCCCCGGCGGCCCCGCCTGAGCAAGCCCGCGCGCTATCTGCACTCAGGGTTGATGCCCTGGACGTAATTCTTGATGACGTCGATGTCCTTTGCGGCGCTCGCGCCTTCGAAGCCGGCGATGCGTTCATAGCCGACGTCGATCGGGTATTGCTTCAGGTACCAGGAAGCGACGGGCATGTAGGACCAGTGCCACTTTTCTTCTTCGTACCCTGTGGGGCGGTCTGCGCCCTTGGCGGAATAGACCTGGCAGAAGCCGTATTGAGGGGCGTGCTGGGTGAGCCAGTCGTAGATGCGCTTGCCGTCCCTGGTGTTGAAGTAGCTGTTGTTCAGATTGTTGATGTCGAAGTCGGTGCCCCAGTGGTGGCGCGACGTGGCGGGCATGGAGGAGAATTCCAGGATCTTGGCGGCGCGGGCTTTCGGGTCCGGCGTCGAGACGTTGAGCTTCTTGCCGCCGACCAGCGTCTTGCCGGTCCACTTGTTCTCCCAGATCTCCTTCTGATCGGAGAAGGATCGGAAGGCGGAGACGGCTTTCAGGACGTAGCCGTTGGAGGCTGCGTCTTCCGCCATGCGCACGAAGGCATCGACCGCATCCTTGTGGCCCCAGACGCGCGAGCCGCCGAGATACTTGTCGGGGATCTTCGCGAACATCGGATCCTTCGACGGATCGACATCGCCGATCAGGTATTTCAGCGCGACATGGCTGGTGGAGGGGGCGGGTGGTTCTTCAGCCGCGGCCTCTGCAGGCGGAGCGGCATTGTCCACGGGCGCGGCTTCAGGCGAGGGCGGCTGCGCAGCGTCGGGATAGCTGGCGACCGTGGCGGGCTCGCCAGGTTGCGGCACATTCGATTGCGCGGTCGCAACGACCGGATCGGCGGGCGGACCGCTGCAGGCGGCGAGGCCGCAGGCGGTCAGGGCCGTGCTGAAGACGACAAGCGCAGGACCAAATCTCATCACAGTCTCCGTACCCCCCGGAGAGATTCAAATCACGCGCGAGGCGATTGGCCTAGGATTCACAGCGCCGCATTTGGAAAAGTTTGCAGTAGCAGACGGTCATGCCTTCTTGAAGCGGCCACGCAGGCCGCTCGTTGCATAGAGCCACATGCCTTTGATGTTGCCCTTCACGACGGTCCGATAGGAAAGGCCTATCGTCGGGTCGTAAGCGGGCCCTCCGAACATCTCCTGAAAGCATTTCCGCGTGTCCCAATAAAAATGGCGCAGAAGTTGCCACTGGGAGGCGTATTTTGCGTACAGGGCGCCGCCGCCGATGTGATAGCCCTCGTTGAGGCGCACGATCTCGTTCTTTTCCTTGCGCCCATGGAAGTGCTGAACAATCAGATCGGGCACGTATTCGACCGGTATTCTTGCGCGCTGCGCACGGTAAATATAATCTGTTTCCTCGGCCGCCTTGAAAGGCGCCCCCGCTCCAAAACGCACATCGAATAAACCTAGTTTATCCACCACCTCACGCTTCATGGTCATGTTGGCGCCGATGATAA
>DAIRES010000061.1:2369-14489 GCA_036795465.1 Hyphomonadaceae bacterium
AAACCTAGTTTATCCACCACCTCACGCTTCATGGTCATGTTGGCGCCGATGATAAATCCGCCCGGATGACTCATGTCGTTCATCACGATTTTATGGCCTTCCAGTTTGATGCTGAAAGGCAAGTCTGTCGGATCACCCAGTTCCACGCGGCCACCGCGCATCGTGGCGACGGTATCCTGATCGTAGTGGCGGCGGAGTGCGAGGAAATAATCCGCGTTGAGTGTGCAGTCATCGTCCGTGAAGGCGATGATATCTCCGGATGATGCGTGCAGGCCGGCATTTCGCGCATAGGAAAGGCCGCGTTGAAATTCCTGCACGATAATGACGGGAAAGGATGAACTCGACTTCCATCCCGTTACGATCTCTTGTGTGTTATCGTTAGATCCATTGTCGACCAAAACAACTTCTATCGCCAGATCCGGAGCGCTGCGGATAGCTTGTGTTACCGATTCCAGCGTCGCCATTAGCGATGCCGCGCGATTCAATGTGCAGATAATCAGAGAGATATCGATCAAGGTAGCGTCCTTGGTGTTTTATAGACTGCTCGAGCCGTTTTAATGGATCGATATACGCTTCTCTGCGGACCCAAAATGGCGGTTGCTGCTTGCCACGACGTGGCAAATATAGCAATATATATGGGATATCCGCAATGTTTTAACTAATTGCGAAGCGCTTTACCCGCCCTTCAGGGACCAAGAATGACGAAGATCGCGGTGATTATTCCATATTACCAGAAAGCGTCCGGCATTTTACGCCGCGCGCTGGAATCAATATCGCTGCAGCGGCTTTCGCCGGAGCAGGAAGTTGAAATCATCGTTGTAGATGATGGTTCACCCGTGCCGGCAGCGCAGGAAGTCGAAGCGGTAGAATTCAAGGCGCAATTTTCCCTGACATTGATAAAGCAGGCTAACGCAGGCGTTGCCGAGGCTCGCAATCGGGGATTACGTCAGGTTGATGCGGCCACGAACTATATTGCCTTCCTGGACTCGGATGATTGGTGGCAGGAAGAGCATCTCTCCCAAGGCGTAAGAGCGCTGGAAAAGGGGCACGACTTTTATTTCTGCGATAATCGTCGCCAAGGACACCATGAGTCACATTTTGCTTCGGGCGAAGCTGCCTTGATGTCCGGGTATATAAAATCTCACAAAAATGATGGCGGTATTGTTTCTCTGACAAAGAATGAGATCGCTTCTGTTGTTCTAAGAGAGTTTCCGACCCAACTCTCCACAGTTGTTTACAGGAAAGAGAAAGGGGAAGGATTGCGGTTTGATCCTTCTTTCAAGAATGCCGGCGAAGATATGCTGTTCATATTGCAACTGGTGCATCAGTCGGATGCGGCCTGTTTTTCGCCCGAAGCAAGGGTGGAGTGCGGGGAAGGGGTCAATATCTATTTCGGAAATATCGGGTGGGATACGCCCGGTCATTTGACGCGGCTGAGTGACCGTCTTCGTTCGCATGTGCATATCCGCGACGTTATCGCGCTCAGCAAAGAGAACGCCGCCTGGAACAATAAGCAGATTGCAAAACTACGACGTGATTTTGTGTTTCATACGCTAAGGCAGTGGGTGGCGCACAAGGGAGCGTGGCCTCAAGCGGCGCGTGCTCTGGCGCGGCAGGACGCAAGCTTTTTGCTCTGGTTCCCGGTCCATACTGTTCAGGTGAGTATCGGGCGCCTCCTCAAAACCTATCATCCCGCATAAAGGCGGGAGAAGACCGAGGTTCAGCGGCTTGCAAAAATCGGCATGCGACGGCCGGGTAACGGCGCAGTTGGAGAGGGATGATTGCTGGCGTCGATGATCGTGCCGCGTCTGTCGCGCTTCGACTCAAGCCTCTAGTTCTTGAACTTGGGTTCCCTCGGGCGCATCAGGCCTTCCTGCGTGACCGAGGCGACGAGCTTGCCCGATTGCGTGAAGACCTCGCCACGGTTGAACCCGCGCGCGCCGGAGGCGGAGGGCGAGTCCATCGTGTAGAGCAGCCAGTCCGACATATCGAAGGGTTCGTGGAACCACATCGAATGGTCGAGCGAGGCCATCTGCACGCCGCCGGTGAACCAGTTGACGCCGTGCGGCTTCGTTGCGGTGTCGAGGATGCCCATGTCAGAGGCGTAGGCCAGCAGGCATTGCTGGAGCGCGAAGTCGTTCGCATCGATCTTGCCGCGCGCGCGGAGCCACATCTGCTTTTTCGGGTCCGTCTTGGCGGGCGAGATCATCTGGCGCGGATCGACCGGCTTCAGTTCGATCGGACGCGGGCGGGAGAACTGTTTCTGGAACTCTTTCGGGATGTGGTCCTTCGCCATGGCGCGAAGCTCGTCTTCCGAAAGGAGTTCGTCGGGCTTCTTCGTCTCCGGCATCGGCGATTGGTGGGTGAAGCCGGTCTCGGGCGTCTGGAACGAGGCGGAGAGGTTCAGGATCTGCTCGCCATGCTGGATGGCGACGACGCGGCGGGTCGCGAAGCTCTTGCCGTCGCGGGCGCGGTCAACCTCGTAGAGGATCGGAATGGTGGGGTCGCCCGGGCGGATGAAGTAGGCGTGCAGGCTGTGGCAGACGCGGTTCTCGACGGTCCGATACGCGGCGACGAGCGCCTGCGCGATGACCTGGCCGCCGAAGACGCGCTTCATGCCATCGTCGGGCGACTGGCCGCGGAAAAGGTTCACCTCGATGCGCTCCAGATCGAGCAGCGAGACGAGGTCTGCGACCGGATCTTCCGAGAAGGGGGCGGCATCGGTCATGGGCAGGCATCCGTGGGAGTGGGGCTGCCGGTCTTCGCCAGCCAGCGTCCCCTAAAACGACAGTGGCGGCAGGTATAGACCTGCCGCCACCATTTTGCGAACTCCCGAAAAAGGGGAGGCGATCAGGGCGTTTCGGGCGGGCAGTCGCCGAGACGGACCATCTTGATCGTGGTCGTCGACGGGTTGGGCATGCCCGGCGGCGCAGGATCGATCGAGGAGGTCATGTCCATCGTGTAGGCGGTGTTGAAGTCGCCCATGATCTTGCTGTCGGTGGTGATTGTCGTGCCGTCCATCGTGCAGACCGAGCGGCCGGTGATGCCGCCTGCGATCGGCGTGTAGGCGTTTTCCGAGCAGGTCATGCCGGCCTGCTTCTGCATTTCCTGGGCTTCGGCGAAGCTGATCTGTTCCTTGTAGCAGATCTTCTGCGCCGGCATGGACATGCCGGAGGCGGTGAGGGTCATCTCCCACTGACCGATAGCAGGCCCCATGGCTGCGTCTGGCGCTGGGGCAGGCGCGGCAGGCGCTGCGGCTTCAGGCGTGGCGGTGGCGCTGTCGGCTGGTGCTGCGGCGGGACCGCCGCAGGCGGCAAGCGCCAGCACAGCGGCCGAAAGAAGGTAAACTCTCATCCACGTCCTCCTGTCGTTGATTCGACAGGCGGGAATGTAGCGCGGCGCGCGATCGGGGCGACTTACGGAAGCGTACATGCGGGCGTGAACAACGCCGGAGCTTGCCGGGGCTGTATCCTCTCGGCTATTCGGGCTTCTGCTCCTGACAGTCTTCATAACAAACGAGAGGGCCCCCCATGGCCGGCCACAGCAAATGGGCGAACATCCAGCACCGCAAGGGCAAGGCCGACAAGGCCAAGGCCAAGCTGTTCTCGAAACTGGCAAAAGAGATCACCGTCGCGGCCAAGGCCGGCATGGCGGACGTCAACTTCAACCCGCGCCTGCGCCTTGCGGTGAACAACGCCAAGTCGGTTTCGATGCCGAAGGACAACATCCAGCGCGCCATCGACAAGGGCGCGGGCTCGGATGGCGCCAACTATGAAGCGATCCGCTATGAAGGATTTGCGCCGGGCGGCGTTGGCCTGATCGTGGAATGCTCGACCGACAACAAGAACCGCGCGGCCACGGATGTACGCACGTCGTTCACGCACCATGGCGGCAATCTGGGCCAGACCGGCGCCGTGTCATCCGGCTTCGAGAATGTCGGCGAAATCATCTATCCGCCGGAAGCCGGCACCGAGGATGCAATCATGGAAGCCGCGCTCGACGCTGGCGCGAGCGATGTATCGAGCGATGCGGATGGCCACTACATCTACACCGCGCGTTCGGACCTCGCCGAAGTAGCGGCGGCGCTCGAGGGCAAGATCAAGACGGCGGCGACATCGACCGCGCTGATCTGGAAGCCGCTGAACACGGTTAGCGTCGAAGGCGAGAATGCCGAGAAGCTGATGAAGATGCTCGAAGAGCTCGAAGACTGCGACGACGTGCAAAACGTGTATGGCAACTACGAGATCAGCGAAGCGGAGATGGCGCGGCTGGCGGGGTAGGGCCTAGTTCTTCGCCGGATAGTTGGGCGACTTGTAGATGCCCATGCTGGTAAGCCCCGGCTTGAACTGCTTGTGGCAGGCCTCGCACGCGGCGACGAGACGATCGCCTGCCGTGTTCAGCATGGCCGCATCCTGCGCCATGGACGCCTGAAGCGCATCCATGCCGGCGGCGCTGAGTTCATCCGACATCTTGATCCACTGCGGATCCGCGACCCAGTCCGCATCGTTCGGACCGGTTCCCGCGAGCTGGATCAGCTTGCCGCTGATGGCCATCTGATAGGCGTTGTATTGGGCCTCGAGCCAGCGATCGGTGGTGGTCGGCGGTTCGTAGGCGTCCAGCCAGAGCGGCTCCGACGCGTGATCGACGAGGGCTACCATGATCGCATTCATGCTCACCGGAAGCTTGATCTGCGCAGTGGGCGGTGCGGCGGCAGCCGCGGCGGCGGGCGGCGCATTGGCTTTTGTGGGGGCGCAGGCCGTCAGGGCAGTGACTGCAACGAAGCCGAGAATGGCGGACGAGAATGCACGCATGGTGGACAGCCTCTCCTGTTGATCCAGAAGGCAGAGGCTAGGACGAGTGCGGACGACGAATTTGATGCGGATCAATCACCGGAAGATGAATTTGAGAGGTCGACGATAGCTGGCCTTAACCGCTTCCTGGCAAGGTGGGGTCATGCGGGGTCGGCAATTCGGCGATATGTCCGGGCCGGACTGGGTGATGGTTCACCAGACGTCTGGCCGCAAGGATTTCAGGCTTTACGCCTTGCTGGCGTTCGGTCTTGTGTTCGCGTTTGCGGGCGCGACGATCGATCCAGCGACCAATTGCGATGAAAGCGGCGCGTGCGCGCCCTGGCTTGTGCCGGTGGCGTTCTGGATGGGTGTTCTGGCCACCGTGGCCGGCCTGACCGGGATCGTGCGCGATTTCCGGCGCGGGAGCCGCATCAATGTGCGTACCGGCGAACTGGTGTGGTGGAACGAGATTCACCCCTCTGCCTCGGGCAGCCTGAAGCTGTCCGACGTGGCGATCATTCGCGTCGACGCCAGTTCGGAGTCCACAACCGTCATGCTGCTCGACGGGCAGGGCAGGCTGCTGCCGTTTGCGGGCGTCGAGGTGTTGCCGGGGCGGCTGGAACAGTGGGCCCGCGGCGTGGCGAAGTTGCAGCCGCATATCCGCGTCGAGCTGGCCTGATCTCTCAGGACACGCGTATTTCCGCTGCGGCCTGCGCAGCCACGTGCAGCCGGTGGCCAAGCTTCGTCTGGCTGAGCGTGGTGCAGACGTGGGCGTCGTAGAGATTGGCGTTGGCGAGGAAGCGGATCGCTTTCGCTTCGAGGTCTTTCGCGCGCCTGGCTTCATCGTCATCGCGGATGCGGTTGTCGCGGATGGCGGCGAGCAGTTGCGCCATGGCGCCGGCGGCGGAGATGGCGTCGACCTGGGCGAGGCGGGTGCGGGCTTCGTCGGCGGCGAGCATAAGATCGTCGGAGATGGCTTCGAGCTGCTGCATCAGGTCTGGCGAGCGGGCGACCTGTGCTTCGAGATGAAGGCGGGCGACATGGTCGATGAAGCCTTCGAGACGGACGATGGCGGCGGCGCAAGCGGCGGCGGGGCAAAACTCGATCGGGTCGTTGGTCTGGATTTCCATGGGCGCGTCCTCCTTCGCCGGGTGGCTGCCTCTGAGAGATGCTTTTAGCAGCTCCCGGCGGCCATTGGCACGATTGAGCGCAAGTTCTTAATGACTGGTTAACCGTGCCCTGCGAGGCCCGGTTTACAACGGTTTGGCTGTGGATGAACGCTGTGTTCCGGCTTCAGCCGGGGAGCTTGCCCGACTTCCAGAGATCCTGGAGGTGCTGGAGGATGATCATCTTCGCAGCTTCGGCGCGACTGGCCCCGTAGAGGCCAGTTTCAACAAGGATTTCAAGGCGCTCGGCTGCCTTGGCGGGCAGCACGATCGTGAAAGGCTTGGTCTCCGCGCTGGCAGTTGGCTTGGCCATACAATGTGATTGCAATGTATTTGCAATGCTTGCAAGGTGATTCTCGCTACAGGCGTCGGGGGGCTTCCGACAGCTGCTGATGGATTCTCCCATGACCAAGACAGCAAATCGCCAACCGCTGACTGTCCGGCTCGATCCTGAGTCGAAGAAGCTGTTCGCGGAAGAAGCGGAAAAGTGCGGGCTCGAAGCCGGCGTTGCCGCGCGGCAGATTCTCGAACTCTACGTGCAGCGCCTGCGCGAGAGCGGCGACTACATCCAGACGCTGGCGGATTTTTCCGCGGCGCTGAAGACGAAGGCGGCCTGAAGCTCTAGGAAGCGCGCTCGCGCTCCGGAGCCTTGTCCATGAAACTGATCGACTCGATTTCCTTCCCCGGCTCGAAGCTTGGCGGGGGAATGAAGACCGGCACGGGCGATGATCGCTATGCGTTCGACGAGGCGGCGGGCTGGGCCTGCGTGATCGATGGCGCGACGGATGTGGGTCCGGTGCGGATTTTCTCGGCGGCTGAATCGGATGCGGCGCGGTATGCCGAAATCTTCGCGGCCGAGATCGTGGCCGGGCCGGCGGACGCGCGCGAGATTCCGCAGGCCTGGTTTGCGCGTCTGCTGCCGCGCATCCGCAAGGCAGTTGAGCGCGAGGTGAAGATCCCGCTGAAGGATGCGCCGTTGGCGAGCTATCCGACGGCGGCGGCGACATGGGTGCGCGCGAAGAATGGCAAGCTGGAGGGCGCAACGCTGGGCGACTCGATCGCGATCGTGTGGACGCCTGCAGGGCAGGTCAGCGTGTTCGGCGAGGCGGGCAAGCCGGCCGACGAACAGAAGCGCGCCGTGAAGGTGATGGCGATGACGCCTGAAGAGCGGCTGAAATGGCTGCAGGATGTACGCGCGATCCACAACACGCCGAACGGCTACTGGGTGTTTGGCGTGCAGCCAGAGGCGGCCGGGCACATCGTCTATCAGGCGGCTGATGCGCCTGCGGGCACGCAGGTTCTGGTGATGACGGACGGCTTCTATCGGCTGGTGTCGCCCTATGGGCGCTATAGCGATGCTGAACTGATCGAGGCTGTTGCGGCGCGGGGTCTTGGTGAACTGATGCGCGAGCTGCGCGGCATGGAAGCTTCGCCCGAGGACGACGCGAAAATCGGGCGGTTCAAGACGTCGGACGACGCGACGGCGTTACTGCTCGAGATCTAGCCGATCGGCTGGTCGCGGTAGAGCACCGCCGAGGCGTCTGCGCCGGACTCAGGCTTCGACCAGAACCAGAAGATGCGGTTGTCGCGATAGCGCACATTGATCGTGCCGCCGGTGATGCAATTGCCTTCGGTGATCTCCTCGCGGAATTCGATCTCGTCGCCGCTGCGTTTAAGCGCGTGCAGGACCGCCTTGCAGCCCAGCGAGGGGTAGTCGATCGCAGCATCGGCGCTGCTGGTGAGCGAGAGCTGGATCGTCCAGGTTGATTGGATGCCTGTAGGCCCCACCTGCTGGCCGATGCCATACCAGTCACCGGCGCCGATTTTGTGCTGGCCAGGCTGGGCGGCGGCAGGGCCGGCAAGCAGGAGTGCGGCGAGGATAAGCGTGCGCATGGTGTCCCTCCAGTGCGCAGACTTTGGCGGAGGATCGCGGCGGAAGTTGGCCGGGGCGTTGGCGGTGGTTTGTGTGACTACTGATGGAGGACTGTCGGCTGCGGTGCGGATGGAAGCGCTAGAATCGATGACCCCGCCCGAAATACGGAAATCAGCTTGCTTAGTCGCGCCCATTGACCACTGCACCAGGAATGACGACGTTGAACGATCTGGTTCCCGGGGCGGATGAACCTAACGCACGGTGACGCGTCATCAGTCGGGGGGGATAATGATATCGAGGAAAGCTGCGCGGCGTTTGGCCCTTCTGTCGGCTGTCGCGCTTTCGGCATGTGGCGGGCCCACGGCCGCCCCGGTCGCAGCAGCCTCAGCACAGGAGGTTCCGGCCGTGGCTGCAGAGCTTTTCGATGGTTGGGTGGAAGTGCGGCCCGAGCCAAATCTCAGCCTGCAGATGCGTGACGGATGGAACGCCAATCGCGCCGAAAACGGCAAGGGGCCCATTGTCTTCACCGGGCCGAATGGCGCGCGCGTGGTGGTCTGGCCGATGTTCGTCGCCAGCACAGCAAAGATGCCGACGCCGCAAGCCGTGCTTGCTGACTTCGCCAAGCGTGACGGAAGTCCGTTCAAGTGGAGCGCGCCTGCTGCGTTCGGAAACGATGGCGTGCGGATGTTTGGTCAGGCAGGCGATGCGGTGGCGCAGGCCAGCTTTGTCTATAGAAAGACGCCCGTTGGCATGGCTGGCTATTGGTATTTCACGTCAGCCCCACGGGCGGATTATGCGTCGCTCCAGCCCGTTTTCACAGGACTCATGAAGGGCGTCAAAATCTATGGATCGGCGCCCGGCGCTGCGCCCGCACGTCCGGCCCTGAGCTTCGTCGGATGGCAAGAGCCGAACGAGGGCGCTTATGTGGCGCAGGTTCCCAGTGACTGGAAGGTTCGCGGCGGCATCATCCGCCCCGATCCGCTTCGCCTTCTTGACCCCATCGATCTGACTTCGCCGGACGGCAAGGTCTATGTGTTTTCGGGCGACGGGACTCTTGGCCTTTTCAAGACGCCAACGCAAATGGAATTGCAGATCGGGCTCAGGGAAGGCAGCCATAACGGAGCCGCGGTTCTCATGCGCTACCGGCCGGCCGTGCAACTTCTTCCGGAGTTCCTGCAGAAGCGCTTTGGCGCTCGTTGCGGCACTCTCAAGATCCATACCGTGCAGGACCAACAGGATATCGCCGCTGAAGCCAATGCCCAGCTTGCCCCCAGCACCGCGCCCGGAAGTTTCCAGCGCGCCGATGTCGCAATGGCAATATTCCAGTGCGGTCAAGGCGCGATCGGCGTCGTGCAGATGGCGACTTACATCACTGGCGTTGAGGCGCAGTTCGGCAGCGAAGGCTTCGGAATGTGGCAGATCTCCGGTGTCGGAGGATTCATCTCGCCTGAGGACCGGGCTGCCGAAGGCAGCGACGTGATCATCAAACTGTTGACCACGCGCAAGGTGAACAAGCAGTGGGCGCAGGACAACCAGCAGATGGTCGCGCAGATCGCGGCCATGAGCCAGAAATCAGCGGCCGAACTTTCAGCACAGATAGCCAGTCGATACCCGGCGTCTTCCAGCGCCACCGGCACCGGAACCGGCGCATCGAGCAGCGATGACCTGAGCCGGCGCTGGCAGAACAGCACGATGGACCAGGTCGACGTCGTCGATCAGACGACAGGCGAAAGCTACAAGGTACAATCGGGCTCGAGCTATTACTGGATCAATCCCCAGGGCACGACTATCGTTGGCACCAATGCGCCATCGCAACCGTCGATCGACTACACGGAAATGACCCAGCTTCCCTGAGCGTGCTACTGCGCGCCGCCCTTGTAGGTGATGCCGCCCTTCATCACGAACGCTGGCGTTTCCAGCAGGCGGATGTTCTGCAGCGGGTCGCCCTTTACGCCGACGAGGTCGCCGAAGGCGCCTGGTTTGATGACGCCGACCTTGTCTTTCTTGCCCAGTGCGTCGGCGGCGTTGATGGTCGCTGTCTGGATCGCCTGCAGCGGCGTTGCGCCATAGCGCGTCATCACCGCGAACTGTTTCGCGTTGTCGCCGTGCGGATAGACGCCGCTGTCGGTGCCATAGACCATTTTCACGCCAGCCTTCAGCGCCTTGCCGAAATTCTGGCGCTGGATTTCCGCGATCTCGCGATCCTTGCGCAGATTGTCTTCCAGCACGCCGTTCTTCGCGCCTTCCGACTGCGTGTATTCGGTGTTGTAGATGTCCATCGAGAAGAAGGTTCCCATCTTCTTCGCGGCGGCGATGCCTTCATCGTCGACGAGGCTGGCGTGTTCGATCGTGTCGATGCCCGCAAGCGCTGCGTCGCGGATACCTGATGCGCCGTGGGCGTGAGCGGCGACCTTTAGGCCCCACATATGGGCTTCCTCAGCGATTGCTTTCATCTCGGCCAGGGTGAGCTGTTGCTGGCCCGGCTCTGTGTTGTGAGAGAAGACGCCGCCGGTTGCGCAGATCTTGATGACCTCGGCGCCGTATTTGCGGATTTCCCGCACGCGCTTACGCCCCTCGTCGGGGCTGTCGGCGTTGTAGGGGCTATGGCCATCGAAGGAGGGCGCGAGGCCGGTGACGTCGCAATGGCCCCCGGTGGCGCCGAAGGAATAGCCTGCGGGCACGATGCGCGGGCCGGGCACCTTGCCATTCTCGATTGCGGCTTTGAGAGCGATATCGTCCCAGTTGCCCGAGCCGACATTTCGCACGGTGGTGAACCCTGCCTCAAGCGTCGCCCTCGCGTTCGGCACGGAGACGATGGCCGCGTAGGCGTCGGGCAGGCTGATCCACGTGAAACCGCCGAGCGTTGGATCGGCATCAAGATGGGTGTGCATGTCGATGAGGCCGGGCAGGAGCGTCACGCCCGGCAGCTCGATCACTTCGGCCGCGGATGGCACCTGCAGGCGATCGCGCACGCCGACCTGCGTAATGACTCCATCCTGGATGATGATTGCGGGTTCGACGATCATGCGCCCCGTTGCGACATCGAGCATGCGGTCCGCCGTGACATAAACGTTCTGCGCCATCGCGGCCGGGGCGGAAGCCGCCATCAGGGCCGTCAGGATTAAAGCTCGCATGAAGTCCTCCCGCGAAGACCGTCTTGATGCGCCGCCATGACAGCTGCGTAAAGCAGGGCTGCACGGATCGCCTAGAAATTCGGCGTGGCTGCCGCATGCGTTGGCGGTTAAAAGTGCATGCGCAAGCCATCAGGAGGACAACGCCATGGCGAAGACACAGGCCGAAAAAGCCGCTGCATTCGAGGCGCTTCACAAGGCGCCGGGTGTTTTCGTCATTCCGAACCCGTGGGATTCGGGATCGGCGCGCATGCTGGCCGGGCTTGGCTTCAAGGCGCTGACGACCACCAGCGCGGGCTATGCGCGGTCGATCGGCTTTCCCGACTATAATGCCGGGCGTGAGAATGTGATGGCCCACATCCGCGCCATGGCGCCGATGATCGATGTGCCGCTGGCCGCCGATCTCGAGGATGGGTTCGGGCCCAGGCTAGAAGATTGCGCGGAGACGATCCGGCAGGGCGCGGAGGCGGGACTTGTCGGCGGGTCGATCGAGGATTTCACGGGCGACCGATCCGATCCGATCCATTCCATCGAGAAAGCTGCTGACCGCATTCGCGCGGCGTCGGAAGCGGCGCGGAAGCTGCCGTTCAAGTTCATGCTGTGCGCGCGGGCGGAGAACTATCTCCACGGACGATCTGATCTGGGCGACACCATCAAACGGCTGCAGGCCTATCAGGAGGCGGGAGCCGATGTGCTGTTCGCGCCCGGCCTCAACACGTCGGACGAGGTGAGGGAAGTGTGCCGCTCGATCGACCGGCCGTTCAACATCGTGCGCGGTCCGCGCAAGGAGACGCTGACAGTGGCGCAGGTGGGCGAGCTGGGCGTGAAGCGCATCTCGACCGGCGGCATGATGCACGCCGTCGCCATGAGCGCGATGATAGCGGCGGGCAAGGAGATGCTGGAAGCAGGAACGTTCGAATTCGCCAAGGCGATGCCGTTCGCGGGCGAGATCGATCCGCTGCTGAACAAGGGCGCCGGCTGACGCCTTTCTATGGCGCATGTCGGGAAACGCGCATAAAAAAGCGGGCAGACCGCGTTTGGTCTGCCCGCCTCTCATTCAGCAAGGATGTCGCCGATCAGCGCGATGGGCGCTTGTCCTTGGCTTTCGATTCCCGCGTGGCGTCTTCAACGCGTGACCCGGCGAGGATGCCCGGCATCGC
>DAIRES010000061.1:14589-17148 GCA_036795465.1 Hyphomonadaceae bacterium
TCGCCGTCATACCAGCCGACGCTGTCGCCGAGGTACGGGCGGATGTTCGCGGGCAGGTGCTTGCGATCGTTGAGGCGGATGATGCGGGTGTCGTGCACCATCTCCACCATGATCGCGACGTGGTCGGGGGACTGCACGATCTTGGTGTGGTTGTTGTATGCGCCGTTCGGGAACATCGGTGCGCCGCCATTCCGGCCGAACGTGATGCAGCGTTCGGCAAGGCTGCGGTTCTCGGGGTTCTCCGTGTACTGGTCGACGTCCGGGCTGCCGAGAACGTTGCCGTCTTCCGAGATGCTGAAGCCAATGCGAAGCGTGGTCGCCTCGCGCACCCGCTGGATCTCGAGCAGGCCTGTCGGGGTGATCGGCGACCCGGCCTTCGGCAGCGGAGGCAGGCCGTCAGCCGTGCGGATCAGCGAATTGCGCGGCTCGCCACGAACGCGCATGAGCGAGAGGCCGGGATCGAGCCACGCCCTGTTGTAGGCGCCGATGTCGACGCCCGGACCGCCCGGCGGCGGGCCAGCATTGGGATCGGTGCGTTGGTCGCCTGCTTCGGCGCGGCGCAGGGCCGTACCCTCGATGTCGTCCACTTCCTTGGCCGTATAGACGCCGCGGTCGCCGAACTCGGGCAAGCGCGTCTGCGGGGTAATCGTGGCGCTGACCCAGTTCCCGTCGATGTTGGGCAGGCCCTGACTGTTGCGAACCGGAACAGGCGCTTGCTGGGCGACCTGAGCAAACGCCACAGGCGCGCAGCTCAGCGCGGACGCCAGAAGCGCCACGCCGGAAATTACATAGCCGTTCATCTCATCCTCCCGGGCCACCTGCGTTCTCTTCTGCGCGGAACTGCTGGCGGTGAATTGAAAAAACCCTGTCTTGCAAGGCTATCTTTCGGGCTGAATCCCGGCAACGCGAGAGCGCTCTCGCCACCACACATGTCCGTTAGCTGCGGTACTACGACATGTTCTCCCCACGGGCCTTTCGGGTCAGAACTTCGGTAGCCAGTTGCGTGCAAAGCCTCCGGATACGAGGAAAATGCAGGTTGGCTGGGAATTGCGTGCGATCCGGGCTACGTCCAATGTCTGTGTGAAGTGAGTGCATCCTTGACCGAAATTCCTGGCCGCCAGCCCATTCTTGATGTCCGTGACCTGTCCGTTTCGTTCGAAACGCAGGACGGTCGTGTGGAGGCCGTGAAGAAGCTTTCGTTCGATGTCGCACGGGGAGAGTGCCTCGGCCTCGTCGGTGAGAGCGGGTCGGGCAAGAGCCAGACCGTGCTGGCGGCTATGGGCCTGACGGCGGCCAACGGGATTGTCGAAGGTTCGATCCGGTTTGACGGCGTCGAGATGACCGGGCTGGGCCGCAAGGCGCTGAACGATATCCGCGGCGCGCGGATGGCCATGATCTTCCAGGACCCGCTGACCTCGCTGACGCCGCACATGACGGTGGGCGCGCAGATGGCTGAAGTGCTGGCGCGGCACAAGAAGCTGAAAGGTGCCGAGGCTGAGAAGCGGATCGTCGACTGGCTCGAGCGTGTGCGCATTCCGGAAGCCAAGCGGCGGCTGCATCAGTTTCCGCACGAGCTGTCGGGCGGGATGCGGCAGCGGGTGATGATCGCGTCGGCCATGCTGTGCGAGCCGCAGGTGTTGCTGGCGGACGAACCGACGACGGCGCTTGATGTGACGGTCCAGGCGCAGGTGCTCGACCTCATGGACGAGCTGAAGCGCGAGACGGGCGCCGGGCTTGTGCTCATCACCCACGACATGGGCGTGATCGCGCGCATGGCTGACCGCGTGGTGGTGATGCGCCATGGCGAGGCCGTGGAGCGCGGGCAGGTGGACGATGTGTTCGCCGCGCCCAAGCATGAATACACGCGCATGCTGCTTGAAGCGATGCCGCGCATGGACCGGGTGGATCGCGGCTCGCGGCCCTCGATTGGCGCGGCGCCGGCTGCGGATATGAAACCTATCCTCGATGTGAACGACCTGTATGTGACCTTCCCGGTCAGCGTGCCGGGCGGTCTGTTCGGCAAACGTGTGCCGCTTCGCGCGGTGGATGGCGTCAGCCTGTCGCTTCGCCCCGGCGAGACCGTGGGGGTGGTGGGCGAGAGCGGTTGCGGGAAGTCGACACTGGCGCGCGGCGTGCTGCGCCTGCTCGATCCGTCGGCTGGATCGGTGGCGTGGCTGGGGCGCGACATCGCGAAAGCCTCGCGCAAGGAGATGCAGCCGCTCCGCCAGGAGTTGCAGATCGTCTTCCAGGATCCGCTGGCCAGCCTCGATCCGCGCATGACCGTCGGGCAGTCGATCGGCGAGCCGCTGACGGTGTTCCGCCCCGATATGAGCGGCAAGGCCAAGGAAGATGCGGCGCGCGAGATGATGGCGCGCATGGGCCTCGATCCGTCGATGGTGAACCGCTATCCGCACGAGCTGTCCGGCGGGCAGAACCAGCGCGTTGGCATCGCGCGCGCGATGATCCTGCGACCGAAACTGGTCGTGTGCGACGAGGCTGTGTCAGCGCTGGACGTGTCGGTGCAGGCGCAGATCCTCGACCTGCTGATCGATCTCCAGA
>DAIRES010000284.1:0-3457 GCA_036795465.1 Hyphomonadaceae bacterium
CTGCCGGGGCGGGGAGATCTATTCGCTCGACCGGATCGAGAAGGTTTATTGAGGCCGCGCCATGCCACGCATGAATGGGCGGCGACTGTTGCTGATCGGCGCGGGTATCGTAGTGCTCGGCACGGCTTTGTATTTCGCGTGGAAAGTGCGGCAGCCACTTTCATATGACGAGCTGTGCGAGCAACGGTTGGCGCAGGGCGGAAGTTGCGAATATCGGCTCTACCTGCCCACTGATCGTTTATAGGGCTGGAACCCACTACGTAGGCAGGGGGACGTTTTCCCACATTTGCCCTCTGAGCCCCGCTCCTGTAAGGGCTCGGCCGGTGGCCGGGGGCCTTACATGGAGTGTGCATGCGCCTCGGGTTTTTCGGTGATGTGGTGGGGCGGGTGGGCCGTGCAGCTGTCTCCGAGCATCTTCCCCGCGTGCGCAAGCAGCTGAATCTCGATTTCGTCGTGGTGAATGGCGAGAACGCCGCGGGCGGTTTCGGGATTACCGCCTCGACCGCCGCCGAGATTTTCGATGCCGGCGCGGACTGCATCACTCTGGGCAATCATTCGTGGGATCAGGCCGAGGCGCTGACTTTCATCGAGCGCGAGACGCGGTTGCTGCGTCCGTTCAATTATCCGCAGACGCTGAACATTCCGGGGCGGGGCGCGCAGCTGTTCACGACGCCGAACGGACAGCGCGTGTTCGTGATCCAGATCCACGGCTCGGCCTTCATGGAGTCGCTCGACGATCCGATCCAGGGCGTGCAGCGCGCACTGGACGAGGCGCCGCTTCGCCAGGTGGCGGATGCGGTGATCGTCGAGATGCACGCAGAGGCGACGGCTGAGAAATACATCATGGGCCACTTCTGCGACGGCCGCGCGACGCTGGTGGTCGGCGCACACACGCATGTGCCGACGGCGGATGCGCAGATTCTGGTGGGCGGCACGGCCTACATGACGGATGCAGGCATGTGCGGCGACTATGACAGCGTAATCGGGATGAAGAAGGGGCCGCTCGTGCAGCGGGCCTCCACGCGGTTGCCGGTGGAGCGGAAATCGCCAGCGGAAGGCCCGGCGACGCTGTGCGGTGTGTTCGTCGAATCCGACGACAATAGCGGGCTTGCGCTGCGGGTGGAGCCGATCCGCGTGGGCGGACGGCTGCGCCAGACAATTCCCCAGCTTACGCCGCGTATCGCGGAGTAATCGCGCGGGCGTTAATTGGCGCCAACAGCGCGACGCGCTAGGGCTTGTCCCAACAATCCGGCCGGACGGGCACGGATGCGTTTGGAGGACACCTCATGCGTATGAACCTTATGCGGTCGCTTGCTGTGGCGGCGCTGCTGGCGACGGCGGCGTGCCAGACCATGGGCGAGGCGCCTGTGACGGCGTCTGCCGAGAACATCGTTGCAGCTGTCGCTGATCCGGCGCGCCCGCAGGCGGACAAGGATCGCGATGTGAACCGCAAGCCCGCCGACATGGTGGCGTTCGGCGAAGTTCGCCCCGGCGACAAGGTGGGCGAGCTGGTGCCGGGCGGCGGCTACATGACGCGCATCCTGTCGAAGGCCGTTGGCCCGACCGGCAAGATCTATGCGTTCGCCAGCCAGCCCGTGCAGCGCGAAGGCCAGCCGCCGCCAGCCGCGCCGCTCGCGGCTGTCGTGGGTGACGCAGCCAACTATGGCAACGTGCAGGTGGTCATCACCAACTATGCGACGCTCCCGAGCCCGGAGCCGCTGGATCTGGTGTGGACGTCGCAGAACTATCACGACCTGCACAATCCCGGCCGCAACCTCGACATCAACGCAGCGAACAAGGCCGTGCTGGCCGCGCTGAAGCCGGGCGGTCTCTACATCGTGCTCGATCACCAGATCGCGAAGGGGCAGGAGTTCAGCGCAGAAAACCACCGCATCGACGAAGCCAAGGTGAAGGCGGAGGTCCTCGCTGCGGGTTTCGAGTTCGTTGGTTCTTCGGCTGTGCTGCGCAACCCGGCGGATGATGGCACGAAGACGATCTTCGATCCGTCCATTCGCGGCAAGACGGACCAGTTCATCCTGAAGTTCAAGAAGCCGGGCTGATCGGCTTTCTGGATGTGAGTTGAGAAAGGGCGGCTTTCGGGCCGCCCTTTTTGCTTTGTGGTTTGTGTTGGTGCGGTTCGTGTTCCCTCGCCCGTGGAGGAAGATGACAGATAGACCGTTGAACGCTTAGCGGAAAACGATCTCCTTCCGCTTCAGGCCCTTCATCTCCAGCGCTTCCGAGATGCGGTTGCGGTGACACTTCGCGCCGTCGCCGCAGAAGCAGAGCAGGGCTGTGGGTTGGGCGCGGATCAGCTCTTCTGCTTCGAGAAGCGCGAGCTGCGCTTCGGGGCGCATGAAGCTGGCTTCGTAGATGCGACGGAACTCGTCCATGCGGCCGGCGCGATTGGCTTCGCGCCCCGCCTTCGGCGTGCCGAGCGGGCGGAGGTGGATGTAGCCGATGCCTTCTTCGTCAAGGGAGGCGGCCAGCAGTTTCTTGGAGAAGCCGGCGCGGCGGGAGTTGGCGACATCGCGCGTGTCGATGATGCGTTTGACGCCAGCTTCCTGAAGCCCGGCTATGAGGCCGGGAAGCGTGGTGTGTTCATAGCCGACGGTGAAGAAGCGTTTGGTCGCCATGTTGGTGGAGGTAGGTGCGGCTACGCCCGCCGCAACGGCTACCTCGAAGAGATCGGTTTGAAGAAGTAGTTGTGCGTGAGTTGGCGGGCGGCAGCCACGTCTGCAATCGGCGTGTCCTTCGAGACACTGACGCGCCCGCAGAGGATCTTTGCTATAGCTTCGTTCACGCCTGCCAGTGGTTCATCTTTCACTGAGCCGGGTGAGCGACCTAGATGCGTCTCGCCAAGGAAGCCGTCGGTGTAGAGCTGTGTGCGGGTCCAGGCGGCGCAGTTGATAAGCTCGCGCGAGACGGTCATGTCATAGATGGCGCCCGGGATCGCCTTGGGGTCCTTGAGGATATTCCAGGACCACGCTTCGACTTGCGGGCCGGGATTGGCGAGGGGGGTCTCGACGAAGATGCCGAAGTCGGCGCCGTAACCAACGCTGATGAGCGTGCGTTCTGGCTTCGCGGGCGGCGCTTCCTGCGCGAGGGCAGGCGAGGCCAGCAGGGCGAATGCGAGCAGGCACAATGCGCGGATCATCATTCCCTCGTGATCATGCCTCATAAAAGCGTTTGCGAGCGCGAGGCGTCAGTTATTGGCGATGGTTGCAGATTTTTGCTTGCGCTCTTTCTGTAGCCCAAGACGGGCTGCCTTCAGGATGTTGACCATCGCGTAGTTGCCCTCGTGGCAGGCATATTCATAAACCGGGCTTGCGATACGCTTCAGCACATATTCGGCCAGCCAAGGGGCCTTGTAGAGCGACGGGTCCTCGATCGTGAACTGGTAGTGCAGCAGGTCGGTGGAGACGAGGCGGAAGCGTTCGATCACGCGGCTGTCGGTCGT
>DAIRES010000285.1:0-1216 GCA_036795465.1 Hyphomonadaceae bacterium
CCGCATCCATCTCCGACAACGCCTTCCTCAGCGTGTCGGCTGATGCCAGCAGCCCCGTGCGCTCCTCAGCGGTCAGATCCGGCGTCAGAACGCGCTCGACGCCCGCCGCTCCCAGCACGCACGGCAGGCTCAGGCATACATCGGCAATCCCATACTGCCCTGTCATCAGCGTCGAGACCGGCAGCACCACCTTCTCATCGCGCAGGATCGCTTCACAGATACGAACCGTCGCAGTCGCAACCCCAAACGAGGTGTAGCCCTTGCCCGAGACGATCCGATAACCCGCCTGCCGCACATCTTCGGCAATCTCGCCGCGATCAAATGCCTGCCCGCCAAACTGCTCCAGACCCAGCCCGCCAATCCGCACCGTCGAAAACGCCGCGACCTCGCTGTCGCCATGCTCGCCCAGCACATCGCCGTCCACCGATGCAGGCGCCACGCCCAATCGCTCCGCCAGCAACTGCCGTAACCTGCTCGAATCCAGCAGCGTGCCGGTTCCGATAACGCGCCCCACCGGCAGCCCGGCGTGCCGCAACGCCACCAGCGCCATCAGGTCCACGGGATTGGCCGCAACGACGATCACCCCGTCAAACCCGGCATCCGCCAGCTGTTTCACGCACGACACCACGATGGCAGCACTCTTCGACGCCACTGAAAGCCGTGTCTCCGTCCCATGCGTTGCGGCCCCAGCCGTGATCACGGCAATCCGCGCCGAAGCCGCATCGGCGTAATTTCCCGCCCAGATCCGCGCCGGCCGCGCCAGCGCATTCGCATGCGAAAGATCCGCCGCCTCAGCCTCGGCCAACGCCGCATCGCTGTCGATCAGCACGATCTCGCGAAACAGCGCCCGCAACATCAACGCATACGCCGTCGTGGCGCCGACATTGCCCGCGCCAATGATCGCAACGCGCTCGCGTGGTGGCATGATGATTTTCCAGTGCCGGATGGATTATCAGGCTAACACGCTCGCGTGCGTTTGGTTCGCTGCATTGCGCATGAAAGGGTCTAGGATCGCCGCCATGGATCCGAAACAACCGCTTCCCCAGGCCGTCCGCGATCTCGCACACCGGCTGTGCGCCAGCGCACATGGCGGCCCACACAGCGGCCCACACACCGGCGATGTACGCCTCACCCAGAAAGGCCGGATGCGGCAGGATGCAACCTCCGGCTGGATGCACTTCACCGCCCGCCAGACCATCTCGACCACCAGCTGCGC
>DAIRES010000285.1:1316-3437 GCA_036795465.1 Hyphomonadaceae bacterium
CCTTCGTTCCCGCGCCATGGCAGGGCCGCTTCTCCGACTACCGCCAGCATCGCGGCTTCTGGCTCCCCTTCGCCGCCGAAGTCAGCTGGCCCGTCAACGGCGCCGACAGCATCTACTGGCAGGGACAGATGCAAAGCTGGACCGACGACCAGCCCCGCGCCTGAGAGGCCCTAAAGCTCCCACCCCTTCCGGTATTCGCGATCGAGATACACGTTCGCGTCCGGCAGGTTCGTGATCAGCCCCTTGGCGCCGTCGTACTCGATCGGCTTGTCCGCGCGCATCGCCACCATGCCCAGCAGCATCGTCTCGGTCAGCGGGCCCGACTGTTCGAACGGCGCGGAAATCTTCTCCTCGCCCCGGATGGCGCGGATCCAGTTCATCTCGTGCCCCTTGATGCCGTCCTTGATCCTCGGCAGCGACACCGGAATCTTCTTGCCGCGCGCAATCGCCTCCGCGCCGATCAGCGTCGGCTTCAGGCCATAGGTGTCGTGCAGCAGCTGCCCCTTGTCGCCGATATACAGAACGCCGCCCTCTTCCTCGACGATCCGGTCCGCCGGAAGCCTGCGCGGCGCCGGCGGCGCAAGTCCGCCATCATACCAGGTCAGCTTGATCGGCCCGCCCTTCGCCTTGCCGAACTCGTAATAGATGATCGACGCCAGCGGATAGCTCGTCAGGTTGTCAGGCCGCTTGTAGTCCCACGGATCGGTATCGCCGCCCCACAGCGAATGGTGCGTCTCGATACGCGTCGGCAGGCCCGGCTCCAGCGCCCACACCGGGAAGTCCATCAGGTGCGCGCCCATGTCGCCCACCGCGCCCGTGCCGAACGGCGTCCAGCCGCGCCAGTTGAAGTGCGCGTAGTCGGGGTGATAGCCCCAATCCACGTTCGCCGGCCCGCGCCACAGATCCCAGTCCAGCGTCGCCGGAACAGGCTTCGCCTCCGGCTTGCTCACGCCCTGCGGCCACACCGGACGGTTGGTCCAGATGTGGACCTCCTTCACCTTCCCGATAGCCCCGCCGCGCAGCAGCTCCACCGCGCGCCGCCCGTCGTCGCTCGAATGTCCCTGGTTGCCCATCTGCGTGACCAGACCCGGCGTCTTCTTCGCGAGATCGGTAAGCAGCCTGCTCTCGCGCACCGTGTAGGTCAGCGGCTTCTGCACGAAAACGTGGTAGCCGCGCTCCATCGCCATCCGCGCCGCCACCGCATGGTGGTGATCCGGCGTCGCGATCAGCACTGCCTCGATATCCTTCCGGCTATCGAACATCTTGCGATAATCGGCGAACTGCTCGGCCTTGTCGTAAGCTCCCTTCAGCTCGACCATTTCCGGCTTGACGCCATCCTTGTTCGACAGCGAGCGCGAGACCCGCCCCATATCCACATCGCACATCGCGACAATGTTCTGACCGGTCAGCTGCGCCATGTTGTCGGCGCCCTTGCCGCCCGCGCCAATCACCGCAACGTTCACGCGCTGTCCCGCGCCCGGCTTTGCGATCTTCTGCGCGAACGACTTGCCGGGCATCATCGCCCACGCCGCCACGCCGCCCGCGCCAGCCAGCACCGCGCGCCGCGACGCGCTGTTCGCCTGACCTCTGGTCTGACCTGTGGCCTGAACCGTCTTCTTCGACTCTTCCATGATCGACTCCCCGTCACTCATGCCAAGCCTGCCCCATCATCATGACAGATGGAATGGGCGCCCCTGCGGCGCCTGCGCGGACAATGCATTTCTGCTGCAACGCAACGCGGACCAGCAAACTCGGGAAATGCGCTCGCAATCCGCCATCGCCGCCGAAAATTTCAGCCCCATGTCGGATTGAGTAAACCCCGCGCGTCTTCTCAATAGACCCCGCAATCAAACCGAGCGCTCGCATGACCCCCACGATCACAGCCTTCGCGGCCTCCCCTGATCGCGGCCGCGGCCTCGCGCGCGACATGCGTGTCCGCTGGGCGCTGGAAGAAGTCGGCCAGCCCTACAATGTCCGCCTCGTCACCTTCGCGCAGATGAAGGAACCCGCGCACATCGCGATCCAGCCCTTCGGCCAGATCCCCACCTACGAAGACGGCGACCTCGCCCTGTTCGAAACCGGCTCCATCATCCTCCGCATCGCCGAACAGCATCCCGGCCT
>DAIRES010000286.1:0-3421 GCA_036795465.1 Hyphomonadaceae bacterium
TACCGCGACATGGTGAAGTTCGGCATGATCGACGCGATCGTCGCCACCGGCGCCTCGATCGTCGACATGGATTTCTTCGAAGCTCTCGGCTTCAAGCACTATCAGGCCGCCAACTCGGTGGACGACAACGTCCTGCGCGAGAACTACATCGACCGGATCTACGACACCTATATCGACGAGGAAGAACTCCAGGCGTGCGACCACACGATCCTCGAGATCGCCAACTCGCTTGAGCCGCGCGGCTATTCTTCGCGCGAGTTCATCCACGAGATGGGCAAATGGCTGGCCGACGGCAACGCCAAGAAAAAAGGCTCGCTGATCCAGACCTGCTACGAGGAAGGCGTTCCGATCTTCTGCCCGGCCTTCGTGGATTCTTCGGCTGGCTTCGGTCTGGTGAAGCACCAGAAAGAACGCGCCGCGGCCAAGAAGCCGTACATGATGCTCGACGCCATCGCGGACTTCCGCGAACTGACCGACATCAAGATCGCGGCCGGCACCACGGGCCTGTTCATGGTCGGCGGCGGCGTGCCGAAAAACTTCGCGCAGGATACGGTCGTATGCGCCGAGATCCTCGGCGTTGAAGCCGAGGTCCACAAGTATGCGGTGCAGATCACGGTCGCGGACGTTCGCGACGGCGCCTGCTCGTCCTCGACGCTGAAAGAAGCCGCCTCGTGGGGCAAGGTGTCGACCACGCACGAACAGATGGTCTTCGCTGAAGCCACCACTGTCGTGCCGTTGATCGGCTCCGACGCCTACCACCGCGGCGTCTGGAAAACCCGCAAGAAGCCGCGTTGGGCCAAGCTGTTCGCGTAGGCATTTCTGCAATTGACGCTACGAACGCCCTCGTCTCCGGACGGGGGCGTTTTCGTTTCTGCCGCCAGCGTCCTGTCAGCAGCGCATGCGTGGCGTCTTGCTCAACGCGAGCGCCGTGCGCATTCTCCGGGCAGAGGACGGAGGACACATCCCATGATCGGTTACGTAATGCTCGGCACCAATGACTATGCGCGAGCGCTGGATTTCTACGACAAGGTGCTTGCACCCATCGGCGGCAAGCGCGCGATGGATTTCGGCACCAGCACGGCCTACGCCAACGGACAGGGCGCAATGCTGGCCGTGACACAGCCCTTCAACAAGCTGTCGGCTTCCAACGGCAACGGCACGATGATCGCGCTGCAGATGCCTTCGAAGGAAAAAGTCCACGAGGTCTATGACGCGGCCATCAAGAATGGCGGCGCTGACGAAGGCCCGGCCGGCCCGCGCGGCGACACGTTCTACGCCGGCTATTTCCGCGACCTCGACGGCAACAAGCTGTGCGCATTCTACGCTCCGGGCATGTGAACCTTGCCCAGCGCTGGCTGACGTGATTCCTTCCCTGCCTACGCAGGGAAGGAATTTTCATGATCGGCTACACCACGATCGGCGCAAAGGATCTCGACAGGGCGCTGGCCTTCTATGACGCCCTGCTCGGAGACATCGGCGGCAAGCGCGTGATGGACATGAAGAACGGCCAGCTCTACGGCTTCGCGCAGGGCCCGCTATTCGGCGTCACCAGGCCCCATGACGGCGCCGCCCAGCATCACGGCAATGGCAATATGGTCGCTTTGCGCTGCGCGTCCGTCGAGAAGGTCGACCTTCTGCACGCCAAGGCCCTGTCGCTCGGCGGCAAGGATGAAGGCGCGCCCGGTGATCGCGGCGGCGGCTTCTACGGCGCCTATTTCCGTGACCTCGACGGCAACAAGCTTTGCGTCTTCACGATGGCCGGCTGACGCGAGCGGCCTCAGCGAGCGAGCAGGCCCTCGCTCAACCGCTTGATGACAGTCGACTGCGCGTCCGTCGGCGCGCCGCCGAGTTCGGCGGCCTGCAGCGCCATTTCAACCAGCTCCTGCCGCTGTGGCATATCCAGTGAACTGGCCCAGACGGGCAGAAAACGGCGTACGATCTCGTTGGTGTCCGGCACCTGCCCCGACGCCCAGCCCGCGAACGCGATAGCGTCCTCGCGCTCCTGCTTGTTCATCCGGCAGGTCGTCTCCAGCATGTTGTCGATCTTGTCCTCGTCGGACAGCGTTATGGGCCGGCGCAGCGACATCAGGCTGTAGATCAGTGTCGCTGCCGCCATGCCCGGCGTATCGACACCCGCCAGAACCGAAGTACCCGCACGATGCTTGAACCGCGCCCGGTTTATCATGCCGCGCGCCTTGCCGGCCGCGTCTAGGGCGGCATCAGCCGCACCCTTCACCTGCTGCGCGCGCCACCACCAGACGCCGATACCTCCAATGATTGCGATAATCAGCGCCAGAACAGGCATCAGCTTTCCCCCTACCCCGCTCTTTATCGTCCATCCGCGGCAGAGCCGTCAAACGCCAACACTTGGCCGGATGGAAGCCGGAGCCTAACGTCCGCCCGATCCCGGAGACGACGACATGCCGCTTCATGCCCAGATCATCTGCATCGGCGGAAACGTGTTGTTTGCGCTTTTCTTCGTCATTGGCGCTGGTGCGGGGCTTTCGGAACGCAACTTCTCAATGGCGTTCGTCATGATCGCATTGGCCGTTGCGGCTGCGTACAGCGTGTGGGTGCTGGCCAAGTTCAGGCGCTATCTCGACGCCGAGGCAGTACTGGAACGGGAACTTCACATTGAGAGGCTGCGGGAAGAAATAGACACCCTGCGGGCCAACAACCCTCCGGACCCCAAGCCGTAAAACAAAACGAGCCGCGGTTTCGCGCGGCTCGCTGTTGTCTTCGTTGTTCGACGATCAGCCGCCTGTCAGGGCGCCCTGCTTGCGGGCAAGGCTGTCCAGTGCGGAGCGGGCCTCGGTGTCGCCACCTTGAGCCCCACCCGAACGTTCGCCATCAGCCGGACGCCGGCGTCCACGGCGGCGGCGGCCACGGCCGCTGCCTTCCGCATTACCTTCGGCGTTGCCGTCTTCCGAATCCTGACCGCCAGACGCTTCGACTTCGTCACGCCGGGCGTTGTCGTTGCCGCGCGTATCCGTTTCGACATCATCATCGCCGTCGTCAGCATCGTTGCCGTGATCGTCCATGACCTTCAGCGCATCATGGGCTTCGCCACCCTGCATGCCGCCTTCGGAGGACTGTGCCTGATTGCCTTCGCCGGTGTGCTGGGGCTGCTGCATGCCGCCCTCGCCGTTCTGCTGAGCCAGCAGACGTTCGCGCGGCATGGTCGCCGCCATCACGCGATAATAGTGCTCGGCGTGCTGGAGAAGCGCTTCGTATTTCACACGGTCGCCGCCGGACTGGGCGTCGCGTGCGTACTGCGCGTACTTCTCGTAAATCTGCGCGGCGGTGCCACGGATCTTTACATCCGGCCCGCTGCTCTCAAGCGATCGGTTGCCATGGTTGTGGTTATTACCGCCACCACCACCGCCGCCGCCGGGCTTGCGCCCGCGCCCCCGCTGACGCT
>DAIRES010000287.1:0-3412 GCA_036795465.1 Hyphomonadaceae bacterium
ACCGCCGCCCCCCTCGGCCTCATCTCCCCCTACGTCCCGACGCAGGACCGCTAACGGGACCGCCGGGCTCCCGCCCGGCACGTTTCCACAACGCGGCCGGACCTTTGAGGCCTTACCCCAATCGATCCTATTTCCTGCGATAGGGAATACGGCTGTGTGCTACATCCGGCGCACAGCCCGCACCCCGAAACAGCGTTCTTACTGCGCGTTCCCTCTCAGCTGCTGTGTTGCATGGGCCTACCATCACCTGCTTGATGCTATCTAAGCGCAGATATTGATTGTGTTCGCCAAATCCGGTTAGCGGCCAGCATAGCCGCTCGAATCCCAAGCGCGTCGCAACCAAGCTATCCACCTCAGTCTCGTTCCCGGGATCACGCTGCCAGATGAGCCTCCACTCTTTTTCGACCGCAAAACCTACGTGCTTATGCGATACGGCAAGGTAGAAGCACAAATCAGAGAACGCCCTTACGGCGACATCCGCGCATTGTTCGCGTTCCAAGTCGGAAAGATGAAGGAAGTTTATTGCGAACGTTTTGATGTAGTTCGCCGCGCGTGCTTTGAACTCTGCTTCGCTCTGATACTCAACCGGCAACACGACGATAGATCTTGGACGATTGATCGAAAGCAGAGCGTCGGATTTCACAACTAATGCGTAACCGTCGCCGTCGTCGCCATAGCCTCGCCACATCGAAAGATCGTCATGGGTGTTTCGACCCAAGTCACACTCACTCCAACACGCAATGAAGGTGTGCTCGCGATCGTGCGCTAGCCGAGCTTCAAAATCCGCTTTCGCTCGCTCCCAGAAATCCTCCACCCATTGTTGCATTGCAAACATTGCCTTCGCAGCGGGTTGCCCATGTTCAGCCGCCGCGACGATTAGTTCCTTCCCAGCGACGATCTCACTAATGTCGCTCATGAGTGAGATTGGATTGAACCAAAACTCTTTCGAGTTGACGATCCCCTCCAGCGCCGCCCTGTCGCAATAGTGGACCATGTGCGAAACCCGAGGTTGCCGTAAAGCAAATCCCTCTAGGACGGGTTCAAGCAGTTCCGTGTACACCTCCAACTCTAGTTGGCCGTCACCGCTTTCTGAATCGTCTTGCACGATTGCCCCCAAAAATCTCGCGCCGGTAATATGCGGTCGTTCGGGGTACCCGACAACAATGCGCAGGCGCAGGCGTCCGGAAGCACAAGCGCCTAGGGTATCTCCTTGGCAACACAAACTAGAGTCCACCTAGACCCCCGCCCCAAAACTCACCACCATCCCTCTCAGGGGGACGCACCATTGGCGGAGCTAATTCCAGAATACCTTCCCGATGGCGCCACGCAGGGCGAGCGGCGGGTGTTTGCCGCTCTGCAGGCCCTGCCCGATGACGTGGTCGTCTATTACGAGCCGGTGATCCGCCGCCGCTTCCCCGACTTCATCGTCATCGCGCCCACGCTCGGCGTCATCGTGATCGAGGTGAAGGGCCTCGCACTGAAGACGATCACGCACGCGGACTCGCACGCCATCAAATACATGCACAGCGGCCATCCGCAGGAGACGCCCCACCCTTCCCGCCAGGCGCTTGCCTACATGCGCGGGCTGATGACCGCCTGCGAGACGCACGCCTCCGCCGCCGACCTCAAGCGCGACGGCCATTTCTCGTTCGCCTTCGGCAACCTCGCCATCATGACGTCCATCCGCCGCGACGACCTTGATGCGAGCGCATGGGCGGCGCTGTTCCCGCGCGGCCAGACGCTCTGCGCCGATGAGTTCGACGCGATTGCCGGCGACCCCGCAGCCCTGATGGCGGCTTTGAAGGCCGCGATGCCGCCGCACATCCCAATCACACCGATTCCGCCCGCGCGCCTGCGCACCATCCGCTCCGTCGTCAGCCCGTCGAGCCGCGTCGAGACATTGTCGCTGTTCGGCGAGGATGCGCCACGCACCGTTTCCGTGGACGTGCTGGACTTCGAACAGGAGAAGGTGGCGCGCCAGCTCGGCTCCGGCCACCGCATCCTCTATGGCGTGCCCGGCTCGGGCAAAACCGTCGTCCTCATCGCCGCCGCCCGCCTGCTGGGCGAGGCTGGCAAGTCCGTGCTGGTGCTCTGCTACAATCACACGCTGCGCAGCTACCTCGCCAAAACACTGGCGCCCCATGCCAGCGTCAGCGTCCATACATTCGGCTTCTGGGCGCGCGGCCAGAACGCTCCACCCAATCTGGAGGATGGCGACGCTTTCGGCGCGGGCCTGCTCGCAATCATAGAATCCGGCGGCGGCGACAGCGGAAAATACGACGCCGTCCTGATCGACGAAGGGCAGGATTTCCACGCCTCATGGTTTGAGAGCGCCGTGCTCGCGTTGAAGGAGCCAGCCGACGGCACGCTGATCATCGCTTACGATGTCAGCCAGAACCTCTACCGCTCGAAACTGCCCAACTGGAGCAAGGTCGGCGTCAAGGCGAAGGGCCGCACGCGCAAATTCCCGCGCAACTACCGCAACACGCGCGAGATCGTCGCCGCCGCGTGGAGCTTCGGCCTGCCCGAGTCCGCCGAAGACGATGATCTGCCCCACGCCGTCGCGCTGCGTCCCGAGAATTGCACGCGCTCCGGCCCCCGGCCCGCCCTCATCCAGTCCGCCAGCCTCGACGCACAGATCGCCCGCTGCGCGGTCATCGTGAATGAACTGACGAACGCCTCGCCGCCGATTTCCCCACGCGAGATCATGGTGCTGTGCAAGCGCAACGCGGTGCGCGACCGCCTTGCCGCCGAGTTTGATGAGCGCGGCCTGCCCGTTGCTGTCAGCACCATTCATGGCGCCCGCGGCCTGCAGGCCCGCGCCGTCATCCTCGTCGGCGCTGACGATCTGGACGCACAGGACCGCGCCCTGATGTATGTTGCTCTCACGCGCCCCACGGATCACCTGTTCGCGCTGTGGAGCCACGACACGCCGCTGGTCAGGGAACTCGCCCGCAATCTGGAACCAGCGCACGGAGCGAGCTGATCCCCATCACGCCTCAATGACAATCTCGCGTCCTCGGCGACAGCGCGGATCACAAGGTCGTAGCGGCATGTGCGGGGCGGGCTTCAGCCTGTAACCTCTTCTCCAGCTGCAAGCCGCGCAACAGATCGCGGGCGGCCGGAGGATATTTGTCGATGCGTTACACCAGCCTGCTCTGCGCCACCGCCATTGTGGTCGTCTCCGCGCTCAGCGCCTCCGCCCAGACGCCGACGCAGGCGCCGGCCCTGTCGACCAAGCCGATGAGCAATCCGCCGCGCACCGCCGATGGCCGGCCCGACCTGCAGGGCTTCTGGAACAACACCTCCGTCACCCGGCTGGAGCGTCCGCAGGACGTCTCGCAGCTCGTCTTCACGGAAGAGCAGGCCACGCGCTACGAACAGGGCTCGCACTGGGTCGTGAACGCGCGCA
>DAIRES010000288.1:0-3393 GCA_036795465.1 Hyphomonadaceae bacterium
AATTTCGGCATGCTCCTGAACGAAGACCTCACCTACGGCATCGAAGGCGTGCAACCCGGCCTCGGCAGTTACTACGGCAACGGCAAATGGAGCGCCGACGCCAACGGCCTCCTGCTGCAAGGCCAGGAAACCCTGCCGCCCTATCCACCCATCCCGGGCGTCATCGTCACGTTCAAACCCGACGGCCAGGGCGGCCTCACTCAACGCATTGACACCCCGGCCTTCCAGGGCAACTTCACCGCCCAATCCAGCCTCTTCGCCTGCACCCGCCAGCAGATGCCACAACCGCAATAGCAAGGTATCGCGGCCGCGGGCTCCTGCACCACAACGGCTGATTACCCAGCCGCCTTCGGCTGCCAGCCGGCTTGCGGCTGCGTGCTGACCATCCACGGAATACCGAACTTGTCGGTCAGCGAGCCATAGCCCGGTGACCAGAACGTTTCGCCGAATGGCATGCCCACCTTACCGCCCGCAGAAAGCTCATCGAACCAGCGCTTCGCTTCCGCGAGGTTGTCGGTATGCAGCGTCACGTCAAAGCCGTTCTTCGGCTTGTCGATATTCGGCGCCCACGGCTTGTCCATGTCCGCGCCCATGATGGACTGGTCGCCCACATCCATCCAGCAGTGCATCAGCCAATCCTTGATCCCGCGATCGGTCGGCATGCCCGGCGGGCCTTCACTATGGGGAACAGCGGCGGTGATCTTGCCGCCCAGAACCTTCGCATAGAACTCGAATGCCTCACGGCACTGGCCGTTGAAACTCAGGCTGGTCACGATCTTCATGGCTGAATCCTCCTAGTATAACGCTAGGACGATCCACCGCCGTGAAAACCGACAGCGCGCTGAAAATTTCCTGCCATGGTCGCTATGGCGATCAATCTTCGCGCCGCGACCGCAGCGTTTCCCACACCACCATCGCCGCCCCAACAATTCCTGCAATGGTCGCGATGCCGAGCCCGAAGAGATTCCGATCCGACCATCCACGCGAAGCCGCATCGATGAAAATCGGCACGAGACAACCGGCAACAAAAGCGACGACTCCCAACCAGTACGTCCGGAACTTGAGGAGTTCAGCCTGCCAGTCCGGTTTTGGGTCAGCCGGAGAACCGAACTCGCGCGCCCACACCGCGACTGCCCAGCCTGCCCCCAAGAGCGCAAGAACGAAAGGCCACGGGTTGCCCAACCAAGGGTTTTGCTGCGTCAACGACAGCTGCATACCGGCGGCCGCAAAAGCGAAACCGATCATCTGTCGGGCGTATCGGCTCGCCAGAATTCTCAGCGCTTCCATTGCCAAATCCCGAAGTGAAGCCCGCGCCTACCCAGCCGCCTTTAGCTGCACCAGCGCATCGCCCAGCTTCACCAGCGCCGTCTCCGCCGCTGACCTGCGCGTGTGCTGTTCCTCGATCACCTCCGGCGGCGCCTTCGCCACGAACTGCTCGTTCGACAGCTTCTTCTCGATGCCCGCGATGTCGCCCTTGTGCCGCGCGATCTCTTTCTCAAGCCGCGCAATCTCGGCCTTCAGATCGATCAGCGCCGCAACGTCGATGCACGCCGTCGCCTCGTCCAGCACGATCCGGATCGCCCCCTTCGGCGCCTCCGTCGCAACCGACACAGACTCCAGCCGCGCCAGCCGCTCGATCAGCGACTGATACGTCTTCAGCCGCTTCTCGCTCTCCGCCGACGCGCCCACCAGCGAGAACGGCACTTTCGCACCCGCCGGCACGTTGAGGTCCGACCGCGTCGACCTGATCGCGGTAATCAACCGGATCACCCAGTTCACTTCCGCATCCGCGGCCGCGTCGATCAGCTTCTCGTCCAGCGCCGGCCAGCTCTGCGAAATCAGCAGCCCCTTCCGCCCGATCGCCTTGCCGAACTCCTGGAACAGCTCCTCCGTCACATACGGCATGAACGGATGCAGCAGGTGCACGATCTGGTCGAGCGCCCACGCCATCGTCGCGCGCGTCTCTTCCTTCGTGGCCTCGTCCGAGCCCAGGAAGATCGGCTTGGTCAGCTCGATATACCAGTCGCAGACCACGTTCCAGACATAGCCATAAACAGCGCCGGCCGCGTCGTTGAACTTGTATTCCCTGATGCCCTGCTCAACGGCTTTCGTCGTCCGCACGGCTTCGGAAACAACCCACTTGTTCAGCGTGTGCTTCACTGCGCCCGGATCAAACCCGGCCTTCAGCTCGCAGCCATTCATCTGCGCGAACTTCGTCGCGTTCCACAGCTTGGTCGAGAAGTTGCGATAGCCCTCAACACGGCTCTTCGCGAGCTTGATGTCCCGCCCCTGCGCCGCCATCGCCGCCAGCGTCATGCGCAGCGCATCCGCGCCGAACTCGTCCACCAGCTCCAGCGGATCGATGACGTTGCCTTTCGACTTCGACATTTTCTGGCCCTTCTCGTCGCGGACCAGCGCGTGGATGTAAACGTCCTTGAACGGAACCTCGCCCATGAAGTGGATGCCCTGCATCATCATGCGAGCCACCCAGAAGAAGATAATGTCGAACGCCGTCACCAGCACAGCGCCCGGATAGAACTCCTTCAACGCCGGATCAGTGTCGCCCGGCCACCCCATCGTCGAGAACGGCCACAGGCCAGACGAGAACCAGGTGTCGAGGACGTCTTCGTCACGGCGAAGCACGATAGCTTCCGGCATCTGCGCGCTGAGATCAGCAGCGGTTGCCTCGTCGTCTGCAACGACGATCGTGCCGACACGCCCACTCGTCGGGTAGTGCCGCATCGCCATTTCCATGGCGTCTTCTGCGGTGTACGCGACAAAAGGTTTGCCATCCGGTCCGTACCACGCCGGAATCCGATGCCCCCACCACAGCTGGCGGCTCACGCACCAGGGCTCGATATTCCGCATCCACTCGTAATACGTCTTGTCCCAGTTGCCCGGCACAAACCGCGTCTCGCCTTTCTCGACGGCGGCAATCGCCGGCTTCGCCAGCGTCGCAGCATCCACATACCACTGGTCGGTCAGGTAAGGCTCGATCACGACCTGCGAACGATCACCAAACGGCTGCTGGATCTTCGTGTCCTCGATCGCATGGAGCAAACCAAGCAGCTCGATATCCGCAACCACCTTCTTCCGCGCCGCAAAGCGCTCAAGCCCGCGATAGGCCTCTGGCGTCTCCGCATTCAGATGCGCATCATCCGTCAGGATGTTGATCATCGGCAGCTTGTGCCGCTTGCCCACCTGATAGTCGTTGAAGTCATGCGCCGGCGTGATCTTCACCGCGCCCGTCCCCTTGGTCGGGTCCGCATACTCGTCCGCAACGATCGGAATGAGCCGCCCGGTAAGCGGCAACTTCACCTGCTTGCCCACGATGCCGGCATAGCGCTCATCCGTCGGATGCACGGCCACGGCCGTATCGCCCAGCATCGTCTC
>DAIRES010000062.1:0-8317 GCA_036795465.1 Hyphomonadaceae bacterium
AAACCCGTTCACACTAAGACCAACTCACGTTGGCCCGTATAAACTGGCTTTCCATAGATAAACGCAAACCGTCGATGTCGATTTGGGTCTCATCCGGCCGAAGCCGACTAAGAACCCTGCAAGCAACATCGCCGCCCGCGTTTCTCTTCCACTCACAATGTCAAACATCTCGCGAATAAATGGGCTTTCACCCGGCTTATCCGCCGCATCCGTTCTGGCCAGTTTGGCCGGCCCCGTTTGCGAGAGGGCGGGGTATAAGACCCAGTCCTCTTTCCCGTCAACACCAATCTCTGATCTTTTTTCAGCGGCCTCTAGGAGGCCAAAAAAGTCCAGAAAAACTGACGACAGCGGCTTCTCCGGGCCCATTGTGGGGGCCCGCGATAGACCAACTGTGGTCGACGGGAGGGTGGGATATACGCTCCGACTTTCGGATGCGCAAGCGGTTTTTGGTTGAGAATGTGGAAATTACGGGTTTTCCACAGGACTCCCTCGCCCGTCGGCTGAATGCGCGAAATACTTTGATTGTAAAGGGTTTTTAGGTCCACACGTATGGCCTCAACGCGGCCATGCGGCTCCGTATCGCGCGTTTCAGGCCCGACTCTAGGGCTGGATAAAGGATCTCACGGCCTCGACCTCGGCATGCGCCTCGGCGATCCGCCACTTCACCAGGTCGCCAATCGAGACGACTCCCATCAGCCGGCCGCCCTCGACCACGGGCAAATGCCGAATCCGGCGGTCCGTCATCCTGTCCATCGCGGTTTCAAGCGTTTCGTGGCCGCGAGCGGTAACGACATTTCGCGTCATCACCTCCCCTACCGTGCATTTCAGGGCCGCGGCCCCGATTCTCGCGATGTTGCGGACGATATCGCGCTCGGAAATCACGCCGATCACGCCTCCGGCCTCGTTCAGGATGACCATTGCGCCGACTTTTCGCGAATCCAGCAGGTCTGCGGCCTCTTTCAGCGTAGCCGACTCAGCGATCGAAAAGACCTGACCGCCCTTTTCCCTCAGAATCTGCTCAAGGATCATCCCAGCCTCCTGCACCCGCAGCCCAACCGGAGAGAGGGTGCGGCAGGCTGCCGCAGGTTTCAACCCGGTAGTGGTTACCAGGCGAAGATTTGCTGCGCTTGCGCAGGTCGAATGCAGACTATCGACCCTAATCGCGATCCAGTGCGCAGAATTCCGCATCCCGATCGGGTTGCCCGCTCAGTTCGGCAGGCAGCAGCTCCGCCGCCAGCGCACTGAAAGTGATTCCATTGCCGCCATATCCATAGGCCGCCAGGCAGTTCGCCCTGCCCGGCACGCGGCCGATCATGGGCAGGGAATCGTCGGTCTCCCCGAACACGCCCGACCATGCGAATTCAGGCTCGGCATGGCTGAGTCCCGGGCACCGCTTCGCCGCCTTGGCCAGCAACGCTTCGATCTTCTGCGGGGTCATCTCATCGCGCCGGCCGGCGTCAGAAAATTCCTCGTCCTCTCCTCCGATGATGACGCGCCCATCAACCGTCGTGCGAAGGTAGAGATACGGATCGGACGCTTCCCATGCGAGCGCGCCGTCGGGCCAGGGTGAGTTTGCAACGCCCGCGATCGGCGGCGTTGCGATCGCCCAGCTTGTGCAAAGCGTGTGGCGCGCGGCGGGCACAAAGTCCGGCATCTCGTATCCGCTGGCAAGCACAAGCGTCCGTGTACGGACGATGTCACCTTCTTGCGTTTCGATGATGACGCCAGTGCTCGACGCCTCGTAAACCGCTGCAATAGCAGGCGAAATCACGCGTGTGCCGCGCGCAACAGCAATTGTCATAAGGCCGCGCGCAAGCTTTACAGGATCAACTTCAGCCGATCCGGGATACAGCAGGCCGGCGCTGCCGATCATCCCGCGCGCGGCAAGTTCGCCCTCGTCGAGATAGACACCTTCATAGCCAAGATGCTGGCGGATCCTGTGTTCCTCGCGGAGATCCGCAGCGTCGAGTTTGTCTCCCGCCAGATAGAGCGAAGGCCGTGGGAGCAAGTCGGCTGCGATGCCGTAAGCCGCGACCAGCTCGGCGATGCCCGCCACCTGACGCCTGCAGCGCGTTGAGACGCGCGCGGCTGAGGCCAGCCCCATGCGGTCCTCCAGCTCCACCAGGCTGGCGTCCAGCTCCCAGAGCAGCATGGCCGTTGACGCTGCTGTGGACCCTGTCGCGGGCGCATGCCGATCCAGCACAATGACCTGCCTGCCCTCTCGGGAAAATCGCTCGGCAAGGAACGCCCCGGTGATGCCGGCGCCTACGATGGCGATATCAGCCTGGTAAACGCCTGGGGTTCGCGGCGCGGATAAATCCGGCTGTGGCGCTTCATAGGCCTGCCAAACGCTACGCCCGCTGCGAAGGCGGATCGCTCCATCATCAAGTCTGGTCATGAACGGGTTCCTGAGCGTCCATCAACGCCGCAAGCCTCCACCCGTTGCCGAAACCCACCCCAAACACGTGCCAAATCGGCATTTTATTCACTACTAGCACATATTATCCGCGTATCATCGCAGTCATGATGGCGATCATTTCCCCCCTCAAGCGAACCACACGTCCGCGGGTTCGCCCCCTGCATGCATCTGGCACATCGGTTGCAAACCCCGGGTTCAGTTCAACCCACGGGATACATCAAACGATGTCCTTCCAACGAAAAGGCCCCGGTGTACTGGCTTCGGGCGTGATCGGCGTGGCCGTCGGCTTCGCGATCGTGAGCAGCATCATCGCCCTGCTCGCCCTCCCTGCCTCCGCGCAAACCGGCAACACCGCAGCCCAGGTTTCCGGCGAATTCGAGCGCCCGTTCGGCTTCTCCTACGGCCAGGAACAGTCGACCTATGACGCCAATACGCGCGACGGGAACGGCAACCGTATCATCCTCGACGGTCGCATCATGACCGGCATGGACCAGTCCACGCTGTCCACCACAACCGCCTCAGCAGGCGCATGGGCGCAAGCCTCCGCCGGAGCCGGCTATGGCGCTGGCGTCGCGCAAGGCACGGCCGTGGGCAACCAGCTCAACGTCATCACCCAGGGCAACTGGAACACGGTCATCGTCAACTCGACGCAGATCAACAACGGCAATCAGACCAGCGTACTGAACGGAAAGATCGACCTCCAATGAGCTCGCGCCTGAAACTCCTTGCAGCTGCGGCCGGCGCTCTCGCCGTTACAGGTTGCGTGACCCCCTACGCCGGCGCGAACGGTCTGTATGCCAGCCCGATCGGCAATGCGCCGGTCACCGCGAACCCGACTCCCTACTCAACGGCGCTGGTCTGCATGGCGAATTACGCCCGCGCGACCGGCAAGCCGACGCCGCGCATCGCTGTCGGCCGCGTGCTCGACTACACCGGAAAGGAAGACCTCGAAGGCGGCCGCAAGGTCACGCAAGGCGCCTCGCTCATGGCGATGTCCGCATTCGCGAAAGCCGGCGCGAAACTGGTCGAACGCTTCGACACGTCCGTGTCTGAACTCGAACTCAAATACTCGAACAACAAGCTGATCGGCGCCGATGCGCCGAGTGCTGACGGCGCCGAATTCCGCCAGATCCTCGCTGGAGAAATCCCCGGCTCGGACTACTATTTTGTCGGCGGCATCACTGAATTGAACTCGAACATCCGCTCCATCGGCGCAGACGCATTCGTCGGCGACCTTGATGCCGCCGATCCGAAAGGCCATGCCGGCTTCAAGCTGTTCGTCATCAACGTTGGCGTCGACCTCCGCCTCGTCAACACCAAGACACTCGTCGTTGAAGACGTCATTTCGTACCAGAAGCAGATCGTCGGCCGCGAAGTTTCCGCCGGCATCTTCGACTTTGCCAACGGCAATATCTTTGACGTCGGCGTCGGCGAGCGGGCCATGGAGCCGATCCAGCTCGCCGTGCGCTCGACCATCGAACGCGCCGTCCTGGAAATGACGGCCAATCTCTACGGCGTCGCGAATTCCGACCCGTGCGGCGCACTCGCGGAAGAAGCCGCGTCGATGAAAACACCGAACTCGATCACCGGCGCGGCCTTCGTGCTGCCGAATGGCGCACTCGTTTCTGATGGCGACGTCCGCTCCGACCCCAACCGCTTCAACGTCGAACGCGACCAGGGCGCGAAAGCCGGCCTGCGCGGCCGCAAGTCGTAAGCAGGAAGGTTGAGGGGAACCGTCATGACCGCCCTGTTCCAACGTCTTGCCACGGCAGCCGGCCTTGCAGCGCTGCTTGCAGCGCCTGCCATTGCCCAAAACACGTCGACAGTGCTGAACGGCCAGCTTCAATGGGGCGATGTCGTCTCCACAATGAACGTCGTCAGCCGCAATGGCGCGCAATCAGTGTCGGCCGCTTCGACGGCAGTGGGCAATTCCGTGTCCGCCGCGAACCTTTCGGGCCATCTCGACGCGCAATCCGAGCAGACCATGTCAGGCTCCGCCCTCGCGACCGCGATAATCGACGCCGACAATGCCGGAACGGCGACTGCGATCGCCACAGCCCAGGGCAACTCCGGTGAAGCGCAAACGGAACAAGGCAACCTGAACGTGATCGCCGCACAGACGTCAGATGGCGGCGACGCGCTTGCGCGCGCGCGCGTGGCGGTCGCCAACTCGCAAACCCTTTCGGCGGGATCAAGCGCTGCGGCGAACAACTTCGCCACAGGCGCGGATCATGGCGACCTGAACGTCCAACTTGCCCAGGAGGCCTCGAACTCATCCTACGCGATCACCGATGTCGATGCGTGCTGCACGGGAACGACGGTGGCCGGCTCATCTTCAGCCATCAACACGTACGGCTCGTCCTCCACGACATCCACCGTGGATGCTCGCTACACGCAGACTGCTACGGGCGGCGAGTCCCGCGCGACAACCGATGTGTATCAGTACCGCGCCTACGACATCACGGCCGCCTCGACGGCTGCCGCCAACTCAGCCTCGATCGCCAACGAGTGGGGCTACACGTCCATTCGCGGCCGCCAAACCTCGTCGGCGGATGTTGCCGCTGATACGCGCGTCACGGTCGGCACATGGTCGGGAACAGCCGTGGCTTCCGCCTACGGTGTTGGCAACACGACCCTCGCCACAAACATCGGATCGGACATGGTGGTCGATGTCGCCCAGATAAATACGGGCGGCGTGGATGCAAATGCGCAGTTCACCGGCTCCTCCAGCGATGGCGGCGAAGTGCTGGTCTCCTCGACCGCGATTGGTAATGCGTTCACCGGCTATGTCTGCTCGCAATGCGGCGATGCTGCGCTGTCGGGCACGGTGAATCAGATCAATGGCGGCAACATTACCTCGACAGGCACGATCAGCGCGAATGGCGCCAGCGCCATCGTCGGGTCGACATCCGCCATCGGCAATTCAGCGACTTTCCTCACGACGCAGCGAGGCCACTGACGGCGCGAAGACGCCTGATAATTCCAGGGTCCACCCTTGCCGGTCGCCCTGGCCTGCCAAGCGTAGAGTACGGCCCAGGGGCGGGGGGCGCGTAGAGTAGCGTAGTTTATTGCGGCGGCTTTCCCATCGGAGAGCCGCCGCATTGCGTTCGGAACCAGTGCGCCCCGTGCGCCGTTGCCGATATATGAAACGCCAAATCGCACGCCTTGGAGGCCCGATCACCCTTGCGATAATGCTCGCCGGTTGCGGCCAGCCAGAGAACACGCCGTCGCCCGGAACCCCTGTAAACATTGAAGCCGCGCAGCCCGCGCCGTCATCTCCCTCATACGCCGCCACGCCGGAGCCCGGCATGGAGTTGCCGCCATCGCAAACCACGCCGGGGCCAATACCGCTTGAATTTCGCCATGTCTGGGCGATCGAACCCGGAGACTGCACGGCAGCGCCCGGCATGACGCGCATGGCCATCGCGCCCGGAGCCATCAAATTCTACGAGGGTCGATCCGAAGTCGTTTCGGCGAACGTAGCGCAGGATGGCGCGCTCACGCTTCGGGTCTCACACGCGTCGGAAGGACAAACCGTCACCGAGACGCATACGCTCGCGCTGGACGAAGCGAAGACAACGCTGACCTATCAACGGGGCGGCAACAGCTTCACATATCGACGTTGCGACTGACGCAGCCCTTCAATTCTCCAGCGAGAAGCGAAGACCTGCATTCGCTTCAAGCCGTGTAATCAGTTTGGAACCCAGAGCAGCGCCCGGAGTCCACACGCCGCCTGAAGTCTGATCACGCCCGACATCACGCGCAAGGCAAAGGGCGCTCTCGGATATCATTTTGGAAGTCGAGGCGTAGCCGGGATCCTTGTCGCCCTTGACCGATCCGCGCATCGCCCGGCCGTCCTTCGTTTCTCCGGTAAAAAGAACATCGTAGAATCCGGTTTCGCGCTCTTCCTTCGAAGGCCCCTCGCCCGGCTTGGGCAATGCGAACTTGCGCAACAGCGCGCGCGTGGGAGCAAAACCGAGAAGCCGGTCCTGGATCGCACCTTGTCGCGCCGTCGCTTTCGCGCGTTTCTGTCCGGCTGCACCGCCGCCCGTGAGCATCATCTCGTCATAGACGAAGTCGGCGCCCCACGCCCGTTCAAGCAGGTGATTGGTGCGATGAACATTCTTGGTGTTGATCGTCGCCATGATGAAAGGCGCTGCCCATTGTTCCGCAACCGTATCGTGCTCAACGATATTCCCGGATGGCTGGGCGGGCCCCTTGAACCCGGGCGTCAGGGCAAACGGATCGGCCAGCGTCTTCAGAATGGATGGCGTCCGCTTCGATGATTCCAGCGTCGCCATCAGGCTTGCGATCGTGCCGCCGGAAAATCCGCCCTTCATCTTGCGCACGCGGCCACGCACGCGCTGGAGCGGCGCGCCGAGTCTTTCTCTCGCCTGATCCTGCAGGAAGGTGACGCCCAGATCGAACGGTATGGAATCGAAGCCGCACGAGAACACGATGCGCGCGCCGCTCGCTTTCGCCTTCGCATCATACTTGCCGATCATCTCGGCCATCCATGCGGGCTCGCCGCACAGATCGACATAGTCTGTACCAGCCTCAACGCACGCGGCGACGAGCGGCTCACCGTAAAGCTGGTAAGGGCCAACGGTCGTGATGATCACGCGAGCCGATCGCGCCATCGCGGCCAAAGAAGCCGGATCAGAAGCGTCTGCAACGATCAGCGGAAGGTCAGCAGACGCGCCAATATCAGTACGTACACCTTCAAGCTTCGTCTTGCTGCGCCCGGCCAACGCCCAACGCACATCGCCACCTGTGCCGTAGGTGGCGAGCATGTGCTCGGCCACGAGGCGGCCCGTGAAGCCTGTCGCTCCATAAACGATGACATCGTAATCGCGCGTCTCCACGCCCCTACTCCGCCAGCGTGATGACAGGCAAGCGCGCTGCGCTTGGCCGGGAGGCGTCCATGAACACCGTGTTGCGGGCTATGCGTGTCTTCACGCCCGGCCCGGGATCAGCGCCCGTGTTGGGGTTCACGTCGAAGCGTGGTGCGTTGGAGCTGGTGACGTGAATTGCGATCTTGTGGCCCTTCTCGAAGGTGATCGCTGTATCCCAGAGATCGATCGTCAGCTTCTCGGGCGCATTCGGCGTCATCATCGCGATGTCGTCGGCGTCCTTGCCGTGCCGAAATTTAGTACGCAAGGCGCTATCGAGCACGACGGCTTCATAGCCATCGGGATACACGTCGACGAGCTTCACCATGAAGTCAGTGTCGAGCCCGTCCGTCGCCGCCCAGAGATCAACGCTGACGGGGCCTGCGATGGCGACATCGCTTTCCAGCTTGGCAGTTTCGAACTTCAGGTAATCCGTGCGCTTTCCAATCGGCCGTTGATCCATCGGGCCGCGATCGAATGTCAGGTTGGCGCCGCCGATGGTCTGCACCGGCTTCTTCGGATCGAAATAATAGCCCCTCGACGCAGCGCCATCCTTCGGCGCCTTGGTCGACAGCAATCCGTCACTGTGAAGATAGTAGTTCACGGGCGCGGGCGCAGGAGCCCAGTCGCCGAATGTCATCCAGCGGTTCTTCGCGGACACCGCGCCCTTGCGCGCCGAGGCCATCATGTAGGCCTTCACCGGCGGCTCATCCATGATCCCGTTGTCGATGCCCTTCAGCCAGTAGTCGAACCAGCGGATCTCGGTCGTATTGCCGCGCAAACCGACCGTGCCGGGATATTCGAGATCGCCCGACAGGTCGCCATGGCCGAACGGCCCCATCTCGAGCTTCTGATTTCCACGCGCACCTTTGGAGCCATGATGCTGCAGGTACATGAAGTTACGGACGCTGCCCTCGTTGAAGATGTCGTACCAGCCGCCGTAATTGTAGATCGGAATGTCGATGAAGCTGGCGTTGCGCTGGATGTCGAGCGCCGCCGCTTCCGC
>DAIRES010000062.1:8417-13876 GCA_036795465.1 Hyphomonadaceae bacterium
AGGAAAGCATAGCCCGCCTTGGTGTACCCCTCCGCGCCGCGCGGATCCTTGTACATCTCGTCCTTGCCATAAGGCGTGCGGGTGACGATGCAGGCGAAAGGCCCCTTGCCTGCTGGAAGGTAGAGATTTCCCGCGAGTTTCACGCCGTCCCGCATCGTGGCGGATACCTCGCGCGCGCCTTCGGCAATAACGTCCGGACGCGCCCCACGCACGGTCGGCGCGGCCTGCCCTGCGGTCTGCTGCTGGGCGACCGCAACCGAGCCTAGCGCCAGAACAGAGACGGCTGCCAATGCGGCCGATACCCACTTAAGCATGCGTCTCTCCCTGACGGCTTGTTCCAGCCGCTGGGTGCAGTTTCGGGCTGTAATGAGAGCGCGGTCAAGCCACGACAGCCTGACCTGGACGAGCACACGGTGGCGCGGTCAACGAGCCGCAGACTTTCCGCTGCGGCGCCGCCTTTCCGGCGGGCAGTGTTTATGGGAATTCTGGCGCCATGGAATTCTACAAGCCAACCCTGATCGCGATACCCTTCTTCATCCTCACCGTTGCCCTCGAATGGTGGGCGGTGAAGACGAAACGCGCCACCGGCCGTTACGAGACCAAAGACGCCATCACGTCACTGGCGATGGGGCTCGGCAGCGTTGCCGTCGACACGGTCTTCGCCTTCGTCGGCACATGGTTGCTGATGCTGTTCTGGCCGTATCGCCTGTTCGAAATACCCGTGACCTGGTGGAGCTTCCTGCTCGTCTTCGTCGGCTACGACCTGATCTACTACTGGAAGCATCGCTTCGCTCACACCGTGCGCTGGTGGTGGTCGGAGCATGTGACCCACCACTCTTCCACCCACTACAACCTGACGACGGCGCTTAGACAGCCATGGTTCGGGCCGCTGACCGGCCTCGTCATCATCGCTGCGCCACTGGTGCTGCTTGGCTTCCATCCGGCCTTCATCGCGTTTTCGGCGGGGGGGAACCTCGTCTATCAGTACTGGATCCACACCGAGGCGATCCGGAAATTGCCGCGCTGGTTCGAGGCGGTGATGAACACGCCCAGCCATCATCGCGTCCACCACGCGACCAACCCACGCTATCTCGACGCCAACTATGCGGGCGTCTTCATCGTCTGGGACAGGATGTTCGGGTCGTTCGTGCCGGAGCTCGATCATGACAAGCCGGTCTATGGCATCGTCACGCCGCTGAAGTCATTCAACCCACTGGTCGTGGCCTACCATAGCTTGTTTGGCTTGCTGCATGACTGCTGGAAGGACGGCCCGCGTCCATGGCGTTGGGTTGCCCGCTTCCTCAACAAGCCAGGCTGGTCTCCCGATGGACAACACGCTCGCTCTGACGAGATCAAGCAAGCGTACCTGACCGCTCACCCGGAACAGGCCGGTACGCCCGGCCTGCCGGTGAAGTACCTGAAGGCCCAGGCCGCAGGCGCGGCCCCGGTCGCGGCAGAGTAAATTCGCCCCGACCGGGATAGTTGCATCAGGCGGCAGTTTTCGTTTTCTCGATCCAGCGCTTCACGCGCGCTTCAAGCACCGGCAGAGGCAGCGCGCCGCCGCCCAGCACCGTGTCGTGGAAACCGGCATAGGTGAACTTGTCGCCAAGCTCCGTCTGCGCCAGTGCACGCAGTTCCTGGATCTTCAACATGCCGATCTTGTAGCAGGTCGCCTGACCCGGCCACACGATATAGCGGCGGATCTCGGAACGCACCGCGCCTTCCGGCGTCGGCCCGTTGTCGAGGAAGTATTTCACCGCCTGCTCTTCGGTCCAGCCTTTCGAGTGGATGCCCGTATCCACAACGAGGCGGATCGCACGCCAGATTTCCGCGCCAAGACGACCGAAGTCAGAATACGGGTCCGTGTAGAAGCCCATGTCCTTGGCCAGCGCCTCTGAATAGAGACCCCAGCCTTCCTGATACGCCGTGTAGCCATACTGCGTACGGAACTTGGGAATGCCAGTCAGTTCCTGCGCGATCGAAATCTGCAAGTGGTGACCCGGCACGCCTTCATGATAGGCGATCGCCTCCAGCGAATAAGTCGGCATCGCCTTCATGTCGGAGAGGTGCGCGTAGAACACGCCCGGCCGCGCGCCGTCCGGCGTGCCCGGGAAATAGTGCTGCGCGCCACCCGGCTCCTCACGGAACGCTTCGACACGCTTCACAACAAGCTTCGCCTTGGGCAGTAGGCCGAAATACTCCGGCAGCTTGGCTTCCATCGCGCCGAGATAGTCCTCGGACATCTTGATGTACTTCGCCCGGCCAGCATCGTCATTGCCGAGCTGGAACTGCGGAGACGTCCGCATGAAGGTGAAGAACTCCTGCAGCGTGCCCTTGAAGCCCACCTGCTCCTTGATCTTCTCCATCTCGGCATGGATGCGGTCGACTTCCTTCAGGCCGATATTGTGGATCTCGTCAGCCGTCAGGTTGGTCGTCGTCTGAAGCTCAAGCATCGTGTTGTAGTAGTTCACGCCGTCCTTCAGCGCAGAGGCGCCTTGCGCCTGTTCCGGAGTGTTCGGCTTGTCCGCTTCGAGCCATGCAATGATGCGTTCGTAAGCCGGCTTCAGCTTCTCGGTCAGCGCAGCGGACGCTGAGGCCTGAACAGCCGTTGCTTCTTCCGCAGTCAGCTTGCCGCCATCCTGCAGCTTCTTGATCTCGGATTTGACGTCGGCCCACAGCGGTGAATCCGCCCCTGTGCCAAACGGCGCGCCCGCGATGACGTTCTTCGCCTCCTGGATCGACTGGTCGTAAGCAAAGCGCGGCGCACGATTGCCTTCGGCGGCTGCCAGCTTCGCCAGCTCGATCGCCTGATCCATCACGCGGGCCACTTCACCCAGACGCGCGACATAGGCATCCATGTCCGACTTCTCGGACACCTCGTGGAAGTTGATCATGAAGTTCGGCAGGAAGACGTGCGGGCCATCCTTCACGAAGATGTACGGCGACCGGCGGAACTTCGCGCCCTTCTCTTCCATGTCGAGAGACAGCGACCAGATGTCGAAGGATGTCCGGGAATCCTCATCCAGCTTCGCCGGATCGAACTTCTCCTTCATCTCGGCAACGCTGGCCCGACGCCATTCCAGCTTCTTGTCGATCGCCGCTTCGCTGTAATCGTCCAGCTTGTCGTACTGATCCTTGCGGCCCTGGAAGGTGAGCCCGATCGGGCTCATCTGCAGCTCTTCCTCATACTCCGCATCGAACCACGCCGTCAGTTCGGCGCTGGTCTTGGCGATATCCTCAGCCGTCGGGGCCGCAGGCGTAGCCGGCTGGCACGCAGCAAGTGCAAGCAGCGAAACAGCCGCCGTAAACAGAACTCTCATATGCCCTCTCCCAAAATCAAACCGTATGCAGGCGAGACCTAGCTGGCCTTCACAGTCTCAACCCAGCGCTTCACCCGCGCCTCCAGAATTGGCAGAGGCAGCGCGCCGCCGCCCAGCACCGTGTCGTGGAACCCAGCCATGGTGAACTTCGGTCCCAGCTCCTTCTGCGCCATGGCGCGAAGTTCCTGGATCTTGATCATGCCGATCTTGTAAGCCGTGGCCTGACCCGGCCAGACGAAGTAGCGCTTGATCTCCGCACGCAGCGCGGCCTCAGGCGTGGACGAGTTGTCCATGAAGTATTTCAGAGCCTGTTCCTCGCTCCACCCTTTCGAGTGAATGCCGGCGTCGACCACCAGCCGCACGGCACGCCACATCTCGTTGTTGAGACGGCCCATGTCGGAATACGGGTCCGTATAGAAGCCGCCCATCTCCTTCGCCAGCAGCTCGGTATAAAGCGCCCAGCCTTCGACATAGGCGGTCGATCCATACTGCGTGCGGAAGAACGGAATGCCCTTCATCTCCTGCGCGATGGAGATCTGCATGTGGTGGCCGGGAATAGCCTCGTGATAGGTCGTGCTCTCGAGATCCCACAGCGGCATCGCCGACATGTCCAGCAGGTGGACGTAGTAGATACCGGGACGCGAGCCATCCGGCGTGCCCTGGAAATAGTGCTGCACGCCACCCGGCTCCTCGCGGAACGCCTCGACACGCTTCACGACCAGATCGGCCTTCGGAAGAATGCCGAAATACTCCGGGATCTTCGCCTTCATCGCCGAGACATAGTCGTCGGCCTTCTTCAGGTACGCGGCGCGCCCTGCATCCGTGTTCGGTTCATAGAACTGCTTGTCGGTGCGCATGAACGCAAGGAAAGCGGTCAGGTCGCCCTTGAAGCCGACCTTCTCCCGGATGGCTTCCATCTCGCTGCGGAGGCGCGCGACCTCCTTGAGGCCCAGCTCATGGATTTCGTCCGCCGTCATCTTGGTCGTCGTCTGCACTTCCAGCATGGCGTTGTAGAACGTAGCGCCGTCCTTGAAGGCACCCACGCCCTGCGACTGCTCCGCCGCATTGGGACGGTCTGCTGTCAGGTAGGCGATGACCCGCTCGTAAGACGGCTTCACCGTATCCATCAGAACCGTCTTCGCCGAAGCTTCCATGGCCTTGGCTTCGTCAGCCGTCAGCTTGCCGCCATCGACCAGCGACTTGATCTTGGCTTTGGCGTCAGCCCACAGGGGCGAGTCCTTGCCGGCTCCGAACGGCGCGCCCGTAATGATGTTCGTCGATTCCTGCGTTGCCTGATCGTAGGCAAAACGCGGCGGGCGCACGCCAGCCTCCGCTGAAAGCTTCGCCAGATCGACCGACTGGTCCAGCGCCCGCGCGACTTCGCTCAGCCGCGCGATATAGGCATCCATGTCCGACTTCTCGCTGACCTCATGGAACGTGATCAGGAAGTTGGCGAGCGAGGAGTGCGGACCGTCCTTGATGAACACATAGCCCTGACGGCGGAACGCAGAGAGCTTCTCATCCATCTCCGCCTGCAGCGCCCACATGTCGAACGACGTGCGGGACTCGGGGTCCAGCTTCGCCGGATCGAACTTCTCCTTCATCTCGGCGACGCTGGCTTTTTCCCAGGCCAGCCGCTCATCAGAAGCCGCATCCGTGAACTGGTCGATCTTGTCGTACTGCTCCTTGCGGCCCAGCATGGTGAGCTGCATCGGGCTCATCTGCAGAAGCTCGTTGTATTCTGCATCGAACCACACAGTCAGCTCCGCGCTTGTCTTGGCGATTTCCTCTGCCGTCGGCGCCGGAGGCGCTGCAGGCGTACACGCGGCGACAACGGCAAGCAGGCCGGCCGAGATCCAGTTACGCATCAGACGTCCCTCAAGCTTTCTTCTGTTCGGCAATCCACGCCCGGACGCGCGTTTCCAGAACCGGCAGCGGCATCGACCCGCCGTCGATCACCGTGTCGTGGAACGACTTCCAGTCGAACTTGTCGCCCAACGCCGCTTTCGCTTCATCGCGCAACTTCTGGATGGCGATCATGCCGATCTTGTAAGATGTCGCCTGCCCCGGCCAGAGCAGGAAGCGCCTAACCTCGCTGCGGATCGAGGATTCCGGGCGCGCCGAATTCGCCATCGCCCA
>DAIRES010000062.1:13976-15323 GCA_036795465.1 Hyphomonadaceae bacterium
TCCACCAGGTGCGCGTAGAAGATGCCCGGTTGCGACCCATCCGGCGTCGGCCCGTAATAGTGCGCAGCGCCCCCCGGAACTTCGCGGAAAGCCTCGACGCGCTTCACCACCAGCGGAGCCTTCGGCAGGCGCCCGAAATACTCCGGCAGCTTCTTGTACATCGCATCGAGATAGCCCTGCGCCGTCTCGAGATACTTGGCGCGGCCCGCATCCGTGTCAGGCAGGTAGAACTGCTTGTCCGTCCGCATGAACTCGAAGAAGGCCTTCTGGTCGCCCTGAAAACCAGTCGCCGTGCGGATCTTGTCCATCTCGCCGTGAATGCGCTTCACTTCCGACAGGCCGAGTTCGTGGATCTCGTCCGCCGTCATCTTCGTGGTCGTCTGCAGCTCAAGCGAAACGTTGTACCACTCCGGCCCCTTCGGCAGCGTCAGCGCGCCAACCTTGCCAGACGGCGCATTCGCCATGTCCGCATTCAGCCACGCGATCAGCCGCTCGTAAGCCGGCCTCACCTTGTCCTTGAGCGCCGCTTCCGCCGCCGTCTTCCAGGCCGCCGCCTGCCCGTCATTCGCGCGGTCGGACGCCAGCAGGAAACCGATCTTGGTATTGATATCCTCCCACAGCGGCGAAGCCGGACCGGCGCCAAACGGCGCGCCGGTGATGACGTTCTTCGCCTCAGTCGCGGTCCGCTCATAGCCGAACTTCGGCGTACGAATCCCATCCGCCACCGCGAGCTTCGCCCGCTCCGTGAACTGGTCGATCGCCGGCCCCAGCAAGGCGATACGCGAGATATACGCATCGATGTCCGAAGGCGCTTCCACCTTGTGATAGGTGATCAGGAAATTCGGCAGGTCCGTGTGCGGGCCGCCATAGGCGTAAACGTAGGAATGCCGCTGCCACGCAGCGCGCAGCTCCGAACGATCAAGCTCCGACTCCCAGATCGCCCAAGATGTCTTCGCATCATCATTCAGCTTCGCCGGATCAATCGCCGCCTTCATCCCGGCCACGCTTTCGCGCCGCCACTCCAGCTGCTTTGAAACATCCGCTTCCGAAAAATCGCCTAGCTGGTCGTACAGCTCCTTGCGCCCCATCTGCGTCAGCATCATCGGGTTCATCGCCAGCTCTTCCTCGAACTCGGCGTTGAGATAGTCGGTGAGCTTCTTGCTCTCGGTCGCGATGTCTTCAGCCGTCGGCCCGGCAGGCACGGCCGGGCTGCACGCGGCGGCGAGGGCCATCAGGCCCGCTGCAAACAACAGACGCATGGGTTGTCTCCTGACGATCCGGCGCGGCTTACGCCGCCTTCTTCTGGCTGGCGATCCACCGATCGATCTTCGCTTCGAGCACCGGCAA
>DAIRES010000062.1:15423-16763 GCA_036795465.1 Hyphomonadaceae bacterium
TAGGGATCCTTCAGGAAACCCATCTCCCGCGACAGCGCCTCGGCATACAGTCCCCACCCTTCCGAGTAGGCCGTATAACCATATTGCGTCCGGAACTTCGGCAGCTTGTTCGGGCCCGTCTCGGCCTCCAGCTCCTGCTGGATCGAGATCTGCATGTGATGGCCCGGCAGGCCTTCATGATAGGCGATGTCTTCCAGCATGTAGGTCGGCATCGCGTTCATGTCGGAGAGGTGCGCGTAGTAGATGCCCGGCCGCGACCCATCCGGCGTGCCCGACATGTAATGCTGCGCGCCGCCCGGCTCTTCCCGGAAAGGCTCCACCCGCTTCACGATGAGATCCGCCTTCGGCAGCCGCCCGAAATACTTCGGCAGCGCGAGCTTCATCTCCTCGAGATGCTTGGTCGCGAGATCAATATACTGCTGCGCCCCCGCATCATTGTTCGGCAGGTAGAACTGCTTGTCCGTGCGCATGAAGGCGAAGAACTCCTGCAGCGTGCCTTTGAAGCCCGCCTCTTCCTTCACCTTCTCCATCTCCGCCTGGATGCGCGTGACTTCCGACAGGCCAAGCTTGTGGATCTCGTCCGCCGTCATGTCGGTCGTAGTCATCAGGTTCAGCATGGCGTTGTAATACGCCTCGCCATTTGGCAGCGAGCCCGCGCCCTGAGGCGTCGCCGAAGCATTCTTCTTGTCTTCGGTCACCCACGCCGTCAGCCGATCATAAGCCGGCTTCATCTTGTCGACCATGGCGAGCCGAAGCTGCTCGGTCAGCGCCACAGCCTCTTCCGGCTTCAGCTTGCCCGCCTCAGCCAGCGCCTTGATCTTGGCCTTGCCGTCGGCAAACAGCGCGGAGTCCTTGCCCTTGTCGAACGGCGCGCCCGTCGTCACGCGCTTCACTTCGTCGGCCGTCTGGTCATAGCCAAAGCCCGGCATGCGAATGCCATCTCCAGCCGCAAGCTTCGCCCGCTCGATCAGTACATCCAGCGTCGGCCCGATTGCCGCTACGCGCGAGATGTAGGCATCGACGTCAGACTTCTCGTCCACGCGATGCTGGTTGATCATGAAGTTGACAAGGCCGGTGTGCGCGCCGTTCCGGCCAAAGATGTAACGCTGACGCCGAAATTCCGCAGCCTTCTCGGCCCGCGCCAGTTCCAGGTCCCAGATCTCGTACGAAAGCCGCGCATCTTCGCTCAGCGCTTCCGGCTGGAACTTGGCCTTCATGTCGGCAACTGACTCACGCCGCCATTCCAGGTCCTTCACCATCGCCGCTTCGGAACGATCATCCAGCTCGCCATAGCGCTCCTTGCGCCCCTGGCTCGTCATCTCCTGCGGAGAAGCCTGCAG
>DAIRES010000063.1:0-3862 GCA_036795465.1 Hyphomonadaceae bacterium
CGGGTGATCAAGGACTACTTCATGATCTGCGACAGCTATTACGACGCCATCCGCAACTCCACGCCCTCGCAGATCGAGGCGATCGATATGGGGCGGAGAGGCTTGCATAATGAGGGGTCGCAGGTTTTGACGGAGCGGTTGGCGGAGAAGGCGGAGGTGGACTTTGATACGGCGCGGCGGTTGTTCACCCTGGTGTGCGCGCTGCATGCCCGGAGCTGATTTTTCCTAGGAATCGACGAATCCCCGGGAAAGCGTGTATAGGGGCGCCTGCAAGACGAACCGCCACCCAAAGGGAGTTTCATGGCGAAGGAAGAACTTATCGAGTTTGAAGGCACTATCGTGGAACTTCTGCCCAACGCGACGTTCCGCATAAAGCTTTCCAATGACCACGAAATCATTGGCCACACGGCCGGAAAAATGCGGAAAAACCGCATCCGCGTGCTCACGGGCGACAAGGTGCTCGTCGAAATGACGCCTTACGACCTGACCAAAGGGCGCATTACCTACCGCTTCAAGTGACCGGGCCGCAGGCGGGCCAGGCGCGGCTTGCGCTTGCCAGCGCGAGCCCGCGCAGGCTTGCCCTGCTGGAGCAGATCGGGCTCAGGCCCGATGAAGTGCTGCCGGCTGACATCGATGAAACGCCACTTCATCAGGAGCGCCCGCGCCAGCTGGCGCTGAGGCTCGCCGTGGCCAAGGGACGGGCGGCCCGCGACCGCCTCGACCTTACTATGAGTATTATACCGGGCGGGGGACCGGCCCATAATAATCATATGCTCAGCGCCGACACGGTGGTGGCCGTCGGGCGGCGGATCCTGCCCAAGGCGGAGACCGAAACCGAGGCACGCGCGTGCCTCAAACTTCTGTCGGGACGGAGCCATGACGTGCTGACGGCGGTGGCCGTGCTGGCGCCGGATGGGCGCGAAGCCTCGCGCGTCGTCGAGAGCCGGGTGACGTTCAAGCGGCTCTCGCAGACCGAGACCGAAGGCTACATCGCGAGCCGCGAGTGGCACGGCAAGGCAGGCGGCTACGCGATACAGGGCATCGCCGGCGGCTTCGTCACCGACATTGCCGGATCATATTCCGCCATCGTCGGCCTGCCGCTTTACGAGACAGCATCATTGCTTGAAGGGCTCGGCTATCCGGTCGGGCAGCGCTGGAGCAAGACCGCGTGAAGGCGACGCTGTGCATCGACGACGCGGTGGGCGAACATCGGCGCGCTCTGCTCGACAGCACGGGCCGCCCGTTCCGGCTGGAGATCGAGCGCTGGAGCGAGCGCGACAGTCGCGCAAAGCTGGATGAAATCTGGTGGGGCAGGGTGAGGGCCCGCATGCCGGGCAATCGCGGCTGGTTCGTTGACCTTGGCCTTGAGGCGGCCGGCGTTATCGAGCCGACGCGTGCAGCCGCAGTGACGGAAGGCGCGCTGCTGGCAGTGCGCGTGAAATCCGAGGCGTGGGCCGACAAGGGACCTCTGCTGAGCCTTGCCGACATGTCGCCATCTGCGCCGAGGCCGGACGGCCCCGCGCGCCATGCGGCCGCAAAGGATGACCCCTTCCTGCGCGGCGTCGAGATCGTCGCGACAGTCACGGGCGCCGATGCGCGCCGGGATGTCGATGCAGCGGTGGAGGAAGCGCAGCAGCGCATCCATGTGCTTCACGGCGGCGGCGATATTGCCATCGATGCGACCCGCGGGATGACCGTGATCGATGTGGACAGCGGCAGCCGCGCGTCTGGCGCCGATGCGGAGGCGTTCGCACTGGACCTGAACCTGGCGGCGGCGGACGAGGCGGCGCGGCAGCTCGCCCTGCGCGGCGCGGGCGGGCTGGCGGCGATCGACTTTGTCGGGATGCAGGCGGCGAAGAGCCGGCGCGCGGTGGCGGAGTCTTTCCGCAAGTTGCTGGCGGCGCGGCTGGGGCGGACGAGCGAGGTTCTGGAACTCTCGCCGCTGGGCGTGTGCGAGGCGGCGATTGCGCGGCGCATCCGCCCCGTGCGCGATGCACTGGCGGCGCCGACGGCGGAACGCGAGGCGCTGGATGCGCTGCGGGCGATCGAGACTGTGGGATGGGCGGCGCGGGGCGCCCGAATCCATGCGCGGGTCTCGACACAGTCGGCGGCATGGCTGGAGCTTGATCCGGTGGGCTGGAAGGACCAGCTAGCCAACAGAATCGGCGCACGCTGGGCCATCGAGGCCGGGGCGAGGGCGCCCGGCAACCCGGAAGTGTGGAGCGCGTAAAATGGCCTGTCCGATCTGCTCCAAGCCGAAAGACCCCAAATTCGCGCCGTTCTGCTCGAAGCGCTGCGCGGATGTGGACCTGTCACGCTGGCTGAAGGGGTCCTACGCCATCCCCGGCGCCCAGATGGGCGAGGATGACGAAGACGGGCGGTCCAGCAGCACGGAATCCCCTGAAAACAGGGACTAAAGAGCCCGGCAGAAGGGCATGGACAGGGAATAATCGTTTCCCTATACATCGCGCCTCTTCGCCGCGAGGCGCAGGCCCGGATAGCTCAGTTGGTAGAGCAGCGGATTGAAAATCCGCGTGTCGCTGGTTCAATTCCGGCTCCGGGCACCATTCTCCTCAATCTCAGAAAAACTCCCACGACCGCCGGCCTTCGGCGCGCGCGCATCGGTCACGAGCGAACCCGAGCGCGGGTGGAAGGGGCGATGACGGCGGGTCCTGCGGGGATTTGTAGGGTGCATCTTGATGCACCGGCCACCAGCCGAGGCGGTGCATCAAGATGCACCCTACGATTGTTGGTCCGCTCGCCAGCGCGGCGGCGGCTGTTTGTGCTTACGCTGACTTCTTACGCGTTCAGCTTGCTCGAGGGGTAGCCGTATCCCGCGTTATGAATTCGGCGATGGCGCGCTTTTCGTCGGCAGTCAGCGTCGCCCCCATCGCTTTCATCTTGCCGCTCTCCAGCGCGCGGACGATTTCGTCAGGCGAGCGCTTTCGCAGAAGGGATACGTCCGGAACGCCGGGCTGGCCGGGTTCGTGGCAGCTCTTGCAATGAAACTCATAGTTCAACTGAGCATCGCCCAGAGGCTGGGGCGCTGCCGGTGTCTGGTCGATGAAAACAAGGAACATGAAGAGGCTTATCACGCGACCGTCGCCTGTTTCAGTTCATGCGGGCTCGGGATTATGAAGAACCAGGTCGTCCGCGCCTTGTCACGGCGATAGGACGGGTTGGTGTGGGTGGTGCCGAAGGCATCCCAGATCATCGTTTCGTTTTCACCCGACCACGCCATGTAGCGGTTGTGCTGGGTGTTCACATGCGCCCAGAGCTCGGAGATGACGCCGCGGCCCTCATCCTCCGGCATGCCTTCGATGATGCTGTGCGGATTCTTGGGCACGTAGAGCTGCGGCGCTTTTGTATTGTAGTGCTCAAGCACCATCGGACGGCGCAGCGCCTTCGTGGCGTCGAAGGCGGGCAGTTCGTCGTAGGGCGTGGATGTCGTCGCAAGGCCTGCGTGCAGGGCGTAGCTGCGCTGGACGATCTGCTTCAGGTGGCGGGGCAGGGAGCGGTAGGCCGCCTGCATGTCGGCGAAGGTGTGCGGCGAGGCGGGCGGCACATCGATGGTCGTGTTGATCGAGTAGGCGCCGCCGTCGGTGTGCAACGTCTCGATGTAGCGCGGCTTGCGCGAGACGGTGGGGACAGGCTCGGCCGGGCCGCCAAAGTCGGCGATGAATGAGAATTCGCCGTAGTCATTGCGCGGCGGTCTGGCGGGAGAGCCCTGGGCCGCCGACTGGCCGCCATAGCCTGCTGATCCACTGTTGATCGGCGGGGTTCCGGGATTGCGCGGCATGATCCGACCGTCGCGCGGATAGCCGAGAGCGTAGGCCATGGCGCCGATGGCCGGGCGCGTCAG
>DAIRES010000063.1:3962-7347 GCA_036795465.1 Hyphomonadaceae bacterium
GCCATCCACCACTCCTTCCGCCGCTGCTTCACGCCGAGCCACCAACGGCAGAGCGGGTAGAGGGTGGCGATGACGGCGAACCAGGTCAGGTAGGTTGCCCAGAGGGGGAGGCTGAAGCCTTCGAAGCGTTCGCTCTCGAACACGAAGACACGCATCGTGTCGGTCATCGGGGAGAGGCTGGCGCCAGCGATGACGCGGACGAGGATGGCGTAGAGGTGCATGATCGCGATGTGCGCGATGTAGGCGAAGAGAGGGACGGCGCCGAATGTGCGGAAGACGCCAGCGATCGGCTTCGGCAGGCGGGCGAGGCCGGGCGCCGCCACGAACACCATGCCGAGCGTGACCAGGGCGAAGCTGAGCGAGGGCGGGTTCTTCGTGACGTCGAAGAAGGAATAGAGGGTGCGGGTGAGGTCTTCACCGGCGCTCCACGGGCGGGGGTCTCCGTAGAGATTGGGCAAGCGCAGGGCGAGGAAGAGCGCGAGCATGGTGAGGCCGAGCGCGATGAGGTTTCGGTCGCGGTGTTCGGAGCGGAAGAGCGGGGCGATGCCATAGCCGATCGCCATCAGGCCGAACCACGGGAGGATCGGATAGACGACGAAGACCTGCGTGTCCGGCGGAGCGGGCAGGAAGGCCGGGATGCGATGCAGGATCTGCCAGAGCGGAGCGAGGGGGCCGAAGGCATCTGGCGGGATGGTGGAGAGGGCGCTGCTGGCGGTGACGATGGCGGCGCCGATGATGAGCGAGACGATGGGCGGGGCGAAGACGAGGCCGGCCATCAGGACCATCGACCAGCCTATGGCCCAGATGACCTGCCAGAATTGCAGGAAGGGGATCGAGAAGGACCAGACGAAGCCGATGAGCGTGAGTTCGAGGAAGACGAGCCAGAGGCCTCGCTTGAGGATGCGTGAGGAGAGGGCGAGGGGCGAAAGGCCGCCGAGGGATTGCAGGCGGATGGAGACGCCGGCGAGGAGGACGAAGGTGGGCGCGCAGAGATGGGTGATCCAGCGCGTGGCGTAGATGAGCGGATGAGCTTCGGGGCCGAGCGCGTTGTAGGCCCAGCCGCTGTCGTTGGTGAACTCGCGGGTGTGGTCGAGCGCCATGAGGACGATGACGAAGCCGCGCAGGATATCGATGAGGGCGATGCGGTCGCGTGTCGGGGCGGTGGTCATGGCGGCGGGCCTATTGGGGCAGGATGCCTGTGCGCTGGAGCGTCCAGTAGAGGCCGGTGAGGGCGACGGCGGCGGCTACGGGGATGATGAAGGCAGGGCGGTATAGCTGCGGCTTGCTGGCGGATTTGAGCGCGAAGCGGACTGCGAAGGCGACAAGGCCGGTGGCGAGGAGCACGGAGAGGTGTCCCAACTCGACGCCGAGGGTGATGCCGATGAGGCCGGCGGAGAAGTCTGCGTTCTCGAGATAGGCTTTCATCACCGAGCCGAAGCCGAGACCGTGGAGCAGGCCGAACGCAAAGATCACAGGCAGGCGCCAGATGTTGGCGCGCTTGAAGAGGATGGCTTCGAGGGCGAGCACGACGATGGAGATTGCGATCAGCGGCTCGATGATATCGCCGGGGCTCTGGACGAGGCCCGTGGAGGCGAGGGCGAGCGTGATGGTGTGGGCGACCGTGAAGGTTGTGACCTGCAGAATCAGCGCGGGCCAGCCGCGGGCGTTGAGATAGAGGGCGACGACGAACAGGACGTGGTCCAGCCCCTGCGGGATGATGTGCTGGAAGCCGAACTCGATGAACGTGCCGACATTCTCGAACCACATCGTCCCCAACTCCCTTGTGGATTCTCTGTCGTGATTATCGGACGGATCGGCTCGCCTTCGCAACGACGCGATCTAGATCAATCGCGGACGGCGATATGCAGTGGGACGCAGATTCACCTTGTTTTTCAGTACCCAATGCAACACCGGCGTTTTATGATGCGGCGTTACCGCCGTCGAATTTCCTGCGTAATCGCGCCGCGTCCAGACACGCTGCAGGCGAGCGGGACGATGGCGCAGCGAGCGTTCCTTTGGCGTTGCCGAGCGTGGGATTTAGAACGGTCATGACCTTCCAGACCAACATCGACGGGCGAAATCGGATGCGGGGCTCGAGGTTGTCCGATCTTGCGGCGCTCGCCTGGAAGGCGTTGTGCGTCCTGCCGTTCGTGGTGCTTGCCGCGTGTGGCGGGGGAGGCGGCGGGGGCGGTGGCGGCGGAACGGGCGGCGGCGGCGTGACGATCACTTACTCCGTCTCCGGCGCGATCGGTCCTGGTTCGATCGGCTCAGGCGCCCAGATTGCGCTGACCGGCGCATCGACGGCGAACGTGACAGCGGATTCATCCGGCGGGTTCAGTTTCCCCGGATTGGCGAACGGGACCTACACCGTGACGCCGAGCAAGACGTCGGTAACGTTCAGCCCGGCGAGTTCGCAGGTCACGGTGAGCGGCGGCAATGTGCTGGGCGTCAACTTCACGGGGACGGCCCAGGGCGGCGGCACGCCGTCGACCTACACGATCTCAGGCACGGTCAGCGGACAACCGACCGGCACGACCGTTACGGTTACGCTGACCGGCGCCTTCACGACGGCTGCGACGACCGATGCATCCGGCAATTACAGCTTCACCGGCCTGGCCAACGGCACGTATGCGGTCACGCCAAGCGGGACATCGCTGGCCTTCAGCCCGACAACAACATCGGTGATCGTCAACGGCGCCAACCGGACGGGAGTGAATTTCACGGCCACTACAACTGGCGGTGGCGGCGGCACGCCGACGACGGCGACGATTTCCGGTACGATCACGCCGGTGCCGCTCGGCGCGGGCGTTACGGTTGCGCTTGGCGGGGCAGCCACGAATACCGCCATGACGGATTCGTCCGGGAATTTCAGCTTTGCCGGTCTCGCGAACGGCTCGTACACGATCACGCCCAGCAAGACGTCAGTCAGCTTCAGTCCTGCAAACCGCCAGTACACCTTGACCGGGACCAACGTGACGACCGCGAACTTCACCGCTTCCGCGGGCGGTGGCGGTACGCCGACGACCTATACGATCTCGGGAACGATCTCGCCGCAGTCTCTTGGGTCGGGTGCGCAGGTCGCACTGAGCGGGGCGGCGAACCAGACCACAACGGCAGATGCGTCTGGCGCGTACAGCTTCTCCGGACTGGCGAATGGCTCGTACACTTTGACGCCGAGCGGGGCATCGCTGACTTTCTCGCCGACCAACCGGCAAGTCGCGCTTAACGGTGCGAGCGTGACATCGCAGAACTTCACGGCCTCTTCGTCGGCCAACGTGGTGTTCTTTGACGACTTCAACGGCACTTCGCTCGGTTCGGCGTGGACGGCTCTCAATCGTAGCGGCCCCTCATCGCAGGCGGAGAACCTGTGCAACCGGCCAAGCGC
>DAIRES010000063.1:7447-14410 GCA_036795465.1 Hyphomonadaceae bacterium
ATGCCGAACAATGCAAACCTGCCGACGACCCTGCAGGTCGACTATGTGAAGGTGACGCAACCGTAAGAGTCTGACGCCCCTGTCGGACCAGTGCTGACAAAGCGGCAGGCGTTCGCCAAATGCCTGCATGTCGTTAGGTGAGGGTGCTGGCGCGAGGCTTTTCATCGCCGGGCTGAACTGGCGATCCCTTACATGTGATATCCAGGGTTCTGGTTGGCCGGGCGAATTAGGCTAGTCAGTGTCAAGTTACGGACACTGACGCCAGATCGCTTGGGGAATATCGTGAAAGCCAGACTGTTGAACTCGGTTCTCTTGGCCTGCGCGGTTTGCGTTGCGCCGGCTGGTTTTGCGCAGACGCCGAAGCCGGCCCCCAACTATAGCGCGCCGAAGACATCGTTTGGGCATCCCGACCTTGAGGGCGTCTGGACCAGCAACTTCATGACGATGCTGGAGGGCGCGCCGGACGTGCCGCTGGTGCTGCCGGAAAAGGAAGCGAAGGAGTATGTCGACCGGGCGGTCGATGCCTTTGCCGAAAGAACGACAAAGGGCCTCGACCCGGAACTGCCGGAGATCGCAAAGGCGACAGAGGGGCTGCCGATCGTTCGTGGAGAGCGGCGAACGCGCACGGTTGTGCAACCGGCGAACGGCGTTCTGCCATACACCGCCGAAGCACGGAAAGAGTCGAAGGCTGGGCCGGTCACCAAGCGCTATGACAACCCGGAAGAGCGGCCGGCGTGGGAGAGATGCCTTGTCGGCCTGGCCGTGCCGCCAGTGACGAACATCGGCGCAGGCAGCCTGAACCCGCGCCAGATTTTCCAGACCAGCGCGGATCAGCTCATCATCCATTCCGAGTATGGCGATGAGGCGCGCCTCATTCCGTTCGCTGCGACCCACAAGCCAAAGGTGCTTCACAACACGTCGCTGGGGGATTCGATCGCGCGCTGGGAAGGCGACACGCTGGTGATCGAGACGGTCAGCCTGCCGGAGGCGGATCGGGTTCGTCTCGTCTCCAACCTCGTCGTCACCAAGAACAGCAAGGTGATCGAGCGCTACACACGGCTTTCCGAAAACGAGCTGCTGTATCAGTACACGGTCGAGGATCCGGCCATCTACACCGCGCCGTGGTCGGCCGAGTATTCGCTCTATCGTACCGACCAACGCATGTTCGAAAGCTCCTGCCACGAAGGCAATTACGCCCTCAAGAACATCCTTCAGGGTGGACGGGTGGCCGATATGCGACTGGCAGACGCGCAGCGCTGATAGCTACCCAGGACCTGCGCTGCCGTCTGACGCCAGCAGGTGGCCGCCGCGATCAGGGCGCAGCTTCAGGATCGGGAAGGTTCGCGAGGCGATCGCTGGAAAGGCTCTGGCGGAGAGGGTGGGATTCGAACCCACGGTAGAGTTTCCCCTACGACGGTTTTCAAGACCGTTGCCTTAAACCACTCGGCCACCTCTCCCGCGCGGACCATGTATTCGCGATTGCAGGCAAAGAAAATGGTTTATGCGCGCCCGGCCCCGCTTTGAGCGGTCGGGCAGGGCGAAGCGCCATTATTGGGGATTTTCGGAGGTTTCTGGGCGCCTGCAGGCGTGGTCGCGAGCAATTTCCGGCTGGCCGGTAAGGTTTGGGCGCGGTCTGGCAAGATTGCAGAAAATTGCATCGATCCTGGTTTCCGGGCCGAAACCGGGCAGGGTTAAGTTGTCCACATGTCGCCGGTAGAGCGGCTCGAACCACGGCAAAAAGCGGTGGTGCGATCTCAGTAGGGGATGTGGTGATGACGGGCGTGAGCAAGGTGCGCGTGGGTATCAGTGCGCGGATGGTGACGGGCGCGGCGATTCTCGCGGCAGTGTTCACTGTCGGCGGCGCAGATGCGTCGTGGGCCCAGGGACCTGCCCCCATTGTTTACAAATCTTCTGCTCCGGCTTCGACGCCGATGGTGCGTTTCGAGAACCGGGTGGACGGCATGTCGATCGCGGTTGCCCCGCATGCGCCGATCCCGACTTTTGCGAACTCGCCGGTTGCGACCGATCTGGTGAAAGCCAGCTTTGGACCGGCGCCGAAATCGTCTGTCTCGCCGATCGAAGCGCCACGCGGGCTTGCGGCGGCGGCCACGTTTGCCGAACCGTATGCTGGCCCTCCCTATCAGGTTGCGGGCAAATGGTATGTGCCGGCTTATGAGCCGAACTACGATGAAGTGGGCGTTGCGTCCTGGTACGGGCCGACATTCCACGGCAAGGATTCGGCTTCGGGCGAAGTGTTCGACGAGATGGCGATGACGGCCGCTCACCCGACGCTGCCGATCCCCTCGCTGGTGCGCGTGACGAACCTCGAGAACAACAAGACGGTGATCGTTCGCCTGAATGATCGCGGCCCGTTCGTGGATGACCGGATCATCGATCTGTCGAAAGCGGCGGGCGCGGCGCTCGATCTTCATGGCAAGGGCACGGCCAAGGTTCGCGTGCAGTATGTCGGCCCTGCTCCGGCTGAAGCCAATGCGGCCCCGGTGCTGCCGGTCGCTGAGAAGCTGGTGGTTCGTTCGGAAGCTCTCTCTCCGGTTGCGGTCAAGGCTACGCCGGCTCCGGCGGTTCGCCAGGCCGATGCGCGCGGGTTCTTCCTGCAGGCCGGCGCGTTCGCTGATCTTGGCAACGCCAACCTGCTCCGCGACCAGCTGCGTGCGAATGGCCCGGTGTCGATCAAGGCGGTTCAGGTCAACGGGACCGAGTTCTACCGCGTGATGGTGGGTCCGTGGGCGTCGCGCGCTGACGCTGAGCAGGCGCAAATGCGACTTCAGGCGGCGGGTACGAAAGCCCTCGTCGTGGCCAAACTCGACTAGGGGTCCGCCAGGTGGAGCCGGGGGCAGGGCAGGGATGCCCGGCGCCGCGGCGGCCGCTGGCCGCAAACGCCTGTAAACAGCGACTTTCTGGCGGTTGACGGAGCTACCCGAAGCGCCTTCATGTGGGCGGATTCTCAAGGGAGTCTGCGCACATGCGCTTCATCGCCGGAACCCTGCTCGCAGGCCTTATCGTGTCGTCCGCCATTGCCCAGCCGCCGGCTGCACCGCCCGTGGCTGCGCCTGAGCCTGGCGCTGCTCTGGCTACCGATCCGCTGAACACGGCGGCGACCTACGCCTTCATCATGGATGGCGACAGCGGCATTCCGCTCTACTCCAAGCGCGGCGACGAGCCGATGATCCCGGCTTCGATGTCGAAGCTGATGCTCTATTACATGACGTTCGAGCGCCTGAAGGCCGGACGTCTGACGATGACCGACCAGTTCAGTGTGAGCGAGCATGCGTGGCGCACCGGCGGTGCGGGTACGGATGGCTCGACGATGTTCCTGCCTCTCAACTCCAAGGTCTCGGTCGAGGACCTGCTCAAAGGCGCGATCATCGTGTCCGGCAATGATGCTTGCATCGTGCTTGCTGAAGGATTGTTCGGGAGCGAGGAAGCTTATGCGCGTGCAGCGACTGCGCGCGCCAAGGAGCTGGGCATGACCGGCTCCACATTCGCGAACGCGACGGGACTGGACGCTCCCACTCACCGCATGAGCGCGCATGACATTGCGTTGATCGCGCACCGCATCATCAAAGACTTCCCGGAGTTCTATCCGCTGTTCCGCGAGCCCGAGTTCACGTTCAACAAGACGCGCCAGTACAACCGGAACCCGCTGCTTCGCGAACTCGACGGCGCAGATGGCGTGAAGACGGGACACCTTTCGGTTTCGGGTTATGGCCTGGTGGGCTCGGCTATTCGCGAAGGCAAGCGGCGCATCATCGTGCTGAACGGCCTCGCCAGCGAGACGGATCGCAAGAAGGAAGGTCCGCGCGTGATGCGGTCGGCGTTCCTTGATTTCACGGCGTCGACGCTTGTGAACAAAGGCGCGGAGGTTGCGGTGGCCGATGTGTGGCTGGGCGAGGACAAGAAGGTTTCGCTGGTCGCCACCGAAAGCTACGCGACGGGCCTGCACATGGACGCCGTTCCGAAGATCAAGGGCACGGTCACCTACAAGCAGCCATTGCTGGCGCCGGTGAAGGAAGGCGATATTGTCGGGGAACTGATCATTTCGGCGCCAGGCACGCCTGACAAGAAGATCCCGGTCGCCGCCGGCAAGTCGGTGAACCAGCTTGGACTGCTCGGCAAGGCGATGGTCGGCCTGCGTGGCGAGGACGACGAGGAAGAAGAAGGCAAGAAAGAGTAGGGATTGGCGACGCGCGGCCGTTTCATCACGCTTGAAGGAGGCGAGGGCGTCGGGAAATCCACTCTGGCGACCGCTCTGGAGGCGCGACTTGTCGCGCGCGGCATCAAGGTGGTGCGGACACGCGAGCCCGGGGGCACGCCTGGCGCGGAGGCGATACGGCGCCTGATCCTGAACCCGCCAGCGGAGGTCACAGGTTGGGAGCCTATCGCGGAAACCTTGCTGTTCTATGCAGCGCGCACCGATCATCTGGACAAACTCATCCGCCCTGCGCTGGCGGCGGGCAGCTGGGTGATCTGCGATCGCTTCTCGGATTCGACGCGCGCCTATCAGGCGGCAGCCGGTCATGTTCCGAGTGAGCACATCGAAACGATCGACAGGATCTGCGTTGGCGACACTACACCCGATATCACGCTGATCCTCGACCTGCCCCTTTCGGCGGCGCGCGAACGGATGATTGCGCGCGCCAACGACAAGGACGCAATCGAATCTCGCGTGGCCAGCTATCATGAAGCTGTCCACAAGGCGTTTCTCGACATAGCGCGAGCTAACCCGCGACGCTGTGTGGTGCTCGATGCGTCTGCCGCGCCGGACGCGCTGGCGATCGCCGCGCTTGCCGCCATCGACGCACGTCTCAGCGGAGACCGCTGATGGAGGTGGCGTCATCAGAACTCGGACATGTCGTCGGCCACGCCGCCGCCAAACGCGAATTCCTGTCGGCGGTGGAAAGCGGCAAGCTGCATCATGGATGGCTGCTGCGTGGACCGCGCGGCGTCGGCAAGGCGCGACTGGCGATCCAGTTCGCAATGCACTTGCTTGGCAATGGCGACGGCGAGTTGACTGCAAATGCGGAGACGCAAGTTGGCCGGCTGATAGCGGCTGGCAGCCATCCGGATTTTCGTATCGTGCGACGCCCCATCGACGACAAGGGCAAGCAGAAATCCGAAATTCCGGTCGATAGCGTCCGCGCACTTTCAGAGTTCTTCTCGATGCGCCCCGCGATGGGCGGCTGGCGCATAGCCATCATCGACTCTGTCGACGAGATGAACCGCCATGGCGAGAACGCCATCCTCAAGACATTGGAAGAGCCGCCGAGCCGGGTCGTTCTGTTTCTGATTTCGCACGGCGAGCAATTGCTTCTACCGACGGTGCGCAGTCGGTGTCGCGTGCTGCGGTGTGGCGCGCTGAGCGAGCACGAGACGTTATCGTCGCTTGCGCAGGCCGGCGTGATGGGGTCGCGCGCTGACGAAATCGCGCGCATCGCTCCGGGCCGCCCCGGTCGTGCGCTTGAGCTTGAAGGCGCTGATGCCGGCGCGGCGGCTGACGCCATATCGAGTGCTGTTCGACATCTTGCGGACTCCGATGCCCGCAGCCTGCACACGGCGTTGATGCACGCAGCCAAGAGCGATGCAGCCATGGCGGCGGCGATGGAGTCGTTGCGCGCCAGCCTGCAGAAGCGCGCAGCCCGCGAGAGCGATCCTGTCATCGCCGGAGACTGGGCGTCGGCCGCACTTGATGTAATGCGCATCGACGCCGAGGCGCAGGCGCTGAATCAGGATCGCGCGCAGACGATCGCAGCTGCGCTGTCGCGCGTCGCGCGTCTTGCGCGATCGGGCGCCTGACGATGCTGTTCGATACGCACGTCAATCTGCATGCGGAGCAATTCGCCGGAGAGGTCGACGACATTCTTGCGCGAGCGCGTGTCGCGGGCGTGACGCGCTTCGTGACGATCTGCGACCGCCTTGATCGCTATCCCGCCGTGCGCGCGATCGCAGAAGCCAATGACGACATCACGTGCACGGTCGGCGTGCATCCGCACTATGCGAAGGACTACTGGTCGCTCGAAGCGAAGACGCTTGTCGAGGAAGCTCGCCATCCGAAGGTGGTCGGCATTGGTGAGACCGGGCTCGACCAGCACTATGGCTATAGCGACATCGTTCTGCAGGAGCGCAGCTTCGTGGAGCACATTCACGCGGCGCGCGAGACCGGATTGCTGCTGGTGGTCCACACGCGCGAGGCCGATGACCTGACCGGCGACATCCTTGAGCGCGAGTACAAGCGCGGGCCATTCCGCATCCTGATGCACTGCTACACGAGCGGGCCACGGCTGGTCGAGCGGGCGCTTGAGCTGGGCGCCAGCTTTTCGGTTTCCGGCATCCTGTCGTTCAAGGGCGCGACCGACGTGCGCGATGTGACCGGCAAAGTTCCGCTGGAGCGGATCATCCTTGAAACCGACTGTCCGTATCTCGCGCCGATCCCGCATCGCGGCCGACGCAACGAACCGGCGTATCTGGTGGACGTCTGTCGCGCCTTCGCCGACCATCGCGGCCTGACTTTCGAGGAGGCTGCGCGCCTGACGACCGCCAACGCCATTAAGCTGTTCCAGAGGCCCGGATGAGCGCTGTGGGGTCAAAGGGCAGGTTGCAGATCCGTATCCTTGGGAGCGGCTCGTCCGGCGGCGTTCCGCGGATCGGCAATGACTGGGGCGCCTGTGACCCGGCCGAGCCCCGGAACCGCCGGTCGCGCTGTTCGATCCTGATCCGGTCCTGGGCGCCGGGCGCGACCCAGCCAACCCTGGTGCTTGTGGATACCTCGCCGGACATGCGCGAGCAGCTTCTGGCGGCCCGGATCGACCGACTGGACGCCGTGCTGATGACCCACGAGCACGCCGACCAGTGCCATGGGATCGACGACCTCAGGGCGCTGGTGATCCGGCACCGGAAGCGGATGCCGGTGCACATGGACCAGGTGACCGGCGATATCGTCGGCCA
>DAIRES010000063.1:14510-16752 GCA_036795465.1 Hyphomonadaceae bacterium
GTGCTGACGAACCTTCATGTCGATCTGGACTACCGGAAGCTCAGGGCAGAGCTGCCGGCGGGCGTCGAGCCCGCCTACGACGGGCTCGAACTGGAAATCACGCCAAATGCTTGATTTCAGTCCAATCATTATTGCCCATAATGTTGATTATGCGACTTGCGTATATGGGGGTTTGAGCGATGGCTGATCCGGCCTCGACAAAATCCGGCGCCGGCGGTGGCCCGGCTTCGAGCCAAACTAAAGACCGCTCCCTCCCCTCATCGGGGGACGCATGGCGCGATCTGGTGACGTTAATGGCCAGGCTACGGACGCCCGGGACCGGATGCCCATGGGACATCGAGCAGACCTTCGAGACGATCGCGCCTTACACGATCGAGGAAGCCTACGAGGTCGCTGACGCTATCGAGCGGAAAGACATGGGGGAGTTGAAGGGCGAACTGGGCGATCTGCTGTTCCAGTCCGTGTTCCACGCGCGCATGGCGGAGGAAGCCGGACACTTCACGATCGACGACGTGGTTCGGGGCCTCGTGGACAAGATGGTCGACCGGCATCCGCATGTCTTCGGCGACAAAGTTATCCACAGCGCGGACGCCCAGACCGGCGCCTGGGAGGTCATGAAGGCCGCCGAGCGAGCCCGGAAGGCTGAGAAGGTCAAGGATGGGCCGTCGAGCGCGCTGGACGGCGTGGCGCTGGCTTTGCCGGCGCTGATGCGGGCGGAGAAGCTGGCCAAGCGGGCTGGGCGGGTTGGGTTCGACTGGCCGTCGGCCGGGCCGGTTCTGGAGAAGCTGCAGGAGGAGATCGGCGAGCTTGAGGAGGCGATCTCGGCGCCAGTGAAGGATCAGGCCCACATCGCCGAGGAACTTGGCGACATGCTGTTCGTGGTGGCGAACCTTTGCCGGAAGCTGTCCGTCGACCCGGAAGAGGCACTTCGCAACGCGAACGCAAAGTTTGTGAAACGATTTTCGGGTATGGAAGAGCTTGCCCGCAAACGGGGACAGGACTTCGCCAGCCTCACGCTGGACGAACAGGAAGCTCTCTGGACCGATGTGAAGAAGGCCGAGCGCGCCTAGCGGCGCTGCGCCCCGAAGCTTACGCCCGCGGTTTGTTGCCGCCCGAGATGGATCGGCGCGATATCCATTTGCGCGACGTGTTCACGCGGCTGGGCATCGGCATTTTCGTAGCGTTGACGGATGGCGAGCTGCTGGCGCGCCAGGTCGAGATCCTGTTTCGTGTCCACGTCCATGAGCAGCGGCGCGGGCGCGCTGAAGCCGACAACGTTATGGCCACCCTGCCCGATGATCTGCTTCGCCCCGTCGTCGCCATCTAGCGCCGCGAGCGCATCGAAGCAGGCCGGGCCGAATGCGGTCGGCGGGCGCACGCCGCTGGCGCCGCCGGAATGGACGATGTCCACGCCAGAACCGAGCCGCGAAACGATGCCTTCGAGTATCCACGACTCGACGAACGGCATATCTCCCATCACCAGCATGATCGCGTCGGGCTTGAACTGCAGAGCGACGTTGACGCCGACCGCGATCGAATGACCAAGGCCGGTCTTCGGCTTCTTGTTCACGGCTATGACGAAGCGATTGATCAGGCGCTCGCCGATCTGTGGCCGGTCCGACGGACACACGGCTACGCGCGTCAGCGGATCGACTTCGGTGATCATGTGCGCGGCGTGTTCGATCAGCGGCTGTCCGCCAAGGTCTGCCAGCATCTTGTCCTTGCGGCCGTAGCGGCGCGACAAGCCGGACGCCAGCATGACGATCGCGGTGCGATTCATGGCGACGCTCATTGAGCGCCTCCACGCGAAGCGGTGCGGATTTTCACGATCTCCGCCAAGGCTGACATCGCGAGCGAGCGCGGATCCTGCGATGGGAACAAGCCGATGGGCGCCTTCAGGCGAGCGAGTTCCTCAGGCGTCGCGCCGAGCGCTTCGAGCGCTTCGACGCGCCGGCGTTGCGTCTGACGCGAACCGAGCGCGCCTATGTAGAAAGCCGGACTGCGCAGTGCGTTGAGCAGCAACTGGGCTTCCCATTCGTGTTCGTGGAACAGGCACGCAACCGCCGTGTCCGCATCAAGCGGCAGATCCGGAACCGCGCGTGGGACCGTCAGCTGGATGAGCTGATCGGCATAAGGACGGCAGAACTCAAGCGTCGCGGACTCCTGGCTTGCCACCACGAGTTCGCAATCGGCCGTCTGGGCCAGCTGGCTCATCGCCACGATCTCCCATCCACGCCCCGCC
>DAIRES010000289.1:0-3370 GCA_036795465.1 Hyphomonadaceae bacterium
AAGCAGAAGAAGACCGCGCGTGAGCCTCTTCGACATCGCCACCCGCGTCGTCCGCATTCTTCCCGCCGAAAGCGCTCACCGCGCCACCATAGACGGCCTCAAGACCGGCCTCGCCAAACCGACAGCGCAGCTCGATGATCCGCGCCTCGCCGTCACGCTGCGCAAGTCCGGTCTCAAACTGCCAAACCCCATCGGCCTCGCTGCGGGCTTCGACAAGAACGCCGAAGTCTTCGCCGAAATGCTCGCCTTCGGTTTCGGCTTCGTCGAATGCGGCACGGTCACGCCGCGCCCGCAGGCCGGCAATCCGCGCCCACGCCTGTTCCGCCTCGATGCGGACCGCGCCGTCATCAACCGCATGGGCTTCAACAATGAAGGCATCGGCATGTTCGTGCGCCGCCTGTCGTCGGCCCCGCGCGCCATCGGCATCGTCGGCGCCAATGTCGGTGCCAACAAGGATTCGGATGATCGCATCGCTGACTACGTCGCCGGCGTGAAGGCCGTCTGGCCGTATTCAAGCTACATCACGATCAACATCTCCTCGCCCAACACGCCCGGCCTGCGCGGCCTTCAGGATCGCGGCGCGCTGGAAGAATTGCTCGGCCGCATCGGCGTCGCCGCGCGCGAGATGGACGCCGCCGTCAAGAACCGCCCCGTCTTCCTGAAAGTCGCGCCAGACCTTGATGACAAGGCCATCGCCGATGTCGCCGACGTGGCGAAGGCTCAGGACTGGCTCTCCGGCCTCATCGTCTCCAACACGACTATCGCCCGGCCCGAAACTCTGGCCTCGAAGCACAAGGGCGAAACCGGCGGCCTATCCGGCGCGCCTCTGATGAAGAAATCCACCGAGGTTCTCGCCGCCTTCCATTCGGAGATCGGCGACAAGCTCGATCTCATCGGCGCCGGCGGCATCGCCTCAGCAGAAGACGTCGTCGCAAAACTCCGCGCCGGCGCACAAGCCGTCCAGCTCTACTCCGCCCTCGTCTATGAAGGCCCCACGCTCGTGCAGCGCATCAAGGCAGACCTCATCGACATGATGAACGCATCGGGCGCGACGCATGTTTCTGATCTGGCAAAATGATGCTGCGATAGAACGGACATGCTGAAGCGCGGTCATCAACTTTTGAATCAACTGTGGGCTGCTGATCCGGTCGGGGTTCTCTTACCTCTGGTTTTTGGAACCGCCACGGCTGCACTGATTTCGGCAGAAGCGCGTTTCCAGATACCCGGCCTGCCATTGATCGCGATATGCATGTTCGTGTCATGCTCATTTCTCATGCACTTCGCGGACGATGGCGCTGATGAAGCCAAGCGCAAAGGCGTGGACAATCCCCTTGCCGTCCAACGTGGCCTGATCATCGTAATCGGGTTGTTGTTCATGCTCTTCACGGGCATGGCCGCATTAGCGACCTACATCGCGCTGTCGTTGTGGGAAGACCGCCTCTGGCTGACCATCGGCCTGGCTGCAGCTTCAGTTGGATTGTCCGGCGCACTTTCCTGGATCGCTGGCAACAGCAAGTGGGACAACCCGAACAAACGCTAAGCCACTCTCCCGCCCGCCCGCATCAGCTGGAGAGCATGATGCGGGCGTCCGGCTGCAGCGCTGCGTCCTGGTGGAAACGGCAAGGCGGTCTCTCCTGCCATTCCCCCGCCGCGCCGTCCGGATCGCGGGAGGTGTGCCCGCAAGACGGAGGGAGAGCGAAAATGGGGCCTCCATAAAATGGCAGGGGCCGGACCCCGTCGGATGGGTCCGGCCCCTCGTGCTCTGACGTAATTGAGGGATCAGCCGTCAGCGCGCGATTGGAAGGCCTGGGCAACGGTCGCATTGCCGAACTTGGCGATGGACTCGCGCATCGTCTTGTCCACGCACTTCTCGGTGTCGGCGCGTTCCTTCGGCGACATCATCTTGTCTTCGCCGCAGTAGGTCGACACAGCCGCTTCAAGGCGGGTCAGCAGGTTCTGGGCGCCGGCAAGCGAACCCATTTCCGAAGCGTCATAGCGGAACTTGAACTCAAAGGGCCCGCGATGCGGCAGGTCTTGCGCCGAAGCGGGGCCGGAAGCGAAGCCGCCCGCGAAGGCGCCCGATATGGCGATGCAGGCGATCAGGCTGGTTTTGGAGGTCGTTTTCATTGTTGTTCTCCGATTGGACACGGTTATTTTTCTGATCGACCCGTCGGGAGATGCCTGACCACCATCTCGACTGTCGATGATCTTTTATCGAATAACAATATGTCCTGTCAATGAGCCAATTGTGGCGAGATCTGGGCATTCAATCCGCCCCACCTTCGCAAAACCCAACAAAAACGCCCGGAGCGATGGCTCCGGGCGTTCGGTACTCGGAATTTTGAGGCCGGCTTACTTGGAAGCGAGAACCAGCGCGCCTTTCGATTCGGAAGCGCCGTAGAGCCCCGTCGGATCCTTCTTCGCCACCTGGAGGCGGGTCTCCTTGAGGCAGGCCTTGTAGCTGTAGAACGCCACGCCATAGATCGGCGCATTCTCCTTCTTGCAGACGTTTTCCACAGCGCTGTCGAGCTCGGCCACATAGGCCTGCTGCTCGGCAATCGAGGCGCCCGCCTTGGGCGTCATCACCGTGACAGGTTCGGCATAGGCCGCAGCAGCCGACATGGCGATGGCGGCAGAAATAATGATGCGTTTCATGATGTTAGATCTCCGGGTTGTCGTTTGAACGTTTGCGAACTCAACGACCCTGGAGCGTTTCCTTCTGCACGTCTTATGTGTTTGTGCAGTTGCGAACAAAGCTATGCTGCACCGCACTCGTGTCAACAGCACCCTCCGTAAAGTTTCCGTAACGGCACCCGTGACGCCGGCTCCCTGCCAGTGCAGCGTGCAACCTGATTACGGAGCGGGCAGATGCGTGCAGTCGTGTGCGAGGGATTGGCGGCGGATTACTCCCGAATCGCCCTGAAAGACCTCCCCCTGCCCGAACCCAGCGAGGGCGAAGTCCGCGTCCGGGTCGAGGCCGCCAGCCTCAACTTCCCCGACCTCCTGATGCTCAAGGGCGAGTACCAGTTCAAACCCGCCCCGCCCTTCACAGTCGGCATGGACCTCGCCGGCGTGGTCGATGCCGTCGGGCCCGGCGTCGCCATGCAGCTCGGCCAGCGCGTCGCCGGCGGCACGAAGACTGGCGCCTTCGCCGACTACGCCATCTGCCCCGCCGCCTCGCTGCACCCCATCCCTGAAGCCATGAGCGCAGCCCACGCCGCCGCCTACCCGGCCGCCTACACCACCGCCTACGTCTCCCTCGTCGAACGCGGTCAGCTGCAACCCGGCGAGACCCTGCTCGTCCACGGCGCTTCGGGCGGCGTCGGCATGGCCAGCCTCGACGTCGGCCGCATCCTCGGCGCCACCGTCA
>DAIRES010000290.1:0-2143 GCA_036795465.1 Hyphomonadaceae bacterium
AGGGCGCCCGTGTTGCGGATGTCCTGGAACTTGCTGTCCGGGAGGGCATTGAGGCCCTCTTCCGAGATCGCCCAGTAATCGGCGATCTTCTGGGTTTCGCCGGCATTTCCCTGCGCATCGCGGGGAGTAAAGGCGACCGACTTCTGTTCAAACAGCGAGGCCTTGTCGAGCATTTCGACAAACTCGACCGTGGCGCGACGCTGGCGCTCGAATTCCTTGCAGAACTCGATCGCGTCTTGGGTGAATTTCGAGGCCTGTTCGCCCTCGAAGAACTTCACGTCCGGGGTCGAGGAGACCATGGAGGCTTCCGTATCGACGCAGAGCAGCAGCTTGTCGCTCTTGGGGTCCGACGCGAACACGAAGGGGTAACGGCGGGCGAAAGCCGGCAGGTAGATATCCGGATCCGGCTGGCCGGAGGCATCCACATACTCGTTTTCGTTCTGGCGAACGCCCATGACGGCGACCGGGGTCTTCTCGTTACCGACGAAAATGATGGGGAAGCAGGTTGCGGCAACGCCGAACTCGCTGACCGTGATTGGCACGGCGTGGGCTGTCTTGAGGAAGGAGAAGGGCGACGAAACCTGCTTTACGCCTAGATTTCTGTGCTTCTCCAGTGAAAGCGGCTCCGGCCGCTTGTAGAACATGACCTGGCCGGTCAGTTCGGGCTGGCCGCCGGGGACTGGAGTGCTCATTAAGTAGCTCCTGACTTGATGCTCGGCGGTCCTTATCGGAAAACTCTGGCTGCCTCAACCAAAGCGAATCATATGCCTGCGCTGGACTGGAAATCTCCTTTCAGGGCCCTGTTTTTCGCAGGCGCCGGCCTTTCCGCGGCTATCCTTGCGGCATGTTCACCTTCGGCGGTGAGCTCCGACCCCGACCTCGCGGCCTTCATGCAGCGATTCAGTCATGCGGAAATGGACCGCTCGCCGGAGGAAGCCGACGCCTTGGGCCTTTCGGTCGAGGCGTTCGGAAAACGCTATCATGCCCTGCTCGACGACCGTTCCATGGCCGTGGCCGAACGGACGCGGACGACGCGGCTCGATCTGCTTTATGAGCTGGAGCGGATCAATCGCGGGGCGTTGAGCCGGGAATCCCAGCGCACTTACGATACCGCGATCGAGATCCTGCGCGACACAACGGCGATCGAAGCGCACGGCCATGGCGTGAACGGGCTGGGCTGGGCCAGCCCGTATCTGATCACTTTCGCTGATGGCGCGTTCACCGACCTCATCAAGTTCATGACGCTGCACGCCCCGGTCCGCTCTCGCGCCGACGCGGAAGACTGGCTGACGCGGCTGGACAACATGGACGAAGCGCTTCGCGACGAGCGCCGGCGCTTCGAAGTTGATATCGCCGCTGGCGTCATCCCGCCCCGCGCGATCGTGCAGCGCACGCTCGACAAGGCGCGGCAACTGACACCCGGTATTTCGCGCGAGCATCCGCTGGTCGTCTATTTCATCGAGCAGCTGGCGCAGATCCCGGACATTCCCGAGGACGACATCACCAAGCTTATGAAGCGCGCAACCGATCAGGTCGGCGGGCCGCTGAAGACGGAATACACGGCGCTGGTGAAGCTGCTCGAGGGGCTGCTGGCCAAGGCGCCCGCTGATCCGGGTGTGTGGGCGCTGAAGGATGGTGAAGCGTATTATCGCGATGCGCTGAAGCTCTACACGACGACAGACATGTCGCCGAAGCAGCTGCATGATGCCGGGCTGAAGCTTGTCGATCAGATCAGCAAGCAGATTGACCCGATACTGATCGAACTCGGTCAGGTCGAAGGCAGCATCGGCGGACGGTTGCGGACAGTGTCGATGGACCCGGCCTATCTGTATCCGGACACGCCGGAGGGGCGCGTTGCGCTTCTGGATTCGCTGCGCGAGCGGATCACATGGGCTGAGACAGCCATGGGCCGTATGATCATCACCGGGCCGAAGGGCAAGGTGGAAGTTCGCGAAGCTCCGCGCATATCGCAGGACACGGCGCCGGGCGCTTATTACAAAGCCGTGCCGCTCGATGGCTCGCGGCCGGCGACTTACAATATCAACCTGCGCTCGACGCTGGATTTCCCGACCTGGTCGCTGCCGACGCTGAGCTTCCATGAAGCGGCGCCGGGTCACCACATCCAGGCGGGCCTTGCGCGCGA
>DAIRES010000290.1:2243-3369 GCA_036795465.1 Hyphomonadaceae bacterium
CTGGGACCGCAAGAGATCGAGTCCGAGGTCGACCGCTATGCGATCTGGCCGGGCCAAGCCTGCGCCTACATGACGGGGCGGGAAACAATCCGGCGTTTGCGGACCGGGGCGCAGCAACAGCTGAAAGCCAGTTTCGACATCAAGGCGTTCCATCAGGCGATCCTCGCCCCGGGACCTCGCCCCCTGCCCGTTCTCGAAGCCGACATTGCGGACTGGATCGCTTCCCAGCGGCCGCAACCGGTCAAGAACTAGCTGCCCAACTTCCAGATCCTGAAACAGACCGGGCCCGCGGATATAATCCGCGGGCCCGCTTCTCGTCTCGAGTGGCGCGACCCGGGGCGGAGAACCCACAGCGCCGTTTGACGAGGTTCTGTTCTTAAGCGGCGAGCAGCTCGGGCTCGCGCTGGAGTTCGCTGCCGGATGCGAAGACCGGATCGAGGCCTTCAGCCAGATCGGCGGCTTCGAGACGGCGGGCTTTCACGTCGGCATTGCGGCGGATGAAGATCGCGGTCGCTCCGTAGCGGCGGGCTTCGCGCCAGCGCCAGAAGGTGGCGACATCACCTTCCACACCACCCTGATCGGCGACGCGGATGATGCGCCAGGACTTGCCCTCGGGAGCGGCGAAGAGAACGACACCGGCGACCTTCGCCCAGTCCTGATCAGCGCCGAAACGCTCGAACTTGTAGGAGTTGCCGTTAGCCCCGCAGAAGTTGACCAGCCCGTTCATGTTCTTGCTCCGTTCTTGTTCCTTGTTGTGTTCTCTTTTTGTGCTTTTCGCAAGCGGGTCGTCGAAAGTTTTTAGTAAACGCGGCGGTAAGGATTGTGGCGCGCGCGGGCGTTCTCGCGGGTGGGGCGTGCGAGGTGAGTGCCTGTGGAATCAGATTTTGAGTGTGAGGGAGGTCCGCGCGGTTGCGCGAAAAGACCCCCTCCGTCTTGCGCGCAAGTGCGCGCAATCCACGTCCCCCACTCCTGCGGAGTGAGGGAAGCAAGACAATGGTGGTTTGCCTCCGCCATGCGGAGCATCGGCGAGGTGGATTGCAGCTTAGCTGCAAGACGGAGGGGGCTCTGCTGCGCGCGCAGGGCTTCGGCGCGTTTCTGCGCGAGGCGCTCGTAGTCTTCGAAGCGT
>DAIRES010000064.1:0-12320 GCA_036795465.1 Hyphomonadaceae bacterium
TGTGGGGCCTCGGCTTCGGCGCGGCCATCTCGATGCAACAGGCGCGGCTCATCACTGTCGCGCCCGCGCTGGCTTCGGCGTCAGTCGCGCTCAATACATCGGTGCTGTATCTCGGTCAGGCCAGCGGCACGGCCATCGGCGCAGGGCTCATCACGCGCGACCTGCATCACCTCATCGGCCCGGCAGGCCTCGCCTTCATGCTGATGGCGGCAACGGCCTCGTGGTGGACGAGCCGGAAGTTCAAGGCCTGAGTGCAATCGTGCCGCTTTTATCAAGCGCCGACTTGCCGGCACCTGTTGCCAACACATTCGACCGTAAAGCGCTTCGCAGCACCGGCAGCAGTTAGGTACTCCAGTCTAGGACCAGGACCTTCTGGAAAGCCCTTGAAATCCTCCGCGACGTCGACGCTCCATATTTCCTTGTCGATCAAACCGGACGGAGTGAAGGCCTTGATCCGGTAGAGATACACCTTGTCCTTTACCCAAGCGGCCAGCAGGACGGCATCGCCGGCGCCGGACACAACACCGACGCTGATTCCATCCACCGCAGAAAACTCAAAGCCTTCGCATGTCTTGGATTTCGGCTGCGAGACGCCGGTCATGTCGATGTACGCGCCGTTTCCCTTTCGGCTGTCGACATGAAAAAAGTTCGCATACTCCACGATGCTTAAAAACTGGCCGAGACTACTGCTTACGATTTGCCGCCGAGAAGACAGGTCGTGCTGGCGATCCCCGAGATCCATGTCCACACCTTCGCCAAGCGTGTGACTGTCGAGATAAGCATCGGTAAGCGATTGCAGCGGCCCCGGCGCCAGTCCTTCTACGACGCGGGTTACCGTCATGCTCGCATCGACGCGGTAGATCGCGATCGTGGGCGACTGACGGTAATGCGGCACCACATGAAGGATCACCTCCATCTCGCCATCTCGATCGAGGTCCGCAACAACAGCATTCTCGATTTTCACCCGGTAGCTTTTGTCACCGAACAGCTCGGGATACTCATCTTCCAGAATATACTTTTGAACAGCGGCGACTTGAGGTGGAAGCGCGCGCTCTTGGCCAGCCGCATCGGACCAGCCGGAGGCCAACACCGCAAATACACAAAGAAGCGCTCGCATTCACATCCCCCGACACGCGTGATAAAGTGCGCTGACGAAACTAGAACACGCAAACATTGCGTTCAAAATGGCTTTGACATGCCCAGATCAGGCGCGTTCCTTGGTCTTCGTGAACCGGATCGCGGGGTTCTTGTCGCTCACATACCCCACGTCCCAGGCGTTCTTCGCCAGATAGACCGGCGCGCCATCCAAATCCGTCGCCGCCGCTGACTTGTTGGCGTCAAGGAACGCCGTCAGCTTGGCCTTGTCGTCGCTGGAGATCCAGCGCGCCGCGGCCCACGGGCTCGCCTCGAACAGCACTTCCAGATTGTTTTCCGTCGCGATCCGCTCAGCCATGACTTCGATCTGCAGCTGGCCCACCGCACCGACAATCATGTCCGAGCCGATCTCCGGCGTGAACAGCTGCGTCACGCCTTCTTCCGCCAACCCCTCCAGCGCCTTGCGCAGGTGCTTCGATTTCATCGGATCCTTCGTGCGCACACGGCGCAGGATTTCCGGCGCAAAGTTCGGAATGCCCGCGAACTGCACGTTGCCGCTCTCGCTCAGCGCATCGCCCACGCGCAGCTGGCCATGGTTCGGAATGCCGATCACGTCGCCGCCGAAAGCCTCGTCGGCAATCTCGCGATCCTGCGCCATGAACATGACGGGCGAGGTAATGCCCAGCTGCTTGCCCGCCACCGTCTTCAGTCGCATCCCACGCTGGAACTTTCCGGACACCATGCGAAAGAACGCGATCCGGTCGCGATGGTTCGGGTCCATGTTCGCTTGGATCTTGAACACGAAGCCGGTGACTTCCTTGTTGTCGGGGCCCACCTCGGCGGGTTGCCCTTTCACCTTCGCCTTCTGCACGCGCGGCGCCGGCGCCTCGATGTGAATGGTGTCCAGCAATTCTTTCACGCCGAAATGGCGCAGAGCCGACCCGAACACCACGGGCGTCATGTGCCCCTCGCGGTAGGACTGGTGATCGTATTCCTTGCAGACGCCCGCAGCCATGTCGGCCTGCTCTTCAAGCTCTTTCTGCTCGCCCGCGCTCATCATCTCGTCAAAGCGGTCAGCGCCCACACGCTCCGTCTTGAACTCGACCGAGCCGTCATGCGCAACGATCCGCTGATAGGTCACGAACTCGCCGGTGCGCAGATCCTTCATTCCCTTGAGGCGCTCGCCCGACCCTTGCGGCCAGTATAGCGGCGAGGCGGACATCGCCAGCTTCTGCTCGATCTCGTCGAGCAGCTGGAACGGGTCCTGCGCCTCGCGGTCCATCTTGTTGATGTAGGTGATGATCGGAATGTCCCGCAGGCGGCACACCTCGAACAGCTTCAGCGTCTGCGGCTCGATACCCTTGGCGGCGTCCAGCACCATGATGGCGGAATCCGCCGCCGTGAGCGTGCGATAGGTGTCTTCCGAGAAGTCTTCGTGGCCCGGCGTATCGAGCAGGTTAAAGATCGTGTTCTCGTACTCGAACGTCATCACCGAAGCCGAAACCGAGATGCCGCGATCGCGCTCGATCTTCATCCAGTCCGACATGGTGCGGCGACGTTCGCCGCGCGCCTTGACGGCACCCGCCATGCGGATCGCGCCGCCCGCCAGCAGCAGGTTCTCGGTCAGCGTCGTCTTGCCGGCGTCGGGGTGCGCGATGATCGCGAATGTGCGCCGGCGCGCCGCTTCTGCTTCAGGTGTCAGGGCCATGGGGCGGGCTGATACAGGGGTGCGCCCGAAACGTCCACACCTGCCAGAAAGCCCGGGAATCAGCCGCCTTGAAGGCCAGGCTCAGCCCGGTTGTTCCGGCTTCACATAGCTGAAGTAGATATTCAGATTCACGTTCGTCGCCGCCGGATAACCCTTCGCCACCCACAGCCGCATGTAGTCGCTCTTGTTGAAGGTGAACACCGTATCGCGCCCGCCCGGATACGTATCGACGTCAAACTCCGTGATGCGATAGGCGCCTTCCAGCCGGTTCTCCGTCGGCTGGCGCTGTCCCGCCATGTCCTTCACGCAGGCGTACAGGTCCTCGACATATTTCGTCGCCACCGCGCTGTCCGGGAAGTCGTTCGAGCACGAGATATGCTGGGTATTGTACCCGTTGTATTTGCTGTCATCGGTCGACCATTCCAGCGTGCAGTCGGTGAAGCCGAGCACCTGCGTCTTGGACTTGTGCGTGATCTTCTTGGCGTCGCGCTTGATCTCCTCGCCCCGCAGGTCGGCCAGACGCGCCTGGCTTGTCGTCAGCAGCAGCAGCATCTGGTTGCACCCGGCCGCCTGCGCATGCGCGCCGCCCACACCCGCAAGCGCGACACCCGCCGCGACCAACATTCCAGCAAGCTTCATGATCCCCTCCCGTGAGTCTGTGGCGTATTAGCCAAAACCGCCCGCCCAACGTCAATGCAAAGACGCGCACGCAACTGCTAGGCGCGCACCGTCTCGGTCAGGAAATGCCGCCCTTCGCGGTCTTCCACCTCTATCACCCAGAGGTCACGATCCGCCTTGAGGCGCTTGCCGATCAACTCATCGACGCCGGCCTCGTCGCCCGGCGCCAGCCGCTCGAACTCGGTTGGCCCCTCGGGATTGAAGGCCGGCGCATAGAGCGTGGCTTCACCTCTCGCCCGCGTCACCTTCACCAGCACATCCCCCCGGTCCTCGTCCCCACGGTGGACGATCGTGGCGAATGCGCCGCCAATACTGGCGCGGCGGAGCAGGGCTGAAACCCAGAGGCTGGAAGGAATCTCGCGAGGCATGGAGGGCCTTTACCACATTTTCCCCGGCTGGCGCCCTGATTGCACCCCGTCCGCAAAACCCGCGTAAACGAATTGGGCGCTCCTCTCCGATGCTTCTCGCCGCCGCCATCCAGATCGCAACCCAGCCCACGCCCGAGCCGAGGCATCTTGCGGGCTATGTGCTGGCGTCAATCATTGCCCTGCTGGTCTGCGGCCTCCTGTCGATCGCCCGCGAGCTGCGCGAAGAGAGCGCCTACCGGCCGTAAACCTCATCTTCAACACGGCATGGCATGGTCCGGCCATGTCCGGCCGCGTCTTAACCTTTGCCCTCGCTGCGATGTTCGCCGCCCCCGCCGCGCTGGCCGATACCGCCGCCGTGCAGCGCACCTGGCTTGAGCGTGTCGCCATCAGCGCCGCCGACAAATCCTGCAACCTGTTCAGCGAAGGCGAACGCCTCGCCCTCCAGTCAGGCATCTACCAGGCCGAAGGCGAGCTCCTGCGCGCCAACAAGACTGCGGCCGAGATGGAAAAGCTCGCCGCCGAAGTCTCAAGCCACGCCAGGTCGCTTGGCTGTGCGCACCCCTCGGTCGTGGAAGTCGCCGCCACCATCCGGTCGAGCTACCGCCAGTTCGCCAAGACCAGCTATCTCGAATACCCCACCGCCCGCTCGACATGGGGCGCCTCCCGCTCCGGTCACGACAAATGGGCCGTCAGCCAGACCGACAAGACAACCGATGTCGTGCTTGGCCTGCGACGCACCAAGGATGCAGGCGTGATCCGTCTCGCCATTTCCATGCCCGCCAAAGGCATGGAGCCGTCCTCCGTCCAACTCGTCCTGCGCGATCCGTCAAAGATGCCAGAGCCGTGGTTCGGCTCCATCGCCGGCGCCACCAAGGAACTGTCCGCCGCCCCGCGCTCGATCGCACGCGTCGAATGGGCGGGCGAAATCCGCAAGGGCAAGGACGCGGTAGGTGATCCGATCTGGGTGTTCTTCTTCAGCGTGGACGCTATCAACCGGCTGGAAAGCCTGGACCCGCGCGAGGCCGTCCGCCTCGACTTCGTTCCCTCGCAGCGCGCGAAGGACCAGAAGGTCAAAAGCATCTCGTTCGAGGTTGGCGATTTCCGCGCCGCCCATGCCTTCGCTCTGATCCCGCCGCCGGAATATCCCGCGCCGCAGGACGCAGCTGCCGCCGCCGCCCCCGCCGCGCACTAGCAACCGATTGCCCTGCCGTCGTCCCTAACGTAGGCTTTGCAGCAGGTTGGCCGCGTTAACCGTGTTGGTCCGCCCTGTGCGGGATGGCGTGCTTCTTGCTGCACACCGGCATATGAAACCGTCGGCCACAGCCATGAATGCTCAACTTGGAACTGGCGCTCGCTTTGTCCTCGTCTCGGGACTGGCGGTCGGAACAGACTTCCTGCTGGCCTTCACCCTGCGCACCTTCACGGGCCTGCCCCTGTCGGTCAGCGCGGCAATCACCTTCGTTGCCGTCGGAGTGATGGTTTACTTCATCCACGAGCACTGGACCTTCCAACGCGAAGGATCGCAGACCTCGAAATCCCGCATGGCCAAGAACCTGCTGGCCAATTGCGCCGCCTGGATCAGCCGCGTCGCCGTGATCGCCTCGCTTGAACGTCTGGCTGAGCCCCACGGCATCATCATGGCCGGTCTCTATTTCGGCGCAGGCGCCGGCGTTTCCTTTACAATCAACTTCCTCGCCAACAAGTTCTGGGTGTTCGGCGACCGCCGGTAATTCCCGGTTGATCCGGCCAGTCGGATCGGCCAGACTCTGGCCGTCCCGCTTGCTGTCAGAGCCCGCCCATGGCCGACATCGTCAACCTCAACGACCGCCGCAAGCGCAAGGCGCGCGAAGAGCGTGAGGCCGAGGCCGCCGCAAAACGCATGATGTTCGGCCGCACCAAGGGCGAGAAGAAACGCGACGAAACCCGCAAGTCCGCCGACATCCGCAAACTCGACGGCGCCAAGCGCGACAAGAACGACAGCGAGTCCTAGAATCGCCCCTGCGCCTTGTACGCCGCGACGAACGGCGCGTAGTCCGTCGCTGCGCGTTCTGCCCGCAAGCCGCCCTCGATGAAGCGCACCCAGGGCTGCGCACTGCGCGTGAAGGTATCGCCGACTGGCTGCACCCAGCTCGTATCATCCAGCGTACCGGCACGCAGGCTGAACACGCCGGTCGATGGCTTGCCGCCATTGACGATGCGGCTGCCACACGCGCCACAGAACAAGCCGCATCGCGTCGTGCCCTGATCAGAGACCCATTCGACGCGCGACGACTCGCCCCCGGTGAATGTCAGCGCCGCTTCAGGGATGATCACCGACGTATTGAATGCCGCCCCGCTGATCTTCTGGCAGTTCGTGCAGTGGCAATTGTAGATCATGATCGGCGGCGCGCTCACCTCGTAACGCAGCTGCCCGCACATGCACCCGCCCACCAATGGCAACGCCGTCATCGCGATCTCCTTACCCTTCGCGCCCACACTCCAACACTCGCACACGCCCTCGCCGGAATCTGTCAGCATCAAACCGGCAGTTTCGGCCCAACGCTGAGCGCCAGTATGCGGCTTATCTCGCGCACCGGCCGTTTACTTTCCTTGCGCCACTGGTTGAACGCAGCCTGCACTGCCGCCAGATCCTTCTTGCTGGTCGGATTTTTCGCCACCACGCCTTCGCGGATCAGCGCCTTCACGACATCGCCGGACAGGATGAACGCATCCCACCCTTCGAAACGCAGGAAATACTGGCACGTCGCCCCGCCCAGCCGCGAAGCGTTTTTATGCAGGTAATCCATCAGCCCGACCTGATCGGTCTCTGGCCAGTTCGCCAAGAACTTCCCGAATGAGCCATGCTGCTTGGCGACACTCACGATGAAGCGTGCATTCTCGATGGTCGCCATGATCTTTGCGCCGTTGCGAACGATCCGCGTGTCTTTCAGCAGCGCATCCAGCTTCTCATCGCCATAGGCCGCGACCTTCTTCGGGTCGAACTTGTCGAACGCCGTTTCGAAACCCGGCCACTTCTTCTCGATCACTTCCCAGGAAAAGCCGGAAGAAAACACGGCCTTGGCCATGCCGGCGAGGTAGCGGGCATCCTTCTTGCTCCCCACATCAGTATCGACAGGCCATTGCCGCAGCGCAGCACTTATCCCTTTGGGTCCGCCATGATGCTTCCCCGCCATCGCCTCGATCTTGTCGAACGGTTTCATAAGACTTGTCCCCTATAGTCGGCGCTCGAGGTTGCCCATGATGCGCATCCGTTCAATCCCCACAAGCGTCACGCTTCTGATGGCGGCGATCGTTTTCGCTGCGCCGATCATCACCAACATCCTGCTCGCGCTCGGTCACTCCGCTACCGGATGACTCCGTCATACAATCCGGCCTAAGCTCTCTCGCACGGGAGAGACGCCATGTTCGCAGGTCACTACGCCGCCGCCTTGGCCGCAAAGGCCGCCGAACCTCGCGCCCCGCTATGGACGCTCGTTGCGGGCGCACAGCTCATCGACATCGGCTGGGGCGCGCTTGTCATGACGGGCATCGAGCATGGCCGCGTCGATCCGACGCTTCCCGGCAGCGCACTCGTGCTTGAGCACATGCCATTCACCCACTCGCTCCCCGCCGTCATCGCATGGTCGCTGGCCGCCGCCATCCTCGCACGCTACGCGCTGCGCCTCGTCTGGCCCGCAGCCATCGCCATCGCAGCCGTCGTCTTCTCGCACTGGCTGCTGGACCTTCTTGTCCATCGCCCCGATCTCGAACTCTACCCGCAAGGCCCGAAAGTCGGTTTCGCGTTGTGGGACCTTGCGGTCGCAGAGCAGGCGGTGGAGATCGGCCTTATCGCCATCGCCGCCGTCTTCTGGTCCGCGCAGCGAATCCGCAACGGCCAGCAAGCCTGGCCTGCCGCCGCCTTCGTCGGCCTTCTGCTCGCCGTCCAGATCATCGCGATGCTGATGCCCGCCGAAGCGGCAGACACGGTTGCCGCCGCCGGGCCCATGGCGCTCGCGGTCTATATCGTCCTCGCCATCGTCGCGATCTTTCTTGACGGCAAGAAACGCGGACCGAAGCCATCTGCCTAGAATCGCGTGCCTGCGGCGCGCCAATTCGCCTCAAGCCTCACCCCAGCCCAGCTACATTGACGGAGCCCCGCCTATCCCCGACATGTGAGCCAACACTCACAGGATCCCATCCATGACCGACGTTTCCCCGCTTTTCCGCCCGTTCAGCCTGCGCGGGATGGAACTGAAGAACCGCATAGTCATGGCCCCGATGACCCGTTCGCGCTCTCCCGGCGCTTTCCCCAATGCTGAAAACGTCGGCTATTACGAGCGCCGCGCCGCCAACGAAGTCGGCCTCATCCTCTCCGAAGGCACGCTCACCCGCCGCAAGGGCGCATCCAACGACGCCAACATCCCGCTGTTCTGGGGCGATGAAGCGCTCGCTGGCTGGAAACAGGTCATCGACGCCGTCCACAAGGCCGGCGGCAAGATGGGACCGCAGATCTGGCACCAGGGCATGAGCCGCAAGCCCGGCACCGGTCACTTCCCGGACGCACCGTCGGACGGCCCGTCAGGCATCACGCTCACCGGCAAGAAGATCAGCGAAGAACCGACCGAAGCCGACGTCATCGACATGGCGCAGGCCTATGCCGACGCTGCCGCCGATGCGAAGCGCCTCGGCTTCGACTGCATCGAACTCCACGGCGCCCACGCCTACCTGATCGACGAATTCTTCTGGCCCGTCACCAACCAGCGCACCGATCGCTTCGGCGGCGCGAAACTCGAACAGCGCGCAGAGTTCGCCGCTGAAGCCATCCGCCGCTGCCGCGCCGCCATCGGCGACCTGCCGATGATCATCCGCGTCTCGCAGTGGAAGTCTGTCGATTACAACGCCAAGCTCGCCACCACGCCGCAGGAAATGGAAGCCTGGGCGCGCGTCCTGATCGACGCCGGCGTCGACGCCATCCATTGCTCGCAACGCCGCATTCTCGAAGCCGAATTCCCCGATATCGACGGCCCGAACGGCCTCAACTTCGCAGGCTGGGTGAAGAAGCTCACCGGCGTCCCCACCATCGCCGTCGGCTCGGTCGGCCTCTCGTCCGAATTCACCGGCGCGTTCCGTGGCGAAGGCTCCGCCGCCGGCAAGTTCGATGAAACCATCGAACGCCTCGACCGTGGCGAATTCGACCTCGTCGCCGTCGGCCGCGCCATCCTGCAGGACCCGGAATGGGTGCTGAAGGTCAAGGCCAACCGCTTCGACGAACTCCGCGACTACGACGCGGCAGCTCTGCAGACCTACTACTAGGTCGTCCGACGCTGCCGATTGCACTCTACCCGGCTGGGAGTAAGCTCTGACTCCAGCATCGGCTGGTCAGTCAGGGTCACGTGATGGCGTTCGAGCGGCTGAGCGTGCAGTTGGCCTCCCTCATCATCGCCATAGCGGTCGGCTGCTCATCGCCCGCGCTGGCCCAACAGCAACTTCCACGCACGGCCGACGGTCATCCCGATTTCCAGGGTGTCTGGTCGGCCAAAGGCCTTACCCCGCTGGAACGCATTCCCGGCGCCAGCGGGCTTGTTGTCAGCGATGAGGAGCACGCCAGACTGGTTGGCGCCATCCGCGCCCGCGCCCGCTCTCCAGCAATGCGAGCGGTGATCGATCCCAACCTTCTGGAGGCCGATGTCAAAACGCTCACCCGTGTCGGCGACGAGTGGCGCACCTCCTGGATCACCGATCCGCCCGATGGCAAGCTGCCACTGACCACTGAAGGCAAGCGCCTCCGCGACATGCCTTACCCGCTGACCGATCCGGAAGCGCGCGGCCCATGGGAGCGCTGCCTCGTCGGAACAGGTCTTGCGCCCATGTGGTCCGTCCCCGTCGAAAACATCCGCCAGATCGTGCAGACCTCCGCAGACCTCGTGATCTACACGGAAGAAGGCGCAGACACGCGCATCATCGGCATCGGCGCGCCCCACAGGCCCGCCGCGATCAAGTCACGGCTGGGCGACTCCACCGCGCGCTGGGACGGCGACATCCTCGTCGTCGAGACCCTGAACCAGATCGACAACTACGCTCCGTTCGCGACAATGCCGCAATCCGTCCGGGTGCAATCACGGATCGTAGAACACTTCAGCCTGCTCTCGCCCAACGAGATCCTGTACCGCTTCACGATCGAAGATCCTGCGCTCTACAGCGCGCCATGGAGTGCGGAGTACAGCTTCCATCGCGAACACACGACGGCTTACGAGAACGGCTGCCACGAAGGCAATTACAGCTTGCCCAGCATTCTCCGCGCCGAGCGCCTCAAGGAAGCACGGCAGCACAAGCCACGCTGATAGCTGGCGTGTGAAAGCTGCCTTTACCGTTCCGATGAATTTCATCGATCCGGGCTAACCGCATTTCAACGCGATCGCGTCACTGTGTCCCGAAGTGTGCGACTTCGGGGGGACACGCATGAGCTTTGGGAAACGCGGTCAGGGCGAAGGCCATCCCGCGCGCAATCTTCTTCCGCCTGCGCCAGTCGAACCCGTCGACGCGCCCGTCGCGCGCATGAAAGTCGCGAACCCCGGCAGCATCGACAAGGGCTTCATCGCTCTCGCCGTCGGCGTCGTTCTTGTGTCCGCTGGCGCAGCCGCCGCTGCTCCCGGCGTACTTGAAATGTTTGGCGGGCAGGTCCGCCCCATCGAAACCGTTGTTGCCGGTCTCGACCGCACGCAAGCCAAGGCCGCTCTCGCCCGCGAAGCCTTCCCTGATGGCGAAGGCCGCGCCTTCATGTCGGCGCTCCAGTCAAACTTCCCGAGCGACCACGACGAGCTCCTCACCCTGCTCGCCGACGAGGCCCTGAACGGCGGGGATCGCGATGATCTTCTCCAGGAAGTCAGCCGCTGGTCCGTCGAATTCGTGACGCCGAACCTCCCCGCCATCGGCCGCACCGGCGCCGATGGCTTCGACCAGCTGCTCGACATCGGCAGCGGCGCGCTGTCGCTGGTCGAGAAAACCGCAGGCTGCACCGCCGACAAGCTCGAAGCCTATGTCGCCAACCCGGCCAATCTCGCCAGCCAGTGGACCTACGGTTCCGACGGCTACAAGTTCAGCATGCAGGCCAGCGAGAAACTCGTCAGCCTCGCCGCGAAAGGCCGCAACGCCCCGCCGCCGCCCACCGATTTCCGCCGCGAGGACCAGGAAGCGCTGATGACGGCCTTCTTCGGCATCATGATGGACGAGCAGTTCATGGGTCTCATGACCGCTTCCGGCCCGGGCGAGAACTTCGAAACGCAGAGCGAAGCGCTGCGCAAGATCGACATCTGCAAGATGGGCAAATCGATCATCTACAAGATGCGTCGCCTCCCGTTCGGCACGAAGGAGCGACTCTTCGGCATGGGCACGCAGGCGCTCGACAAGATGCCGGCCGACCTCATGAACCAGATGATGTCCGGCGCAGGCAGTTATCCCGGCATTCCGGGCATCAACGCCCCGCCGTCCGGCTTCCCGACACATCTCCTCGAAGGTCCGACCATCGAAGACATGCAGGCGATGTAGCGAGCGCTACTGCGCCGCCGGCTCGACCAGCTCGCCATTCGCCCAGCGTCCCGCCGCCAGCACGCTGCCGTCAGGTCCCCACACCACGCCAAGCCCGTTGCGCGTGCCGTTACGCAGCTCGCCCTCATAACGCTGCCCGTTCGCAAATGTCATGACGCCGCGCGACTGGCCGCTCGCACCCGTCTCCTGTCCGGCAAAGCTGTCGCCATTCCTCCAGTAGGTGACGCCAAAGCCTGTGGCGCCATCGGCTGAATGCTCGCCTTCATACCGCGATGCGCCTGCCGAGTTGTTGGGATTGCTGGCGAACTCATAGACACCCACGCCAGAGCTTTGCCCGTTGCGCAGCTCGCCGCGATAACGGTCACCGACATTCGCCGGGCTGCCGCTGATCCGCACGCCAAGTCCGTTCGGCGCGCCGCCGGATATCTGCGCTTCATACTGATCGCCATTCGCCGCCACGATGCTTCGCGCATTCGCCGCTCCCGTTGCGGCCGCCGCTGCATCGCGCGCGGCTACAGCACGCGAATTGGCGGAAGACTGCGCCCGCCGTGCTGCTTCCGCCACCGTCCGTATGTCGCCTGAAACGAGTTCAAGGCTGAACGGCGCCGGCTTGTTCAGTTTCACGATCGCGGCGCGCGCCGCCGCGGCCTGCGCCCCCGTCGGATGCGCTGAAAGATAGGCCTGATACGCCACAACCGTTCCGGCGCGCTCAGCCTCGATCCATGCGTTGGCGTCTCCCACGCGCTCCAGTTCGCTCTGCGCCAGCGAGTCAGCGCCCGTTCGTGGCGCCGGCCGCGTCGCGGCTGTCTGCGTTGCCGCCTGCGCCGCCGCCTGCGCTTGCACGATACGCTGGCGATCAGCTTCAGCCGCCGCATTCGTCGATGTCGTCGCCGCGGCGATGATTGTCGCCTTTGGCTGTGCGCCGCCTGCTATTTTCTGGATCGCAT
>DAIRES010000064.1:12420-16657 GCA_036795465.1 Hyphomonadaceae bacterium
GCGGCGATGATTGTCGCCTTTGGCTGTGCGCCGCCTGCTATTTTCTGGATCGCATCGGAGAACGCGCGCAAGTCGCGCGGCGCCGCCGTCGCAAGCGCAGGATAGGAACGCTTCTTGTCGCTGGCGAACTTGCGCGCGGCGCGCACGGTTACATCGTCAGCTTTTCCATCAACCGCGCCATCGTAAAGCTGCAAGGTCGTCAGCCCGCGCTGTATGTCCTGTATGGCCTGCGTGCGCTCGGCGCTCAGCGAGACCAGCCGTTCCTTCGCCGCCGCCGCCATTGCTCCCGGCGTGGCGCCGCCAGCCGGAAACGCTGTGAGATAGGATTGATAGCCGCGCTCGTTGTCGGCCGTCACGGCGTTCACCCACGCCTGCGCATCCATCACGCGCAACAGCGACCGCGCTGTCTCCGAATTGCTCGCACGCGGGAAGTCGGCGATGTAGTCGCGCAACGCACTGACATCGTCGCGCTTCACGCGCGTCCAGTTCGCGGCGGACTCTTCCGTATCCTCGAACGCAAGAGTTGCACTCTCAACCCCCGCTTCGCTCTCAAGCGAGGCGCCCGATGTGATGACTGCGCCGGGCTCGCCCGCGACCTGCGTCCCGTCTCCACGCCACGCGAACGGATCGGCCAGCCACAAGCCGGCGCCTGCAGCCACAAGAAGACCGGCGCCAATGATCGGCGCCCACGCAATCGACCGCTTGGGCTCGAGATAGGCGGGGGCAGACGGCGCCGCACGGCGTGTCACCTGCGGTCGCGCAGCCCCCGGCAGTCCGGCATAAAGGCGAACCGCCGCCATGATCTTGCGCCAGTTGGGATCATCCCGATCGCCAGACCAGCGCCCGATATCTAGGACCTCTACCTGGTCGAACGGGCGCGGCGGCGTCGCGCTGTCGATGCGAACCTGGATCAGCTTGTTCTTGTAGAGACCAGTTGCGGCTTCGGAACGAACATACTCCGAGCCTCGCGAATAACCCGACCACACGACCAGAATCGCTCCGGCGGAACCCAGCTTCAGGTCCACCGCTGCACGGTTCTCGGTCGACGGTTCGGATGGGTCCATCCAAACGTCCCAGCCCTCGAATCCAAGCATCTCGCTCAGTCTTCGAACGCTTTCGCGGTCTTCGCGCGCGTAGGCGATATAGACGTCCGTCATGGCTGCCCTTCCAGGGCGCCCCCGCCACATCGTTTCATAACAGTTCGCTTGGAGCTTGGGGAGATGGCGCGACAACCTGCAATCGCACATCGCCGGTTAGGTGCGCGTCTTACGCACATGATCGCGCCGCGCGCGACTTGTTCCCACCCCAGGCCCGCCCCCGGCATGTTCAGTCCCCTTGGGTTCCCGTCTTCTCTGCCGGGAAGAAAACAGCAATCGTCGATCCGCCGCCTTGACGGCTCTCGATATCCAGCCGCCCGCCATGAAGCTCGGCAAACGCCCGCACCACGGAAAGCCCCAGCCCAGCGCCTTTCTGGCGCTTGCCCGCGTCACCCTGCTCGAATGTCCGCGACAACCGCGTCAGTTCCTCGGGGCTGATGCCCGCGCCGGTATCCGAAACCGCCAGCAGCGCGCCGCCCGGCGCATCCAGCGCCGCAACTTCCACCCGGCCGCCGGCCGGCGTGAACTTCAGCGCGTTGGAAATCAGGTTCAGCGCGATCTGCCGCACCGCCTTTGAATCAGCAAAAGCCTCGACATCATCCGGCCCGGTCAACTCAAGGTCGATGCCCTTGCGAGCGGCCTCATCGCCCATGAAATGGACCGCCTCGGAGGCAAGATCGGTCAGGCTGACAAGGTCGGCATAGATTTCGTATCGGCCCGCCTCGATGCGCGCGAGATCCAGCACGTCATCAACGATCAGCGTCAGATTCTGCCCGCCCTCGTGGATCAGCGCCGCATATTCCTGGTAACGCTCGGACAGCGGGCCAAACACGGCGTTCCGCATCATCTCCGCAAAGCCGACGATCGCATTCAGCGGCGTACGCAACTCATGGCTCGTCTGCGCGAAGAATGTCGTGCGTGTCTCAAGTCTTTCCGCAGCGCGCTCGGCCTCTGCCTGTGCAGCCTGCGCCGCAGCGGTCGCCTCGCTCAGCCGCGCTTCCATCTGCTTCAGCTTCAGCACCGCCGATGGATCAGCTGCGGCCACGACTGGTTTCAGTGGCGCAACAACCTTCGCCACCTGCGTAGTTCCCGAAGCCATCATGGCGATAACGCCCATCAGGACGATGCCGGAAATCCCGTATCCCGTGGCGATGATGGTTGCATCGTGCGGATGCAGCCATGATCCGCCCGAACTCGCCGCCACCGAAAAGATCAGGCCGAGCAGGGCAAACCCGGCGATCTCCGCCGTCAGCCGCGCGCGTCCAGACATCCAGGCCACCGCTACGGCAACCGCATACAGCACCATCATGGCAGTCGCGCCGCCCGTGCTGGCCGCGCCCAGTGTCGCGAAAGCGATCCAGAGACCCGATTCAAGCTCGGCAATTCGCGCCTCGGTTGCGGCGCCGCGCATGAATGTTCCAACCAGAGGTGGCAGAATAGCGCAGGTGAAGATGGTCGCGCTGGCCCAGATTGGCACGCCAAGAAAGACGCCCCAGGCCCCCGCCAGCGTCGCAAGTCCCAACCATATGGCGCGCGGGGCCGTCATTTTCGACGATCGTTCCGCAGTCGCTTACTTGTAGGCTGCAGTTCCATCGAGCATCCTAACTGCGTGTAAATGACTCACCTCGCAATCTGCATTTGCAAGCACATTGCGGGCCGCGTCTGCTAGGTTGCAGATTGTCCCCTACGACCCGTGACGATCCTGTCGGAGGTTCCCATGCGTTCCGAACTCAAGTTTTGCGCCGCCATCCTCGCTTTGGCCGCTGTCGTGGCTCCTGTAGCGGGCAGTCAGACCCCAGCAAGTCCAACGCCAGATTCGCGAATGCTGCCCTCTTCGGCCGCCGCTTATGGTGAATACCAGGGCGAAGTCTCGACCATCATGTCCAAGGAACTCGGCAGCGCGGCCGAACTGGACAAGGCCCTTAACACTTTCGGCGCCCCGAACCCGGGCCAGCTCTCCTCGGGCTGGATCTCCTACTCGGCCATCCTCGCCGCCCAGAACAAGGAATTCGTCGACGCCGTCCGCGACATCGACAGCTATTACGGCCGCGAACGCGTCATGACCGGCATGCGCAACGACGTCGGCTACGCCCGCACCCTCAAGGGCGGGGAAGCAGCCCTCCAGTCGGCCCTCGCCGTCAACTCCCGCGACTCCAGCCGTATCTCCAGCGCCGGCGCGTTCGTGAAGGAGCAGTCCTACAAGCTCCAGAACGTCACCTGGGGCAAATCCAAGGTCAAAGACGCCAACGGCAGCGTGAAAACCCTCGCCGTCGCCGCGAAAGCCTCTCGCCCCGTCACCGACGCCGCGCAGAAGGTCTTCTCGGGCCCCGACCTCAACACCATGCTCGCCAGCGTCGCCGCCTCGCCCTCGAGCGCCGGCTCGGTCTGGGACAAGGTATCCGTGTTCGCCGCCAGCGCGCCGGGCAACGCCTTCTCCGCGCTCTCGCCCGTCACCGCCGCCTCGGCCGCGCTGAAGGTCGATCCGAAATACAACGGCACGGCCAACCGCATGGTCACGCTGGCCGCCTTCCACGCCATCGAAGCCGACAAGACTAACACGAACGACGTGAAGGCCGCGATGAACGACTCCATGTCGGTCGCCTGCCTCGAAGAAGCGCAGATGCAGCTCTTCTCCTGCGTCTCCGCCGCTCACGTCCGCTCGGACCTCACCTTCTGCCTCGCGCGCCACGGCCTGAAACTGCCGGGCGAGGACGTCCGCTCGATGGGCGGCTGCTTCTCGGAAATCGCGAAGTAACAACACCGGCTCAACCAGCCACGAACGCCCCGGCCGCAAGCCGGGGCGTTTTCGTTTGCGCGGTTTCGTTTTGGCCGCCCTTGCATCAGCCCCCGGGCCACGTCATGTCACCCGCCATGAGCGTTTCCGATCAAGCCGAACAGCTGCGCGAAGACTTTGCCTTCCTGGGCGACTGGGAAGCGCGCTTCACGCATCTCATCGATCTCGGCAAAGCCCTCCCGCCGCTCGACCCCCCGGAATACAACGATACAAACAAGGTCCGCGGCTGCTCCAGCCAGGTCTGGCTCGTGCCCACCCCGTCGACCACATCGCCCGGCGCCATCCACCTGCGCGGCGCTTCAGACGCCGCCATCGTCGCCGGCCTCGTCGCGGTAATCGTCCACCT
>DAIRES010000291.1:0-3359 GCA_036795465.1 Hyphomonadaceae bacterium
GTGACGGAGCGGTTGAGCAGGTCGCGGTCGTGGCTGACGATGACGACGGTGTGCGGGTATTTCCGCAGATAGGTTTCGAGCCAAGCGGCGCCTTCGAGATCGAGATAGTTGGTCGGTTCGTCCAGCATCAGCAGTTCAGGCTGGGCGAAGAGCACGCCGCCGAGGGCGGCGCGCATGCGCCAGCCGCCGGAGAACTCCTTGCAGGCGCGCGAGAGGTCGTTCTGCGTGAAACCAAGGCCGACGAGGATTTCGGCGGCGCGGGCTTCGCCGGACCATGCGTCGATGTCAGCCAGGCGTTCGTGGATCTCGCCGATGCGATCCGGGTCTTCGCAGGTATCCGCCTCGCGCATCAGGGTGGCGCGTTCGACGTCTGCTTCGAGAACGACGTCCAGCAGCGTCGTGTCGTCGGCGGGGACTTCCTGAAGGACGTAGCCCATCTTGGCGCCGCGATTGATGCGGACCGTGCCGTCGCCATTGCCTTCGCCCTTGGCGAGCTCTTCCCGGATGATGCGCAGCAGGGTGGATTTGCCCGTGCCGTTGCGGCCGACGAGGCCAACTTTCCAGCCATCGGAAATCTGGGCCGAGGCGCCTTCGAACAGGGCGCGGCCATCGATGCGGAATGTCAGGTCGTTGATATGCAGCATAGGTCGCGGTTCGGTTCTTTTTGGGAGGTTTTGCGGGCCCGTATGGCGGGTTCGCCGCGCCGCGTCAAACCGGGGTTCGCCCGGAGCGGGATATCCTTGGATAACGGGGCGACCCGTCGCAGGTGCGCTCAAAAATCCAGCGATTTTGTGGGGGCCGGAGCTTGCTTCCGGCGTGGGCCGGGAGGATGGTCCGGCCGCGCCGTAAAGGCGTCGTCGCAGGGGCCATTGAGGCCGGACAGGACCGTAGCGGACCGCATCGCTCGAACCCATGACCACCGCGACATCGACCCCAGGAAACTGCCCCGGACTGACTCCGTATCCCGGAACCCCTGCCCGCCTGTCGGGTGGAAACCATATCCTTTGGCAGGCAGGCTGACCCATGGAGTTTCTCGACAAGGTCATGGCCAAGAAGAAGCCGAAGGATCCCATGAGCTGGGAGACCTGGCGGCACGCGGCGCTTGTCGCCGTGCTGGCCTGGGCGGGCGTGGGGGCGGACAGCCTGTCCTCGGCCAACTATGGCCCGGAGGAGGCCTACAAGGCGCTGCACCTGTCTGGCCACGAGCCGCTGGTGCTCTGGCTGGCAGCGATCACGGCGCTGACCGTGGTAGTCATCTCGCTGGCCTATGTGCAGATCATCCGGCTCTTCCCGAACGGGGGCGGCGGATACAAGGCGGCGACCAAGCTGGTTCACCCCTACGCTGGGCTGCTGTCTGGCTCTGCCCTGATTGTCGACTACTCCCTGACCATCGCGATCTCGGTGGCGGCGGCGTCGGATGCGATGTTCAACCTCGTTCCGCTGGCATGGCTGCAATACAAGCCGTTTGCCGTGGCGGGCGGGCTGGGCCTGCTGCTGTTCCTGAACCTGAGGGGGATCAAGGAATCGGTGATGGTGCTCGCCCCGATCGTGTTCGGGTTCATCATCATCCACGTGCTGCTGATCGGCTTCGGGCTCTATGCGCGCAGCGACGAGCTGGTGGCGGCTGTCGTGAACGCGGAGAACCATGTCGCCTCGGTGACGGCTGAGGGCGGGACGTGGGCGCTCGTGGCCGTGATCGCCACAGCCTATGCGGCGGGCGCCGGGACATATACCGGCATCGAGGCCTTGTCGGAAAACGCGCATACGCTGAAGCCGCCGCGGGCGCAGACGGGCGCTCGGGCGATGGCCCTGATCGCGGTGTCGCTGGCCGTTCTCGCAGGCGGCATCATGCTGCTCTACACGGTGTGGCTGCCGACCATTGTTGAGGGGCGAACGCTGAATGCGGTGGTGTTCGACGCCACGCTGCTGAAGCTGTTTCCCGATCATGAGCTGGCGCGGCAGATCTTCCTGGGCGTGGCGATGGTGTTCGCGGCGGCGCTGCTGCTGGTGGCCGCGTCTTCGGGGTTCCTTGGCGGCCCGGCCGTGCTGGCCTGGATGGCGCTGGACAAGTGGGCGCCGCATTCGTTCGCGCACCTGTCGAACAAGCTGGTGGCGCAGAATGGCGTGCTGACCATGGGCATCGCGGCCGGGGTGCTGCTGCTGTTCACGGGCGGACAGGTTCACAGCCTGGTGGTGCTGTATTCGATCAACGTGTTCCTGACGTTCAGCCTCTCGCTGCTGGGGCTGGTGCGCTACAATTTCGGGCATCGCCGGGAGATGAAGACCGGCCAGTGGCTGTCGCGGACGATCATCTCGTGCGTTGCGCTGACGGTTGCGGTCTCGATCCTGATTACGCTGTTCCTCGCGAAATTCTCGCAGGGCGCGTGGGTGGCGGTGGTTGTGGCGCTTCTGCTGGCTGCGTGCGGGTATTGGGTGCGGGACCATTACCGGCGGTTTGACGCCTCGATGGACAAGACGTTCGACGAGCTGCTGATGCGGGATGCATCGGCGGCGATCGAGATTCCCAAGCCGGCCAAGATGAAGCGGCCGGTGGGCGTGATCACCGGATCGCAGGGCGCGGCGGGGCTGCATGCATTGATGCATGCACAGAGGCTCTTCCGGGGGCAGTTCGATAGTGTGCTCATCATCTCGGCGGGCGAAGTCGATGCCGAGGCCTATGGCGGGCACGAGGCGCTGGAGCGTCTGAAGAGCCAGGTGGGCGAACGCTGCGGGAAGATCGCCGCGTGGTGCCGCGACCATGGCATGCCGGCGAAGGTCTATACGGGCTTTTCGACGGACGCGGTCGAGACGCTGCAGGAGCTTTGCCTGAAGGCGCTGGCGGATTATCCGAACGCGATCTTCGTTGCGACGCGGCCGATGACCAAGCCGCATGGCTGGGCCTCCACCCTGCTCCATGGCGGCACGGCGCTGAGCCTGCAGCGCAGGCTGCACGGACATGACGCGCCGCTGATCGTGCTGCCTATGCGGGTGGATATCGGGCCGGACCGCTTGTTCATGCGCGATGCTGTCGAGACAGGTGCGCCGGGCATTCCGGGGACGAAGGCGAACGAGCCGGAGGATGCTGGCGGCTAGGCGCGCGGTCGCGATCTCGCTTGTGGCGAGTTGGGGATTTTCTGATTTTGAGCGCGGCTGCCTAGGCGGCCGCGTTTTTGTTTGGAGCCGGGCGAAGACCCCCCTCCGTCATGCGCGCAAGGGCGCGCACGCCACCTCCCCCAGTCCTGCGGACTGATGGAGGCAATTCCCCTTCGTTGCCTTGCCTCCACCTGCATAGCAGGGGGAGGTGGATCGCACGCGCAGCGTGCGAGACGGAGGGGGATGGTGCGGTGTGGCTCACGGTG
>DAIRES010000292.1:0-3315 GCA_036795465.1 Hyphomonadaceae bacterium
GGCGCGACCCGACCGTGATGAACGGCGCTGTGATGAAGAATTTCGTGGCGGGCGACTTCCCCTTCGCCTCGGCCATCGTGGGCGAAGGCGATATCTTCGTGTCCGAAGTGGATGAAAGCGATGGCTCAATCGCGCTCTACAATCCGACCATCGCGGTGCTGAACAACATCGCGCTCGACCACAAGTCGATGGATGAACTGCGCAGGCTGTTCACCGATTTCATCTCAAAGGCGCAGGTCGCGGTCCTCAATCTGGACAATGATGAAACGAAGCGGCTCGCCGCCGAAGTGAACCATCCCAACGCACTTACCTACTCGCTCACCGACACGAACGCGGATTTCTCGATCTCCGATCTTGTCACGCAGCCCGATGGCATGTCGTGCATGGTCACCGAGAAATCGACAGGCGAGCGCCAGCGCATCTGCCTGCAGACGCCCGGCCGTCACAATCTCTCCAATGGCCTCGCGGCAATAGCTGCGGCGCGTGCGTGCGGACTGGGCCTGCGCGAAGCCACGATGGCGCTTATGAACTTCGTCGGCATCCGCCGCCGCCTTGAAGTGGTCGGCACAGCGAAAGACATCACCGTCATCGACGATTTCGGGCACAACCCCGACAAGATCGCCGCGACGCTGGCGACGCTGCATCAATTCCCCGGCCGCCTTCTCATCATGTGGCAGCCGCACGGCTACGGCCCGATCCGCCAGATGAAGGACCAGTTCATCGAGATGTTCGCGCGCGACCTCGCCGCGAAAGACGTGCTTCTGATGCCCGAGCCTGCCTATTTCGGCGGGACGGTGGATCGCTCGCTCGGCTCCAACGTCATAGCCGAAGGCGTCACCGCCGCCGGCAAGACCGCCGCAGCTCTCCCCGACCGCCCCGCCTGCGGCGATCGCCTGGTAGAACTGGCCCAACCCGGCGACCTCATCGTCATCATGGGCGCCCGCGACGACACACTCTCGGAATTCGCGGCGGACGTGCTGAAGAGGGTTGGCGAGAAGAATTTCTAGACGTGCCCTACGCGTCGATCATCATTCCAACTTTTGACCGGCACTCCACGCTTCCCTTCGTGGTTCGCTCGCTTCAAAACCAAACCGTGCGGGATATCGAGATTATCATTTCCGGCGATGGCTGCACGCCAGCGGTTCGGATCATCGCCCAGGGCTTGGCTGGCGAAGATGCGCGGATCACCTTTCTAGATTTCCCCAAAGCCCCCATGCGCGGCGCCTTCAACCGCGACAAGGCCGTAAGAGTCGCAAAATCTGAACGCATTTTTTACAGCGACGACGACGATGTGATGCTGCCTCACCACGTTCAGACGCTGGGCGCCGAGCTGGAAACTGCTGACGTAGTTGACACGCCCGTTGCGTCGCTCCGGCTGTATGGCCCGCCAGCACTTGGCATTCTTGACTCAGGTCATCCGGTGCAACGCGACATGCTGCAGACGGAAAAGCTAAAGGGCGTCTTTGACACTCATCTTGCCCATACAAAGAAGGTTTATCTTGATCGCTCTGGCGCATGGACGAATCCGCCGGATCGCCGCGTCGTACTTCACATGCTCAAGGCGTTTGCGAGCGACGCCACGGTACGCTGGAAGACATTGCAGCGTACAACCGCTTTGTCCCTGCACGGCGCGCGACGCTTTAACGCCTCACCGACCACCCGCGCGGCTGAACTCACGGCGATCTCCGCGCAACTAAGCCCGCAAATGGAATGGCAGCTGAGGTCAGATGGCGGCTATTGCGCATATGGACTGGCCTTGCTCAAAGCCGTTAGCGGGCAGCCAATTGCCGACGCCAACGGATTGATGGCGATCGTCGGGGTTCCGGCAAGCATTGTATCAGACCGCCAGAGGCAGCCTCTCTCCGCTCTGGTCGATGCCTGGTACGGACGCAAGCCTGACCCGCAGCAGGCCGCGCACGCCATTCATCAATTGCTGGAACCGTTGCATGCGCCTTTCTTCCGCATTGCCGAAACAGTGTCGATTTTCATCAAGACACTTGGTCTGGCCGCGGTGGGAGACATGCTCGAACGATTGCCGGACGATCTGCCAGTGCAGCTCGGGCGTGCGCACCTGCGATCACGTGAGGGCAATCTGACCGGCGCACTCAGGGCGACAGAGGCGGCCCTGGCAATTGCGGGAGAAACGGACAGTCTCGCCGTGCAGTTCGCGCGCGCCGAGGATCTGGCAGCTTTTGAGCAACCGGATATGGCATGGTCCTGCATGAACGACCTGCTCCCCTCCGTGCCTCACTCCTTCCAGATGACGCGCTTTTGGCGCTTGCGCGCCAAGCTGGCTAACGCGCGCGGCGCAACGAAAGATCATGCGGAAGCGCTCTCAACTCTTGAAAGCCTGAGCGCCCTCGAGACCTGAGAGGCCTAGGCATCTCCAAGCGCTGCCAGAAAAGCCTGGTACGATTGCGCCGCGCCGTCGGAATCGCTGATGCACTTCACGGGGCCGGGCCATTTCATCGAAAGTTCCGGTGACGTGTGGTGACAGCGGAAATCGTCCGACGGGTCCCACGCATCCGTAAAACCAATCAATGTTACGCTGTCTTCGAGATAATAAAGACCGTGCGCGACGCGGGGCGGGATGATTATCGCGAGCCCATCATGCTTGTGGAACTCCGCCATCAGCGTCTTGCCAAACATGGGAGAAGAGCGCCGCGTGTCATGCAGCGCAAGGATCATACTGCCCGATAGCATAGCGGTGTAGTCGTAGCGGCGTTTATGCGCCTGCACTCCGCGCATCGTTCCAGCGTTGGAATGGTTGACGTTCCACTGGCTCGGACGCACCTCGAGAGCCCAGTCATCACGATAAAGCTCGGTATAGGCCCCTCGATCATCCTGATGGGGCATCAGGTTTACAAGCATCACCCCCGGGATTGCATCCAGCACGAGTCACTCCCACGCGTCGCCCTTACCTAGAGCAAACCCTGCGTATTGGCGACACGACGTCACCGGATTTCTGTATTCGGCCTTGAGCACGAGCATATGTTTTAGTTTGCGCTGTATTCACGCTATGCTTGTCCCGCAACAACCGGAGAACCCCAATGGCTATTCGCACGATCGCGTTGGGCGCCAGCCTGTTTGCGCTCGCCTCATGCGCCACACCGCCATCGTACACGCGCGGCGCCGCCTTCGACGCCGCCACGGCCCGTTCCATCGCCGCCGCCTACGACGCCCGCATCATTCGCGACAAGTTCGGGGTTCCGCATATCTACGGGAAGCGTAACGCGGATGTGGCCTACGGCCTCGCCTACGCCCATGCAGAGGATGACTGGAAGAATATCGAGGAAGTGATCCGGGCCAGCCGTG
>DAIRES010000293.1:0-3271 GCA_036795465.1 Hyphomonadaceae bacterium
CCCTAATGGATCCCAACGCGCTGGCCCCCGTCGTGGCCACACAGGATTTCTCGCTTTTCGCGCTGTTCATTCGCGCTGACATCATCGTGAAGGTGGTGATGGGCATCCTTGCCATTGCCTCCGTCTGGTCGTGGGCGGTGGCCATCGACAAGTGGCTGACGGTCGGCGGGGCCAAGTCGCGCGCCAAGCGTATCGAGCAGGCTTTCTGGTCGGGCCAGCCGATGGAAGACATGGACGGCCGCGTGACGGAGAAATCCTCCGAAGCACTGGCGCGCGTGTTCGCGGCGGGATCGCGCGAATGGCGCGAGGGACGGCGTTCGGGAGCGCCGGATGAATCGAAGGCGATCATCGAGCGCGCCAGCGCGCAGATGGACGTGGCCGTGAACCGCGAGACCGCGCGGATGGAATCGGGCCTTTCGACCCTGGCCATCATCGCATCGTCGACGCCGTTCATCGGCCTGCTCGGCACGGTCATCGGCATCATGAACTCGTTCCGCGACATCGCGGCCAAGGGCGAGACCAACCTGACCGTCGTGGCGCCGGGTATCGCAGAGGCGCTGTTCGCGACGGCTCTCGGCCTGTTCGCGGCCATCCCTGCCCTGATCTTCTACAACAAGTTCTCGGCCGACATTTCCGCGTTCTCCGAGCGCATGGCCAACTTCGCTTCGGAAGTTTCGGTGCGGTTGTCGCGCCGACTTTATGAACGCCGGGACGCCTGATCCATGGCCATGATGATGGGCAATTCGGGACGTGGAAGGCGCGGGCGGCGACGCCAGATGGCCGACATCAACGTCACCCCGATGGTCGACGTCATGCTGGTGTTGCTGGTCGTGTTCATGATCACCGCGCCGATGCTGGCGACGGGCGTGGCGGTGACGCTGCCCAAGACGGCAGCGGAACAGCTGAAGCAGGAGAACGAGCGTCCGCTGGTGGTGACGGTCGACAAGGACGCGAAGGTCTATGTCGGGATGGAGAAAGAGCCGATCCCGCTGAAGGAGCTGGCCCCGATGCTGATGGCGCTGGCCGAGAACAATCTCGAGAAGCGCGTATTCGTGCGTGGCGACGAAGCCGTGCCGTATGGCGCGGTGGTGAACGTGCTGGCGCTGCTGCAGCGCGCAGGGTTCAAGAACGCCGGCCTGCCGGTGGACGCCAATGCGGCGCAACGCATCCTTGAACAGGGAGGCTGACCGGAGAGATGCGACTTAGCGCGTTCTTCTCTCTGGTGGCGCACGTAAGCGTCGTTGCGGCTGGTCTGTGGGTTTCGCAGGGCGAGGCCTACAAGCCTGAGCCGTCGACGCCGATGATCGTCATTCCGCTGGAGCTGATGACAATCGGGGAAGTGACCGATATCGCGCCGGTTGTAGCCGATGCGCCGAAGGAAGAAGAAGCGGCCGCCGTAGAGGAAGTGACAGAGACGTTCACATCCGCCTCCGCGCCGAAGCCCGCAGAAGACGTCGTCAACCTTGAAGCAGCGCCGCCGCCTCCCCCGCCGAAGAAGGAGGAGGTGAAGAAGCAGGAAGCGAAACCTGCGCCGGCGAAGAAGGAAGAGGATCTGAACTCCTTCCTCGATTCAATGCTGACCGACGTTAAGAAGGACAAGCCGAAAGCCGCCCCTGCCCCGGCAGGCGCGAAGACGGCAACCGCCGAGACAGGCCCGGCGCGCATGGGCGCGGGCGAGATGCGGCGCACGCAGGTGACGGTGCAGGATTACATCCGCGCGCAGCTGGTGAACAAACGCTGCTGGACTGACCATTCGGACATGGCGGACGCAGCCACCCTGAGGACCGTGTTCCGCGTGCGGTTCAGCAATAACGGGAAGTTTGCGGTAGAGCCGGAACTGCGCGAGCCGTCGCGCCCGCCGGGCGGTGGACCGCTGCTGGTGTTCATCGAACACGCGCGGACTGCGCTTCAGAAGTGCAACAACCTTGGCTGGCAGGTGCCGCCGGAATACTTCAAGCTTGAGCCGGCGCCGTACTGGATCGACATCGAGTTCCTGCCGAAGATCGGAGCGCAATAGAATGACCGTCACGAGGACCAGCCCCATGCGCCACTTCAAGTCGTTTGTGATCGCGATCGCCGCGATGATGGGCATGAGCGCGCCGGCTGCGGCGCAGCTGCGCGTGACCGTGGTGGGCGAGGAATATGTGCCGATGCGCATCGCCGTGCCGGACTTCGACTCTGAAGGCACGGGCGCAGCGGAGATCGCGGCGCAGCTGAGCGATGTGCTGCGCAAGGATCTCGCCTCCTCCGCCGTGTTCGAGCTGGTGGACAAGGCGGCGTTCATCGAGCGCGACCTGTCGTTCGACATGGCGCCGCGTTATCCGGACTGGCAGGTGGCGGGCGTTGCGGCGCAGGCGCTGATCGTCGGGAACGTCATCATCAATCCCGGCAACAACAACATGACCGTGCAGTTCCGGCTGTACAACGTTTACGGCGCGTCGCAGCAGTTTGCGCGGCAATATACGGTGGCGACGCCGCTGAACTGGCGCAGGCTGGCGCACCGCGTGGCAGATGACATCTTCTCGCAGCTGACGGGCGATGGCGGCTATTTCGACAGCCGCGTGGTGTTCGTCTCGAAGACGCCGGGGGAAGATCCGGTGCGTGGCCGCCTGGCGATCATGGACCAGGACGGCGCGAATGCGGAGTTCCTGCTGGCCGGGTTCACCTCGGTCATCAACCCGCGCTTCTCGCCGACGGACCAGCGCATTCTCTACGGCGCGTATGTTCCCGATCCGAAGTATCCGGGCGCGACGCTGCTGCGCACGTATCTCTACGACATCGAGACGGGGCGGCAGGAAGTGCTCGCGGAAGGTCCGAACTCGATGGATTATTCGGCGCGCTTCTCGCCGGATGGACGCTCGATCGCGCTGAGCCGTGCGGTGAGCGGGAACTCGGACATTTATGTGATCGAGCTGGCGCGGCGCACGTCGCGCAGGCTGACGAATGACGCGGCGATCGATACGTCGCCGTCCTTCTCGCCCGATGGGAAAATGATGGTGTTCGTGTCGGACCGTGGCCTTGGACCGCAGCTTTACATCATGCGGGAAGACGGCGCGCAGATGAACTGCCCGAAGGGTGGACGCGACACGACCTGCCGCATCACGTTTGACTCAGGCCGGTTCACCGATCCGGTGTGGTCGCCGCGTGGCGACTGGATCGCGTTCTCGCGCCAGGGCGACGGCAAGTTCTCTATCGGTGTTATCCGGACGGATGGTTCGGGCATGCGCATCCTGACGGATGGCTATCAGGACGAGAGCCCGACCTGGTCGCC
>DAIRES010000065.1:0-7144 GCA_036795465.1 Hyphomonadaceae bacterium
CGGTCATCTACGGCGCGGACGCCACCGGCGGCGTCGTCAACTTCATCACGCGCGATGACTTTGTTGGCCTCGAGATTGGCTCGCAATACAAATACATCGACGGTTCGGACGGCGATTACGGCCTGAGCGTGCTCGGCGGTATCGGCAACGACAGCGTCAACTTCATGTGGTCGGCTGAATGGGATCACCGTTCGCGCCTTGAAACGGAAGACCGCGACTTCACCAACCGCGTTCCCTATGGCGTGAACCCCTCGCCGTGGTCGGCCCTGACGAACATGGCGTCGTGGCTGCCGCGCGGCACGCGTCCCGCCTCCTACACGGCCGGCGCCATCGGCACAGCGCCTGACCGCGAATTTGGATCGGCGGTCGCCGGTCTGCAGCGCGACTTCACGCCGACAGACTGCAACGCCGTTGGCGGTGTTTACAACCCGAACGGGGTGACCACTGGCATCCCGGCCTGCATGTACAATTACATTTCGTACTACAACCTGGTCGAAGAGAACGACATCTACCGCGGCTACGCGCAGCTCAACGCGGATGTCACTGACAACATGAAGTTCCACTTCGACGCTTCATACGGTCAGGTGATGTCGCCGCAGGTGTTTGGATCGCCGGCTCAGCCTGTGATCCGTGGACCGGGCATCAGCACGGGCGCGACGTATCAGTTCTACGCGCCTGCGACGAACCCCTATGCATCTGCTTTCCTTGATCAGCAGCAGGCTCTTGGCCTGATCAGCCCGACGGCTCGCGCCAACACGCAGGGACTTTCGGCCCTGACGTATCGGGCGTTCGCTCACGGCGGCAACCCGTTCCTGGGCGAAGGCAACGGCTTCGGCGTTCCGTCGAAGGTCGACAACCAGATCTGGCGCGTGTCGGGTGGCCTGAAAGGGACGCTGGGCGACTGGGCGGCTCGTTCAGCGACATCGGCTATGACTTCAACGTCACGTACAACCAGTCGATTAGCTACTTCACCCAGCCCGACGTCATCGGTTTCCGCCTGCAGAACGCCCTTTCCGGCTTCGGCGGCCCGAACTGCACTCTGACCGACACGAACCCGAACCAGTTCGGCATCCAGAACACGTCGGTCGGTACGTCGGCCGCCGCGCGGGCAGCCTTCGGCTGCTACTACTGGAACCCCTTCGCCAGCTCGTTCGCCGAGCAACCCGAACTGGGCCTGGCCAACTCGCGCTTCATCGCGGGCTCGGAAAACCGTGCTGACGTCGCCCGTTGGCTGTTCGACGACCGTGCGTCGGAAACGATCACCTCGGGTCTCAGCGTTGACCTCGTGTTCAACGGCGACTCGGGCATCGCGCTGCCCGGCGGCACCATCGGTTGGGCTGCCGGCACCCAGATGCGCCAGAGCGAGTTCCGCGAGAACGTGCAAAGCGATCTCTACAACGGCAACCAGCAGTGCGATTGGCCGACCGACTCGACGGTCGCTGTCGGCGGCGTTCCGACCGCTTCAACACCGCGGACCATCACCGATCCGCTGTTCACGGGCTGCACGCTCGACGCCGGTGGACCGTTCGTGTTCTTCGGCACGAACCCGCCTGACTATGCCGACCAGCAGCAATATTCGCTCTTCGGCGAGTTGCAGCTCCCAGTCCTCGATAACTTCAACCTGCAGGCTGCGGTCCGCAAGGAAGAGTTCTCGGGCGGCCTCGGCGAGACCGTTTATAAAGTCTCGGGTAAATGGGACGTCTGGGGCCCGCTCTCGCTGCGCGGCTCTTACGGCACCAACTACCAAGCCCCGCCGGCCGGCCTCATCCCCGGCGACATCGCGAACGGCGTGAACAGCTACACCCGCGCCGGTGGCGCATGGCTGGGCGCGCAGACCGTCACGCGCGGTGATATCGTCGCTGAAACGGCCAAGGCCGCCAACATTGGCGTGATCTGGCAGTCGGATGGCTTTGCCCCCGAGCACAGCCTCAGCGTCATTGTCGACTACTTCGACATTGAAACCGAGAACGAGCTGGGCCTCCTCGCCACGGCAAACGAAATCGCCGACGGCGTGTTCCGCTACAACTCGACCGCAGCCGGCCAGGCAAACCCGACCGACACGATGGCGTTCGCGAACCGTGACGGCACGCGTATCCCGAGCGGCGTCGGCATCGGCCTGCGTCCGCTCCCGACCGGCGCAACCGCTTACGCTGACTGCTCGCACCCGCTGGTTCTCTCCGGCCGCGTGCAGTTCAACGGCGGCGCCTGCGTGCAGGGCACGACGCAAGCCAGCGCGCTGAACCTGGTTCGTACCGACTACGGTAACGGCCCCGGCCAGCACACCGCAGGCTACGACGTTCAGGTGATGTACGACCTGCCGTTCTTCGGCGGCGACCTGACCCTGATGGCCAACGCCACCTACACCACGAAGGACGAGAATACCGCGTCGGTCATCGACGGGTTCACCATCAAGCCGATCGACGATCGTCTTGGCGACCTGAACTACGCAGTCGTCGGCTTCGCCTCTCCGGAAATCCGCGCTAACGTCAGCGCGAACTACCGGATGGACCGCCACAACTTCCGCCTCGCCGCCCAGTATGTTTCGGGCGTCGATGACGAACGTGGCCCGATCGCGCTCGACGGTTACCTGCCGGGCACGACGCTGCCGACCTCGACCGAACTCAACCCGACCACCTACGGCGTCGAGGGTGCGGACTGGCTGTCGTTCGACTTCACCTACCTGTTCGACATCACCGACACGCTGCGCCTCACGGCCACGGTGGCGAACATCCTGGACAACGACCCGCCGTATTCGCGCCAGGAGCTGAGCTACGATCCTCGCATGGGCAACCCGCTGGGTCGCACCATCGAGGTGGGCCTGAAGAAGACCTTCTAGGTTCAGAAACCTGCCAAAACACGGGAACAGGCGGCTTCGGCCGCCTGTTTTCGTTTGGAGAGGGAAGATGGGCGGTTGTTTCAGGTCAAAACCGAACACATTGCAGTGCTTTACGGTCGAGCTGGTTTGACGGTGTCAGGCGATTGCCGGATAATCCACGTCACACCAAATCAGGGCGATAAAGCCCGGGAAACGCGATCAGGAAGGCATCCCCCCATGCTCAGCCGGATTTTCACAGCCACCGCAGCCGCCACCCTCATGATGGGTCTCGCCGCCGCCTGCTCGCCGCCGACCGCCGAGCAAGCCACCACGGATACGGCCACCGCCGTCAAACTGACGCTGCCGCTGGCCAAGATGACCAACTTCAAGCTGAAGGACACGGCGGGCAAAGTGCATGAGCTCTATAAAATGACGGACGCCAAGGCGATCGTCATCTCGATGCACACCAAGGGCTGCCCGATCGGCCAGCAGCTGAACCCCGACTTCCATTCGCTCCAGGCCAAGTATGAGGCCAAGGGCGTGAAGTTCCTGATGATCAACCCAAACACGCACGACACGCCGGAGATGATCGCCAAGGAAGCCAAGGAATTCGACATCACCATGCCGATCCTGAAGGACGCCGACCAGTCAGTGACGGAGCCGTGGGGCGTGGAACGCGCGACGGAAACGCTGATCGTCGAGCCGAAGACCTGGAAGATCCTCTATCAGGGCCCGATCAATGACCGTGTCACGTTTGGCCGCGCCAAGGCCAAGCCGGACAATGACTATGCGACCGTAACGCTTGATGCCGTTCTGGCCGGCAAGGCCGTGACGCCGAGCTATCACATGACGGATGGCTGCATCATCTCCTACGACAAGCGCGGCCACTAGGACCTTCGATGTTCAACAGAGCGGGCTGCCTTCGAGACCGGAGGCAGCCCGTTTTGATTCCGGGTTCCGGCTTCGGCGTCAGTCAGTCGAAGCCAGCAACCTAGGGTTGCCCCGGATTGCGGGACAGGCCCTGCTTCGTTGCCATCGCGATCAGGCTGAGGCTGGCTGCATGTGCGGGCCAGCGGCCGATTTGCGCGGCTCATGCTCCAGAAAACCGGCAACCAGACCATTCCTCGCGAAGCTGTCGCCAGCGGAGCCAAAGAGCGGCTTCGCTTGCGGCCGTTGCACGCCGCACTGGCGGCAGGTGGGCTTGCGCTGATGGCGGCGGCGACGTGGTGGGTGGTCGACCATGCCGGGGTGATCGTGACGTCTGACGCGCGCGTGCGGGCGCGCATGGTGACAATCTCTTCCGAGGTGGCGGGACGTATCGTGGCGCTGCCCGTTGCGGCGGGCGATACGGTGAGGGCCGGAGAGATCATCGCGCGGCTGGACGATCGCGAAGCTAGGCTGGCGCTGGACGCCATGACGCTCGATCTTGAAGCGCTGGAGGCGCAGATCGAGCGCGAAAAGGTTCGGGCCAGGCTGGCGCGGGCGCTGGGCGGCAGTCGCATCGACAGCAGCCAATCCGGCCTTGCGGCCTCGCAGGCGGAAGCCGCAACAGCGCGCGCACGGTTGCAGGCCACAGAGGCGGACCATGGGCGGACGGTGAAGCTGCAGGCGGCGGGGCTTGTCACGCAGGCGGCGATGGATCGCGCGATTGCCAGCCTTGAAGCTGCGCGGCAGGCCGTAGCGAGCGCCGACGCCGCAATCAGCCGGAGCCGCGCAGGGATTGGCGAGGCCAAGGCCGAAGCGGGCGAAGCGCAGGTGATCGACGGCAATGTCGGCGCGCTGATGCTGGAAGCGCGCGCCCTGCGTCAGCGGATTGAAGCGCAGACGCTGACTTTCGGGCAGCACGCGATCCTCAGTTCGCTGGACGGGGTGATCGACGAGGTATTTGCCGATCAGGGCGAGCACGTTGCGCCGGGCGCGCGCATAGCGCTGGCCCATGCCCCGGACGATGTGTGGATCGAGGCCAATATCAAGGAGACGGATCTCGCGCGCGTGCGCCCCGGTGCGCATGTCGAGATTGCACTGGACGCGGCAGGAGCCACGTGCGGCGGCGCAGTGCAGCGGATCGGAAATGCGGCGACTTCGGAGTTCGCGCTGATACCGAACGCGAACCCCACCGGCGTTTTCACCAAGATCACCCAGCGCGTGCCTGTGCGCATCAGCATAGGCGGCGATTGCGTGCAGGTTCGCCCCGGCGCCATGGCGACGCTCAAGATCAGCACCGCGCAATGAGCGCGCCATCGACGACTGCGCGACGTTGGGGGCTGATCGGCATTCTCGCACTGGGCGCAATCGGCGCGATGATGGCGGCGACCATCGTGAATGTCGCCCTGCCGTCGCTGATCGGCGCGTTCGGGCTTGGGCAGGACGAGGCGCAATGGCTGTCGACCGCGTTTCTCACCGCGTCGACGGGCTTCATGCTGTTGAACACATGGGCCATCGCCTCGTTCGGCATGCGCGCGAGCTTCGCGGCGGCGATGGCTGTGTTCATTATGGGAAGCGTTGTTGGATCAGGCGCGCATGATCTTGTGACGCTGGTGATTGGGCGCGTGATGCAAGGCGCCGGCGCCGGGCTGATCCAGCCGATGGCGATGCTGCTGATCTTCCAGATCTTCCCCGAACGCGGACGTGTTGCGGCGGTGGGGATCTATTCGCTGGGCGTGATCGTCTCACCCGCGTTTGGGCCGGTGATTGGAGGCGTGCTGATCGATGCCTTCGACTGGCGCATCGTGTTTGTCGCGACAACGCCGCTGGCGGCGGCGGCGATGTTGCTGGGGCTTGCCTTCCTGCCGGCGCAGCGGGCGGCGATGCGGCCGAAGCTGGACTGGCAGGGGCTGGCGCTGGTGATCGCGGCGCTGGCGTTGACGCTGCAAGGGTTGGCGCACGGGGCGCGTGAGGGATGGGATGATGGTGGGACGGCGTTGCGACTGTGCGGGGCGGCGGTCGCGGTGATCGCGTTCCTGGCGTGGGAGAGCCGGCATCCGTTTCCGGTTCTGAACCTGAAGCTGTTTGCGCGGCCGGCCTTCTCGCTGGCGGCGCTGGCGATCTTTGCGACTGGCGTTGCGGTTTATGGCTCGACCTATCTCGTGCCGCTGTTCGTGCAGCTGGTGCAGCACTATTCGCCGACGGGTGCGGGCGAGATCTTGTTGCCGGCGGGCGTGGCGATGACGCTGTGCTTCCCGCTGGCGGGGCGCTTGGGCGACAGGATCGATGCGCGCCTGCTGCTGGGCGCGGGCGTGCTGATGTTTGCCGGGTCGATGTGGCTGCTGTCGGATGTCGCGGGGTTCACCTCGTTCTCCGCGATGGCGTTTGCCGTTGCGCTGAGCCGCACGGGGATCGCGACGGTGATGCCTGCCGCCAATGCGAGCGCGATGCGGCAGGCGCCGGACATGCTCGCTTCGGCTGCGCCGGCGGCGACGTTTCTCACGCAGACCGGAGGCGCGCTGGGCGTGGCGATACTGTCGGCGTTGCTGCAGGATCGCGCCGCGTTCCACGCGCAAACGCTGCAACCCCTCGTTAACGAGTTGAACGGGCAGGCTGTGGAAGCGATGGTGCTGCTGCGGCAGGCGCTGGAGGAGAGCGGGCTTGCGCCGCCTGCTGCTGCCGCGATGGCCGGGCGACAGATGGCGGCGGCGGTATGGGCGAGCGCGCAGCTGCTGGCGTTTCGCGATTGCTTCATGGCAATCGCCCTCGCCTTTATCGCCTTGCTGCCGCTGATTCCGTTGATTCCGCCTCGCGCGAAGGCCTGATCGATTGAATTTCATCGATCGCCTGAAGGCCGTTTTGACCCTGTTTCGATAGCTTCATCGACATCGAGAGGGGCCCTCGAGCGTTGTGGACATTCGATGCGTGCAGAGAGACTGGCCTGGGCTGACAGGCCGAAATCAATCCAGACGGGACGGCGGGAGAGTGACAGGTCCGCTCCCGTCGTGAGCCAGACTGCGCGCCGGCGGCGCTTCGTGCATCGCAGCGGCGTACGTGTCGCGACGCGATTCATCGATGCTGCTGCGGCCATCCTCATCACGCTTGCGCTTTGCCTGTCGCAGGGCATCGACCTGCTGGCGATACCGTTCGGCGCGGCGTTGCCTTACATGCTGATGTCCGTGCTGTGCGTCACGGGCGTGTGGATTGCCGGAGGATATCGCTTCCGCTACGCCGATCCCGTGCTTGGCCACATGCTTCGCGTGGCGCTTGGCGCTTCGAGCGCGATGGGTCTGATGTTCATCGCGATCGCGAAGATCGATCCAGCACAGCTTTCGCTGTTTGCTGGGCTTTGCGCCGCCAACGCGCTGGGCATCTTTGCGCTGCACGCCAACTATATCGGGATGG